>JBKDAN010000043.1:0-18975 GCA_046316615.1 Phycisphaerae bacterium
GGGCTGTCACCCGCGTCCGTCAGGCTCAGCTTCTCGCACACATCCACGTTGTGCTCAATGTGAAAGCGCTTGAGATACTGCGAAGCCTCACGCACGCCGCGCGGCCCAAAGCGGGCCCCGGGCCGATACGTCACACCCGTGTCAAACGGCACGCCGTAGATGCACCAGTCCACCGGCAGGTGCTCCGCCGCGACATCTTCGAGGCGCGGATAGCGACCAAACGTGACCAAACCCGCAAACCGCGGCGAGACACGAGGATTCGGCAGATGCGTGGGCATATGGGGGCAGGGTAGAACGAGCGAACGAGCGAGGGGGAAGAGAGCGAACGAGCGAACAAGCGAACGAGGCGAAGACGCGCGTGAGCAGGTGGGGAGTTGCGCAGATGAAGAGGCGTGCGTGTGCGGATGCGTGTAGCGGCATCGCTCGACTATTTGCTCGCTCGTCTTAGCGGCAACGCTCGCGCCGCCGCGTCAAGAGCAGACCGGCAAAGGCAACCATCGCGACTCCTGCCGCCGGGCTGGGGACCACGTGGATGGACGCTGAGACAAACTCCACGCCGCTGCGATAGTCCGGCACCGAGCCGCCCATTTCCTGGGTCCACCACGACATGAAGCGTCGATTGTCCGTGGTTCCGGCGGCAAACTGCTCGCGCTCAAGAAACGCTTCTTCGCTGCTGATGCTGATGGTGCGGGCTACATCCATGTCGCTCAGCAGCACGGCTTGCCGGAAAATGACGATATCCGTCGTGCCGCCTGTCCAGAACGGGTTGACCAGACCCGTGCGAGGATTGACTCGTGTCAATTGGCGTGCACTCATACCAGTAGTGATGCGGTTGCTGTCCTCGATCGTCCACGCGGGCGGGTTTAACTGCGGCCACTGCGTGGCAAATGCCCCCGCAGCACGCAGGAAACTGCCCTGCGGCGCGCCGCTCGACCCGCCTGCGTGCCGGTGATTGGTGATGGTGCTGAACGTGCTGGACTGCGAACGCTGAGCGCCAAAGCCCACTCGGCCATACGTCGCGAGCGCGGCCCCCGAAGCGCCTTCGCTGGCGGTGAGCATCGAGTTGGCAATCCCATCGCCGCCGACGCCGCCGTTGCGCCACGAGCCCAGATCATCCTGCGAAGCGCCGTCGTTGTCCCAGTTGCTGAACACGGGTTGATACAGCAGGCTCCCCAGCCCGAGCACGGCGGTGTTGGGACCGGTGTACGACACCACCGCCCGCACCTCCACGCGTCCACCCGGCTGCGCAACGACGCTGCTCGCCCACGTCGAACCGTCCCACACTTCGAATCGCAACTGGCTCTCGATCGGATACGCCTGCCCGAAGGCCATGCTGCCACCGAGCGCAAGCCCGGCTACGCACACTGCCACCCCCATCCCGCTCCGCAGGTTTGTGCTGATCATCGTTGGTCCCTCCTCATCGACGCGTATCACGCGACGATCGCTGTGCCATTGTACCGACACCCGCTCCAACTCGATCACATCCCGATGCGTTGCCACCTTTGTGCCAGCCACCAGCGGTGCAGTCAGACCCCAGTAAACAACAACGCCGATGCGTGTGCATCGGCGTTGTTCATTGTTTGGTGCTGGCGTGGGCGTGCGCCCCGCCGCGGGTGGCTTACACCATCGCCTTGAGGGCCTTGAGGGGGCGGATCTTGAGGCGCGTGCTGGCGGGCTTGGCCTTGAACATCTTTTCCGTCTTGGTGAAGGGGTCGATGCCCTTGCGTGCGGGCACGGCGGCCTTGTATTCAGCCTTGATGCGCATCATGCCGGGGACGACAAACATCTTGGGCTTGCCGGCGGCGGGCTTGGCGAGGTCGACAGCCATGACCTTGCCCATGGCTTCGAACACACCGGCGACCTGCTTGCGGCTGATGCCCGCGTGGTCGGCGATGAGCGTGAAGAGCTCGCTCTTCTTGCGGGGCTTGGCTGAAGCGGTGAGCTTCGCGGGCTTGGGGGCGGCTTTAGCGGCGGCGGCTTTCTTGGCCATTGTTCAGTCTCCATTCCTACGCCGAAGGTTCTCCGAACCTTCGTCGGGCCCAACTCGCTGGCCCGGGGCGGCGCACCTCACGTTGGGTGCCACAGGATGTGCATGTGTATCACATTCACATGAACTCTGCAAGTCCCGGTGGTCCATTTTCACCGGGAATTACGCGATTTTTCGGCTGCTCACACCCAAAGGCTGCACAGTTTTGCACATTTTCACATCTTCGATTCCCGCAGAAACCCGCTCGCGCGGCGAGTTTTCCACAATGCTGGGCGGTTTGGCGCGCGGACTTCAGGGGCCATCCATCGCGCGCAAGGTGAGCACAAACGCGGCGTGATCTGACAATCCGCCGGTGACGCAAGTCGTGTCATAGACGGCATTTTCGGCTTGTTTCTGCAGCGTTTGCGAGAGGTGAATGCCGTCCAGGCGATGCCGCTCGCCGCGGGGGCCTTGCCAGCTCCACGCGTCGGTTGCGCCGCTCGCGAAGCCGCGCCAACTGTCGGTGTACCCCAAGCTGGTCAGCGTGCCCATGTGGCGTTCGCACGTCTGGCCCGGACGCGGGGCATCGATGCCGGATCGGCTGGTGTTGAAATCCGCCGCGATGAGGCTGTTTTCGGCGGCGTGGGTCCGGGCGTGGGCCAGCAGGCTCTGCCAGCAATCGGCGCGACCGCGGGGGGCGGACTCATCGGGAATGTGCGCAGCGATGATGGTGAGGGGCGCAGCGTGCGGGATGTGGGCACGAGCGACAAGCAGCCGCGGTGAATCGCACGCGACCGTGTGCAGCGGCACGCGTGCGAGGATCGCGACGCGATTGATGTGGGGCTGCGGTGCGGCGGCGATACAGCTGTGCGTGTAGCCGTGGGCCGTGAGCGCACTAGCAAGCTGGCTGCCACGTGCGGCCCGAAGCTCGGTGAGGATGATGATGTCAGCATCGAGCGTGAGCAGGTGCAGCGCGTGGGCGGGCGTGCGCTCGTTGCCGCCGCCGTGACGCAGATTCCACAGCGCGATGCGCGTGTGCGCAGCGCGTGTGAGCGGTGGGGGCGTGGATGCAGCGAAGAGGCTCATGCGTGGGGTGACAAGTCGCGTTGTTGCGCGCGTGACGCGTGAGCGTACGTGCTTACGCCGGCAAGATGCGTGTGCCGACGGCTTCGCCCGCGGCCCAGCGTTCCAGATCGCTGGTGACTGCGCCGGACATGATGGTGACCGGCGCGCCCAGGTGGGCCGCGGTCGCGGCGGCGGCTTGCAGCTTGGGAATCATGCCGCCCGTGATGACGCCTTGCGCGGAAAGACGTTGGATGTCGGCTGGCGAGAGCTGCGTGATGAGGCGTTTGTCGGCATCGAGCACGCCTGCGACGTCGGTGAGCAGCACGAGGCTGTGCGCGCTGAGGGCTTTGGCAACGCCAGCGGCGGCATCGTCGCCATTAATGTTGAGCGGCGTGCCGGAGGCATCGAGCCCCACGCACGCGACGACAGGCAGGTATTGATGCGCAAGCAGCGTGCGCAGCAGGCCTGCGTCGCCACCGGTGACTTCGCCCACGCAGCCAAGGTCGGTACCTTGCACGTGCAGGCGGGCAGCGTGCAGGTCGTTGCCGTCGCCCAGACAGAGGCCCACGGCTTTGCCGCCGGCGGCGTTGATGCAGCCCACGAGCTTCTTGTTGAGTGTGCCCGCGAGCACACCCGTGATGATGTCCATCTGGTCGGGCGGCGTGATGCGCAGGCCGTTGTGTCGCTTGGTTTCCATGCCCAAAGCGGCGAGCAGCCGGTCGACGGCTTTGCCGCCGCCGTGGACGAGCACGAGGCCGCCCGGATGGCTGCGATGCAGCGCAACGAGCCGCGTCCACAATGCAGGTGAGGCACTTTGCTGTTCGAGCGCGACGCCGCCGATTTTGATGACGATGGGTGAGGGCATGGGAGGAAGCGAAAAGGTGAAAGGCGACACAGCGAAAATGGCGACGAGACTCACGTGCGAGGCAGTGCGGTGGTTTCGGGAAGACCCAGGCGAATATTCATGCACTGGATGGCCTGACCGGCGGCACCCTTGGTGAGGTTGTCGATGGCACTGCTGATGATGCAGTGGCCGCGAGAGTCAGCGGCGAGGGCGATATCGACGCGATTGGTGCGAGCGACATCGTTCACGCTGGGCCACACGCCCGGCTTGCAGAGGTGGATGAACGGTTCATCGCGATACGCGGCGGCGAGGGTTTCACGCACGCGAGATTCCGTCCAGCCATCTGCGAGATCAATGTGGATCGTGCTGAGAATACCGCGGTCGTACGGACCCAAGTGCGGCGTGAAGTACGTGGATGTGCCGACGTACGCGTCGATCTCTGGCTGGTGGCGGTGCTTGAGCACGCCGTATGCCTGCTGCGACACTTCGCAGAAGAGCAAACGCTGCTCGGCCTTGCGTCCCGCGCCGCTGACGCCACTGGTGGCATCGATGATGGGGCGACGGAGTGAGCCGTCTTGCTCGCGGCGAATGGCACCGGCACGCACGAGCGGCGCGAGCGGCAGGATGATGCTGGTGGGATAGCAGCCCGGCACCGCGATGAGATTGGCGCGGGCGATGTGCGAACGGTGCAACTCGGCAAGGCCGTATACAGCCGTGTCGAGCAGACCGGTGTGCGTGTGCGTGAAGCCGTAGAAGGTGTTGTACGCGCTGGCATCGCGCAGGCGAAACGCGGCGGACAGATCGAGAACGGTGATGCCCTTGTCGAGCAGTTGCGGGGCGAGCTCAAGGCTTGCTTCGTGCGGGGTGCAGAGGAAAACCGCGCTGGGTTTGAGAGCGGCGATGGCGTTGACATCTGTCGCTTGCACGGGCAGTGACAGCGCGTTGCGGAAGTTGCCGAAGACTTCGTCGAAGGTTGGTGGCGGGCCGCCGGCTTTCTCGCTCTTGCCGCTGCCGAACAGGCCGGCGACGCGCACGTGCGGGTGACGGAGCAGGATGCTGACAAGCTCAGCGCCGCTGTAGCCGGAAGCGCCGACGACAGCGATGGAATGAATGTGTGATTCGGTCAATGCGTGCTCCAAGGCGATGTGGGGCGCGAGGTGGTGAAGCCAAGTCAGGACTTCATGCGTTGAAAGAGACGCGCGAGCTTGGCTGCGTGCGCGGTGTTGGTGCAGGCAACAAAGATAGTGTCATCGCCCGCGACGGTGCCAGCCATGCCCGGCAATTCGGCCTGGTCCATTTCATTCGCAAGCGCCGAAGCTTCGCCCGGGCCGGTCTGCACCACCACGATGCTGGCGGCCAAAGTGACCTTGCGGCAGAAGCGATGCATGGCGCTGACCAGCGATTCGCGAGAGGCGTCTTGCGTCGCGCTCATGGATGCTGCTGCGACCTGCTCGGGAAGGCGATAGCCCTCGGGGCCTTTGAAGACGCCAAGCTCGCGCAGGTCGCGCGATAGGGTGGCTTGCGTGGCGGAGTAGCCATCGCGGCTGAGCAGCGTGGCGAGTTCCTCCTGACTGTGGAGGGGCTTGCGCTGCAGCAGGTCACGAATGCGGGCATGGCGGGTCGTCTTGTCGGCCATGCATGATTATTCATTGCATGCATGGATATTTCAAGCGGTGCCGACGACGGCCGCCACGACTCAACGCTTGAGCAGCGGCGCGAGGTAGCGACCGGTGTGGCTCGCCTTGACTTTGGCGACTTCCTCCGGCGTGCCCTTGGCGACGATCATGCCGCCCTTGTCGCCGCCTTCGGGACCAAGGTCGATGATGTAGTCGGCGCACTTGATGACATCCAGATTGTGCTCGATGACGATGAGGGTGTTGCCTGCGTCGGCCAGGCGATGCATGACTGACACGAGCTTGCGGATGTCTTCAAAGTGCAGGCCCGTCGTGGGCTCATCGAGAATGTACAACGTGGGCGCGGAAGGCGACACGCGGCCCGGAGAGCGGCGAGGTGATGACTCTTCACCGGCATCTTCGACATCTTCGGCAACGACGGTGGGCTCGCTTTGTGGTTTGTTCGCCTTGTCCTTCTTCAGATCTTCCTGTGACAAACCATCCCAGCCGCCAAAGATGCTCGTGCCGCGTGCGAGTTCGGTCGCGAGTTTGATGCGCTGCGCTTCACCACCGGAGAGCTGCGTGCTGGGCTGGCCCAGCGTGACGTAATCGAGCCCCACTTCGTGCAGGCATCGGAGGAACCGCAGAATCTTGTTGTGGTTCTCGAAGAAGCCGATGGCGTTCTCGACGGTCATGTCGAGCACATCGCTGATGTTCTTGCCGCGGTATGTCACTTCGAGCGTTTCGCGGTTGTATCGCTTGCCACGGCAGACTTCACACTCGACGAAGACATCGGGCAGGAAGTGCATTTCGATTTTCTTGAGGCCCTGGCCCTGACAAGCTTCGCAGCGACCGCCACCAGACTTGCCGGGCACATTGAAGCTGAAACGCCCGGGTTTGTAGCCGCGGACTTTGGCTTCCTTGGTCTGCACGAAGACCTTGCGAATGTCGTCAAAGAAGCCGGTGTAGGTTGCAGGGTTGCTGCGCGGTGTACGACCGATGGGAGTCTGATCGACTTCGATGACGCGGTCAATGAGCGGACTCATTTTGAAGCTGGCGTGAGCGCCCGGGGTCTCACGCATGCCCAGCAGCGTGTTCTTCACGGCACGCAGGGCAATGTCGTTCACGAGCGTGCTCTTGCCGCTACCTGAGACACCTGTGACACAGATGAGACCGCCAACCGGGAACGTGATGTCGACGTTCTTGAGGTTGTTCTCGCGAGCGCCCTTGACGACGATGCCTTGCTTCTCGTTGAGCTTGCGGCGTTGCTTGGGAAGCTCGATCTTGCGACGCCCGGCGAGGTAATCACCCGTGATGCTGCGTGGCGTCGCGATGATTTCGGCGACGGTGCCTTGGGCGACGATGGTGCCGCCATGCACGCCCGGGCCTGGGCCGACGTCAACAACGTGGTCGGCGGCGCGGATCATGTCTTCGTCGTGTTCGACGACGAGCACGGTGTTGCCGATGTCGGTCAGGTGGCGGAGTGTGTCGATCAGCCGGGTATTGTCGCGCTGGTGGAGGCCGATGGTGGGCTCGTCAAGCACGTAGCACGCACCGACGAGGCCGCTGCCGACCTGCGAAGCGAGGCGGATGCGCTGCGCTTCGCCGCCTGAAAGCGTGGCGGTTTTGCGGGAGAGATTGAGGTACTCAAGACCAACGCCTGCAAGGAACTTGAGGCGGTTGTTGATTTCTTTGAGGATTGGTTCCGCGATGATGCGCTGCTCTTGGCTGAGCTTGAGGCCTTGGGCGAAGCTGATCGCATCGGTGATGTTGAGGCGAGAGAATTCGGCAACATTGAGGTGACGCAGCGAGGCCGTAGCCTTCGCCTTCGCCGACTTCTCCGCGGGCTGTTCGGTGCTGGTCGGACGACCGATGACGTTGGCCGACACGACTTCATCTGCCGGGACAGCATTGTCGCTCTCAATGAGCACGTGCAGCGCTTCGATGCGGAGGCGGTCGCCGTGACACGTCGTGCAAGGCTTGTCCGTAAAGAACTTGCTGAGCCATTCCTTGACCGATTCATTGTCGGTCTTCTGCCACCACTCGGTCAGTTCGGGAATCACGCCCTGCCACTTCATGCCCATTTTGCGGGCTTCTTCGGGCGGTGCGCCCCAGAGCAGCGTGCGGCGCTGGTCAGCGGTCAGTGCGCTCACCGGCGCGTCGATGTTCACCTTGTAGTACTTGCAGAACTTGCGAATACCACGGTTGAACCAGCTCTTGACCATCACGTTCTTGGCGTACGCCTCGATGGCACCTTCGCTCAGTGCCTTGCTTTCGTCGGGCAGCACGAGGCGTTCGTCAAGCTCCAGCAGCGTGCCGAGACCATTGCACGCAGGACATGCACCGAAGGGGCTGTTGAAGCTGAACAGTCGGGGCTCGAGTTCTTCGAGCGCGACTTCAGGGTGTTCAGGATCAGCAAAGAGCGTGCTGAAGGAACGATCGACGAACGTGCCGGGCTTTGCTGGATCTTCGATACTCGCGATGACGATGCCGTTCGCAAGGCGAATGGCCGATTCCACGCTTTCTGCCACGCGCTGGCGGTTCTCGGCGTCAAGCGAGAGACGGTCAATGACTGCTTCGATCGTGTGCTTCTCAAACCGGCCAAGTTTCAGCGGGTTTTCGCCTGGCTCCTTGAGCACGTCGCGGAGATCCTTGATCTCGCCGTTCACACGAACGCGCGTCCACCCTTGCTGCGAGAGATCTTCCAGCACATCGCGGTGGAAGCCCTTTCGTCCGCGGACGACGGGCGCGAGGATCATGGCGCGAGCGGGCTTGCTGATGAGTGCATCGACAATCTGCGAGCTGCTAGTGGCGCTGATGGGCTTGCCGCTGCGCTCGAGAATCGTGCCGTCCTTTTTGGTCTTGGTGGGGGCCCAGGAGTAGGGCCGGCCGCAGCGAGCAAAGAGCAGGCGGAGGTAGTCGTAGATCTCGGTTGTTGTCGCGACTGTTGAGCGCGGGTTGCTGCCGCTGCTGCGCTGCTCGATGGCGATGGTGGGCGGAATGCCTTCGACCTCGTCAACGTCGGGCTTCTTGAGCTGGTCGAGAAACTGCCGTGCGTACGCGGACAGACTCTCCATGTACTTGCGCTGACCTTCGGCGAAGATGGTGTCAAACGCAAGGCTGCTCTTGCCGCTGCCTGACAGGCCGGTCATGACGATGAGCTTGTCGCGCGGGATCTCAAGATTGACGTTCTTGAGATTGTGCTCGCGCGCGCCGCGAACGCGGATGGCACGCGTGTTGGACGACATGACAGTGGTGGGCTGGGGCATGGTGGAACCGGCGGGTGGCACATCCACCTTGGGCAGCGGAGTGGTCGTGGGCATAGGTGCGATCTGGATTGAAGTGCGTGCCTGGCGAAGCGGACCTTATGGGTTCGTCGGCGGCGCGTTGACGGGCGCAGCGGGAGCGACAGTCTCTGCGGGCGGCGGCGGAAATGCGGGCGACGTCTCTTTGGGGGCCATCTGCCGGGCGGTTTCCTCTTGCTTGAGGCGCAGCATGCGCTGCTTCTTGGCATTATGCAACACACCAAGCACCATGAATCCGATAGCGATGCCGCAGAGGTAGTACGTCAACTTGCGAAGAAACGCGGCGCGAGACTGCTTGGCATCGTCGTATGGCATTGCGTCATCGTAGTGGGGAATCGGTGCGATCACGGGTCCGCGAAATGCGGGATTCTGCGACTATTTGCGGCCCTTTCGTTTGCCAGCACGCGTACCCGGGGCTCCTGGGGAGCCGGCTTTGCCGCCGCGGCGACCTTTTCCCTTGTTGCCCTGTTCCACGTCGCTGCGACGAATCTTGGCGGGAGTTTCGCCCTTGGCACTGGCCTGACGCTGCTTGAGTTTGTTCACTTGATCGCGAAGGTGAGCGGCGCGTTCAAACTCCAGTGCATTCGCCGCCTGCAGCATCTCTTCATCGAGCATGCGGATCATCTCGCCAATCTCAAACTCGGGCTCGTTGCTCTTGGTCGCTTCGCGCGCGGTCTTGCGAGCCTGAAGATCATGAGCCAAGCCGCGACGAATCGCCTTCTGAATCGTCTGCGGCGTAATGCCGTTCGCTTCGTTGTACGCCACCTGCTTCTTGCGGCGGCGTTCTGTCTCGTCAATGGCGTTCTGCATCGCGGGCGTCATGCTGTCGGCGTACATGATGACGCGCCCGTTGACGTTGCGCGCGGCGCGGCCCATGAGCTGGATGAGCGATGTCGGCGAACGCAGGAACCCCTCCTTGTCGGCGTCGAGAATCGCGACCAGCGAGACTTCCGGCAAGTCAAGGCCTTCGCGCAGCAGGTTGACACCTACGAGCACATCGAAATTCCCCATACGCAGATCGACAAGGATCTCTACGCGATCGAGTGTTTCGATGTCGCTGTGCAGGTAGCGAACTTTGAGTCCCTTGTCGCTCAAGTAGCTGGCCAAGTCTTCGCACAGTCGTTTGGTGAGCGCGGTGACGAGCACTCGCTCGCCTCGTGCGATGCGGTTTTGGCATTGCTCCAGCAAGTCGGGCACCTGGCCCTTGGTGGGTTTGATCTCAATCTGCGGATCGAGCAGACCAGTGGGACGAATGACCTGCTCCGCAACGACGCCTGTGGTCTTTTCGAGTTCGTACTGCGCAGGCGTTGCACTCACAAAGAGCAGTTGCGGGACGATGGCTTCAAACTCTTCAAAGCGCAGCGGGCGGTTATCCAGTGCGCTAGGCAGCCGGAAGCCGTGATCGACGAGCACGGTCTTGCGGGCTTTATCGCCGTTAAACATGGCTCGAATCTGCGGCACCGTCACGTGGCTTTCGTCGATGATCAGCAGCCAATCGCGGTAGTTGGGCCGGATAGTGCGTTCGCGAGCGGGACTTTCCATGCCAACCGTGCGCATGCCGAGCGGCCCGGCAGACGCCAACGCTTCAATACCCTCCTCGCCCGTTGTTCGCTCACTCGCTTGCTTGCTGGTGCGTTCCGCCGCTCGCTCGATGAAACCAGCGCCGACGGCGGGCGGCGCGAAGTCGAAGTAGTCAAGCAGCGTGTAGGGACGCTCGCCCGGCATGCGGCCATCCATGAATCGCGAGTAGTTTTCGATGCCCGGGCATGTGCCCGTTTCCGCGAGCAATTCAAGATCATACTTGGTGCGAGAAATCAGTCGCTGGGCTTCGAGGAGTTTGCCTTCACTGCGGAACTGCATGACGCGTTCATCGAGCTCTTGACGAATCTGAGCGAGGGCAGTCTGCAATTGCTCTTCAGGCATCACATAGTGCACCGCGGGGAAGAGAAAGAACTGCTTTTCTTCCGCAAGCACTTCACCGCTCGTGGGGTTGACGAGTTCGATCCGGTCGATCTCGTCGCCGAATAGCTCGACGTGCACCGCGAACTTCTCGTACGCCGGCCATATATCCAGACTGTCGCCTCGCACGCGAAACTGGCCGCGCTTCCATTCCAGTTCGCTGCGGTTGTACTGCATGGCAGTCAAAGCGCCGAGGAACGCACGCCGATTGACACGAGAGCCCTTCGTGATCGTCAGTACGCGTTGACCATAGGCTTCGGGACTGCCCAAGCCGAAGATGCACGACACGCTGGCGACGACGATGGTGTCGCGCCGTGACAGGATGTTGCTGGTGGCGGCCAGACGCAACTGGTCCAGGTCATCATTGCGAGAAGAGTCTTTCTCGATGTAGATGTCGCGCTGCGGGATGTACGCCTCAGGCTGGTAATAGTCATAGTAACTGACGAAGTAATTCACGCTGTTCTTGGGGAACAGTTCTCGCATCTCCTCAAAGAGCTGTGCGGCGAGCGTTTTGTTGTGGCTCAAGATGAGCGCTGGCTTGCCCAGCTGCGCGATGGTGTGTGCCATCGTGAATGTCTTGCCTGTGCCGGTTGCACCAAGCAGCACCGCCGCAGGCTTGCCTGCGCGTAGATCGCTCACGAGCTGCGCGATCGCCGTCGGCTGATCGCCCATGGGCTTGAATTCACTGACTACTTCAAGGGGACGCGACATTGCGTGAGGGTACGGAACACGATCGCACTGCGATGGGCGGCAAGTGTGCGTCGGCATGAATATGCCATGAAACCGGGCTCATTGCGTTCGCTGGCTTGTGTACGCAAGCACCGTGATCAACGCTGCGATCATTCTTTCGTCAGCGATTTCGAGATCCCAGCGACTGACTGCTTCGTCGCATGTTGCGATCATACAAACGCGCACGCTCGACAACTGTTTCAGTGCAGCCAGTCGTGCGTTGTGACGTTTCCAGAGCAAGACATCGTCCGCGCGATCGATCGAACTCGCTCACCGTGAACCGGCGGCGTTATCTCGTGTGCCGGCGTGCACGTGCTGTGAGCCACCCGCCGAGCCACCAGTTCGATTCGCAGCGAGAACCGACCATCACGATGTTCAGGCTGCCACGTCAGTCCGCATCCGCATGTATCGCGATGCAGTTGCCTTCGCTGTCTTCAAGCTCTGCAACCCACCCCAGTTCGCCGATCGAGGCCTTCGGATACAGCGTGCGACCGCCTGCTGCGTTGGCGCGTGCGAGTGTCGTATCGATATCGTCAACTGAGAAGTAGATGCGAACACCCTGCCGGCCCGGCGTGTAGCTCTCGCCCTTCGCCAACGCACCGGTGATGCCCGGTGCGGATGCATCGAACGGAAACAATGCCATGTCATTGCCGTCGATCGGCGTACGTTCAAAATCGGCGCCGAAGACCGATGCGTAGAACCGCATTGCACGGTCCATATCAGTGACGGGAATCTCAAAGTAACGAACCGGATTCTTCACGGCATGCTCCCCAGAGCGCGACGAGGCACAGCCCCCGGCACTGCTCATGCCCAGAGCAAGCGACAACGCACCGCACCAAACCAAGATCACACGCATGGTCATGCGCTCTGACTTCGACACAAGCGCTCGACGGAGTCACACAGTCTGAAACGCATCAAAAAACAACCGCAGCATGTGCTGCGGCTGCCTTGTATCAATTGTTTGTTGAAGCTGGCCGGTACTCAGCTTCAGAGTCGAAGCCGTGCAGCCAACCTCACTTCTTCACTTCTTCGGCACGCCGATGCCGAGCTTGGGCACCTTGATCTGCAGACCAGCGCGAACGTAGCCACTGGTGGCGCACACGCGGTGGTGCATCTTGGGCAGACCGGTGAGCGGGCACAGCGTGGGGTTCACAGTGTCAAGAGCGTGGTGGTTGCGGCGGCGACGAGTGCGGCCATAGCTGACGCGATGGGTAGGTTGCATCGAAAACTCCTCGCGGCGTGACCTGCGTCACCTCCGCTATCGCCCGGACTCCTCGCCGCAGGCTTGCATGTGCTGACGAAACAGAAACCAAAACCCCGGCTGCCCGGGTCGAGATGATAGCCCGCCACTCCACCCCAGACAACTCTGTCACCCCTCACTGGACAACCGCCGAGAACCGCCTAAACTCCTCTCTCGCACAGCCCGGCTAGGCTAAGCCTCGCCCGCATGCGAGACAATCCGTTTATGCCCTCCTAGCTCAGTTGGTAGAGCAGCTGACTCTTAATCAGCGGGTCGAAGGTTCGAGTCCTTCGGGGGGCATTCTCGCAGGGAGCCGCGCCACACCGCGCAGCGGTTCCCAACTCCGCAATTCGCAAGGGTTTGTTGCCACCGATCACCGTCGGTGAGTTGTCATGTTCGCCGCGCGATGCCGCGCTGCTTCGCCCAGTTCCGTGGTCAGAGTGCGGGCTTTTTTGCGGGGGGTCAGTTTCACGACTTACGGCGTGGTCATCGGTGCCGGTTGCCCGCAAGGCTTCGGCTTCCCGCGTGGGGCGCGTATCCGCTTTGGGCATCCCGTCCAGCACCCGCGTCAGGTTGTGCATCCCGACCCGGGCGTACGTCTTGAGGGTCAATTTCGGGTCACTATGCCGGGCCAATTCCATCGCCTCTTTCACGTTCGCGCCGGCTTCGACCACGCGGGAAACGTAGTGAACGCGCAGCCCGTGGAAGTCCACCACCCGCCCAGCGGCGTCGGTGTGACGCAGGTAGTCCGACACTTCCCGCTCCGCCCGCTCGCCGGGTGTGCGGGCTTCGGCGATCCACGCCGCACGCGCCGCGTCCATATCCGCTTGCAGCAGTAGCCCCGCCTTCCCGTCTGGCAGCGGACACACCCGCTCGCCGGGGGCCTTCGTCGCCAGCCACGGGCGCAGCATCGCCGCTAAGTCGGGGCGGATCGGTTGAACGTCCCGGCGCTTGCGCTTGGAGTACGCCGCTTCGACGATCACGCTCGGGGTATCGCCGTCCAGGTCGAAACTCTCGGGCGTCAGACTCGCCACTTCGCCGGCACGAAACCCCGTGCCCGCCGCGATGCGATACGCCCACGCTCGCTCGGGGTAGGTCATGCGCACCGTTCCCGTGCGCAGTTCTTTGTTCGCGTTCCGCGCCTTCTTCGCCACCGTCACCATCGGGGATCGGACAGCCGCGTCGATGATCCGGGCCAGTTCATCCGTCGAAACGTCCCGGCGCACGCGCCGACGATCGCCGTCGGTGTTTCGCGTCCCGATTCCAGCCAGCGGGTTCGCCGCCAGCCGGTTGGATCGGACACACCACCGCCCGAACGCACGCCACGCTGTCACCGCCGCGTTGAACGTCCGCGCTCCCGTTCCGCGTTTCTCGGCTTGCTCGGACAGGTGCGCCGTTAGGGCGTTGGCGTCGATGTTCGCCAGCGTTCGCCACTCCAGCGCGTCGGCCAACTTGCGCAGGTACCGCGTTGTGCCTTCAACGTGGCGTGTATCGCGTTGCAGAGATTCGAGGTGCGCCGAGTAGTCGTCGAAGTGCGCCGACAGCGGTCGCATCCGCTCGGACGCCAGCCGCTCGGTCACCGGGTCCACCAGCCCGCGCACCCGCTCCAACTCCCGATCGCTCCACTCCGCCGCGATCCGCTCGGCGAGCCGCTTGTCTGTGGTCCCGCTTGCTCGCTCGCGCCGACGCCCTTCATGGTCGAAGTAAGCGATGGTCCAACGCTTCTCACCCTTGCGCTTGAAAACACTCGCCATGCTTCACCGTCCCTTCGTACTCTTGCCTTTAGGTTCGATCGTGATTCGCAACTCCAAGTAGTCTGCCAGCCGTTCGAGCGTGTCCACCGTCATGCCGCTTTCGCCACTCAGCAGCCGCGACAGTTGACTACGGGCCACGTTCGCACCCTTGGCAATCGCATAGGGCGTTTGATCGCTCGCCTTCACCGCCGCTCGAATCGTGTTCGTTAGTTTTGCCATACTCAAAGTCTACCCTACCCGTTGCTACGCCGCAACTATACCCGTTGGAGTTCCGATTCTCGCCCACTCATCGACTCGCCCCTAGCACCCGAAGGATGCCGCCACGCACGCCGGCATCGCTCGCCGGGCGACCCGCAAGGTTCGGGAACAGCCGATACACGCTTTCCAGGATTGACGCCCGCTCATCGCTCGGCATGGCGTCAAACTCCGCGAGTCGGGCGATCCGGTCGGCCTTGGCCGAAGCGATCGCTTGCTCTGGCGTCGGTGGTGGTACGGGCCAACCCCCGCGAATACACGATGCCGCCCACGCCCCCGGATTGTCTTTGCTCGGCGCGTCCCGCTCGATCCACGCCAGCCGATCCGGCGTCGCGTAGACGTGTTCCCGCAGGTCCAAAGAGAGAGAGGCAACAACACCCGCCGGGGATGATGGTTGTTCCTTTTGTTGTTCCCTTGAAGATTGGGTGACCACCGGTCGGGGTTTTGCGTCGCGCACGTCGGGGGGCGCAGGCTTGGGCGTCGGAGTTTCATGGCGTCCCGGTCGGGGTTCCAACCCCGACGTGGCGTCGGGGTTTTCAAGCAAACACGGGATGCGATACTTCGTCGTGCGATTCGCGCCACCGTTGGACGCTTCGACAACTTCGAGAACGCCGGCGGCAACCAAGCGTCGGAGGATGCGTTGAAGCGTTCGCACCGTGACGCCCGCAAGTCGCGCCCAGTTTCCTGTAGCGGGCCACAGTTCGCCGTCGGCGTTCAACCAACGGACCGACGCGAGCAAGACGCCCCGCTCCGCAGCGGTCATTGTCGGCGCGTTCGCGAGCCGATCCATGCGAGTAACAAACGTCGGAGGAGTTTTCATCCCGCCTCCCCCGCCGCAGCGAGTTCCGCGTGTGTCGGCGTCGCCGCGACCCACACCGCCGCCGGGCGACCGCTCGCCGTGTTGCGTCGGCGTCCCGAATCAATCACCAGCCGCAACTTCACCAACTCGCCACGACGGGGCGTGTACGTCTGGCACTTGATCCCCAAGACGGCTTCGCCTTCGTCATCGGTTGCACCGTGCGCGCCTTGCGCCACGAGGAACGCCAGCACGCGGGCGCGCAGGTCTTTCGTGTAGCCGGCGATCCGATCCGCCGCGACGCTCGATGTGCCAGCCGGGGCGTTGTGGTGCGCCGGTGGCGTCAAGGGCAACTTTGCAAACGTAGAATCGGGTGAAGTGTTTGGACCATCGACGCCAGCCCCGCCCGCCAGCGGGGCCGCGTCGTTTCGTGGGCGCGTGTTCATTCTGCAACCCCCTTCCGCACGCGATCACCCGCGCCGACTTCGGTGGGGCATCCCGCGCGAATCCACGCGCGGAGTTCATCGGGGCAGTAACGCCGCGACTTCCCAATCTTGAAAGACGGGATCGCACGACAGTTTGACAGCACCCACAACTGCCTCTCGCCCATGCACAGCAGGGCGCACGCCACTTTGGCGTCGATCAGCAGCGGGGCCGCACCGGGAACGTCTGGAAGTTCACGCATGGCGCGTACCTCCATTCGCTTGCCGCACATGGGGTACGCCGTCCCGGATTCGCACCGCGATTCCAAACCGTGCCAACGTGCACCGCGCCTCGTCGGCCTTTGTCAGTTCGCCGCGTTCGTGGGCGTGCATCAACGCCGAGAATGTTGCGACTGCTTCGATTGTCCGTTGCCGGCGTTCGTCCGGCAGATTTTCTTTGCGATCCATGCTGGTCCTTTCTGGCGACTTGCGCCGTACAAGGAACCAGCCTGTGTTGCGTGGGTGTTGCGTTACAACTACCCGCAACGATCACAATTCTGCGGGAAATTCATTGCTTCGCGTTGCGTTTCTTGTTGCGTTCATTCATTTCGCGATCGATCCGATCGTCTAAGTCTTCTTCGTCTTGCCATTGCCGCGACGCAGGCCGATTGAGGTTGAATGAATCGTCGATTGCCTCCACGCCGGAAATGTCCTCCGTATATGTTGCCGAGCCACGCGGTATCTTGAGCGAGCGGGCCATTTGAGCTGCCTTCTGGTACTCGGGCGAGCGCGATAGCCGCGACTTGTCTATTCCCACAGAATCGGCGATCGAAGCATCCGACCACTCTGGATGATCCCGCACGGTGAGCATCGCGTTCGCCAGCCATAACGCAGTCCGCTCGCGGCGAGTGCGCTTCGGCTTCTCGGCCAGTTGCGGGTTTCGATCCGTCGCGAGATTAGCATTTTGGTTGATTGCGCTTCGCTCCACCGTTTCGATCAGCATGTTCTTCATCTCGCCGCTGCAAGATTGCATCGACAACCACAGCAGACCCAGCACCCTCACGTTTGGATTCGCTTGCGACGCAAGCGCCACGGTCATCGACGCGACGGAATCCGCCAACCCCAACGCCTCCATCTCGGCCTTGAAAGGCTCCATCAGGTAAGGCCGCAATCGTTGTGCATCGTGCCACATCGCCACCGCCAGCCGCGCGATTGCGAGTGCGTCCGCGTTGTCGAATCGGCTGTACGTCACCGGCATGAGGAGCGTGGGGTCTTGCGGGAATCTCTTATCGAGCACCCACTCGCCCGTATTCATGTCCAGCCCCTCAGAGCGTCCCGGCGATGCCCCCGCATCCTCGTGCTTCTTCCACAACTTCACGACGCACGCTAGAGCATCTCGCAGCATGGATTCGCTAAGGCTTCCGCGCGCAGCCAGAGCCTTCACTCGCTCTGCATGTTCTCTCGGTTCGTTCAGGTTGAGCCGCACTTGCGGCGTGTCCGCACCAGAGTTCAGATCTTCCGCACTCGCGTCGATTGTGACCTTGGCACCCACGCACACTGCCGCCCGCCTCAACGCGTCGAGTTGCTTCTCCCCAAACCGATCCCCCTTTGAGAAATCGCCACCCGATTTGCCTTCCACAATGATGACGCGCGGCAGGCAATCGACGAGCATCTGCACATCACCGGTCCAGCCGTACTCACCCATCGACACACTGTGGGCGAAAATGCCGGAGTCCGGCGGAGATTGATTGACTGCGTACTCGCCTAATCCCCTCACAAACGCAGAGAGTTCCCGTGAAATAACGCCGGCTGCTTCGCTCAGTGCCATAGCACCCACATCATCCACCACCACTCGAACCCCGCCCACTTGCTTCGTTCCTGCGAGCATCGCGTGCGCGAACGATTCAATCGCCAAACGCATATGGCGCATCGGTTCATCACGTACCCCGCGCCATTGCTGCAATTCCGTTCCCACTTTCGCCAGCGATCCGCGATCCGCATCGTTCCAATCCATTGGCACCGTGCGACCACCCACCAGCCACTTCATCTCAGGCACGGCGAAGTTACTCGCTTCGCCGATCAGTTCCACGACGCGACCCCGCAGCACGGCGGCAATGCACAAAATCTGTCCCGTAAGCGTTAGCGCGCCCGCCACACCGCCGAACGCCTCGAAGCATCCCGCACCCACCGGCAATTTCTCCATGGGAAAGTGCGTGCGATACACGCGACCATCCGCGAGCAGTTCATCGCTCGCGCCTTGAAGCATGTTCGGCTTGATATGCGGCGTTGGGCCTTTGCCAGTATCCAGCATGACCGTTATCGTCGGTGGCATTGCATCCACTGAATCCGCGAGAAATCCGGTTTGAGCGTGTCGCGGGTCGGCGTGGAAACGCTCCAAGAGCCGCTCCAGCACAAGCACCAAATCTAACGCACGATCAGCGCGATTGTGTCCGATGCGGTGGCGCAGCGGATCGAGCCGCACGTAGTGCCCCATGCGACCAGCCCGCTTGTGATGCTTTGAGTCGGGCAAATCGCTTTCTTCCATCAATTCGGATGGATCATGTGGCGGTTTGTCCAACGCGACCGCTGAGTAGTTCGGGTCCAGCGGCCCCGCCGGTCGCCACTGGAAGTCCATCACGTCGCCCTTCACGGCCAAGAACGCGCCGGGTTCAATGGCGAACACGCCCGGGCCAAACCCCAAGCGAGCAAGCTCCGCACGCCCGTAATCACTATGTGGCATTTGCACCGTCCTAATACGGGCCAGTCAGCGGGGCGACGGGGACGGTTTCCGCCGCCGCCGCTGTCTGCAAGCGCGAAGCGTTGCAACACATCGCGCGACCCACCGGATTGTTGCGCTGCGGAAATGGGGGGTCAAAATCTGCGGCGACTCGCGAAACAGACCAATCGCCGTCCCGCGCCTGTACTTGACAGGGATTTCACCCCCTACCCCTTCACTTGGCGAGCAGAGTGCCCCAGTGAAACAGAGGCAGACTTATTGCGGGTCGGCTTCCCGGGCGATCACGGAAA
>JBKDAN010000044.1:0-6771 GCA_046316615.1 Phycisphaerae bacterium
TTAAAGCGAACAGAGGAACTTGGTGACTCGTGACGGGCCACCAGTGCGCATTTTCGCAGAATGTCTGGTGTGATGCAAGCAGAATCGGGGCCGAGGGCATGGATTGAGCGCACAAGCGTGGTCCGCGCGTGCAGATTTCGAAAAGTGTGCGCGCGCAACATGCCCATTTGGGCTTCTTGCTCGGGGTTTGCTTCTATGGGATGCGATGCCGGAATCGCGAAGTCGCATCGGTTAGTTTGCAGTCGCGCGAAGGAATGGTTCGCGTATGTGGGCTGGCAGGGCCGCTACGAGGTTGTCGCGTTCGGATGGGGTGAGAGTCTGGCCCGACGTGAGCACGATGAGTGCCTTGACTTGCGGCGTATCGAGCGTTGCGAACCTGATGTGGATGTCTTGAGGCAGGGCGAGGACGGCGGCTTTCCATTCGGGCGTGGTTGTCCAGCGATCGATCGTGCGTGCGGCCAAGACCATGGCGCGACTTTGGAAGTGCGGCCCTGGCGCGAGGTAGGTTTGCAGGTGTTGCAGTTGCTGGGCGATGGGAACTTCCCAGTAGACCATGTCGAGTCCGCGGCAGTCGGTGATGGCGTCGAGGCTGAACGCTGTTTCGAGCCAGCGTGCGTTGCCTGCGTCGAGAATACACACGGTGCCGAGCAGCATGGCGCGATCAGCGCACGCCATGGACTGCGTCGCCTGAACAAATGTGAGATGCGAGGTTGGATCTGCAACGATCTGTTTGGCGACGGCTTCGAGTTCCTGGTCAGACGAGTGTGAGTTGAAGCGCACGGCGGCAGCTCGCCACGGCGGCGTTGGGGACTTTCCGGGGCAACCGGCGAGAGAAGGCAGACACGCGAGGCAGATGAGATGCGGCAGTATGCGTCGGCGGTTGGTCATGTTGAGTCCTCCGAAGCATGCAAAGTCGCACGCTTGCGGCTGGTTGCATGATTGGGCCGCCGCCGTGAGTGCGGCGATGGAGATAGCAAGAAGTCTGCAGCGCGCAGCTCTGGCGTGGTGTCTATCTTTTGCACGTGATTTTCATTCTCGCACAAGGCGGCAAGCAGGTGAATGACGTCATCCCGTGGGTGATTGGTCTTGTCGTTGCGCTCCTGGTGCTGGTGGGCGGGGCGGTGCTGGTACGCAAGTGGATGCTGCGCAGCGACAGCGGCACCGCGAGTGATGAAGGATTGATGGAAGGGCTCCGGCGGGCGCGCGATGAGGGGAAGATCTCGCAGGAGGAGTTTGATCGCACGCGCAAGCAGATCATCGCGAAGGTCAAGGCGAACATGAAGACCAGCGAGTCGAGTGCTGCGACACTGGAAGCGGCGAAGAAGCGTTCGGCGGCGGGTCGGGAGGACCCGCGGCGGGAGGCGTGAGGGCGGTACAGACGGCACAGGCGGTACACGTGTTTCATGTCGTGCGCATGCCGTGATGTGCGGTGAGTATCGCGAATTTACGCCAATCGATGTTGCCCGCGGGGCATCTGGTGCGGATAGTGAAGACCCGATTCAGACGGTGGATCAAGTGACCGATACACTGGGCTGGAGGGAGTTGCCTGCGTGACTGGGACGTTGTTATCCCGGTCATGGAGAGCGGCTTCTTGGGTGAAAGAAAACAGAGGACGCCAATGGCCAAAGGCAAGCAGGACGGCAGCGATATGCCCCCCACCAATCCCCCGCAGAACCCCGGCAAGGATGAGGGCTTCAAGGGCCGCAAAGTGACCACGTGCTCGTTCTGCGGCAAGACCAGCCGGGAAGTGGGCGCGATGGTTGAAGGCCCCGGCAGCGTCTATATCTGTAACCACTGCACGGATCTGTGCCAGAACATCTTCAAGCAGGAGCGGCGGCGCGTGAGCAACGCGAGCAGCCGGCTGCGCGAAGTGCCCAGCCCGCGCGCCATGCGCGAGTTTCTGGATCAGTACATCATCGGCCAGGATTATGCCAAGGTCGCGCTCTCTGTGGCGGTGCACAACCACTACAAGCGCCTGCTGCACCTTGAGAGCGATGACGCGAAGAACATCGAGATTGACAAGAGCAACGTGCTGCTGATCGGCCCGACGGGTACCGGCAAGACGCTGCTTGCGAAGACTTTGGCGAAGATGCTGAAGGTTCCTTTCGCGATCGGCGACGCGACCACGCTGACCGAAGCGGGCTATGTGGGCGAAGACGTTGAGAACCTGATTCTCAAGCTGCTGCAGAGCGCGGACTTTGATCTGGAAGCGGCGCAGCGCGGCATCATCTACATCGACGAAATCGACAAGGTCGGCAAGACGAGCAACAACGTCAGCATCACGCGTGACGTGAGCGGTGAAGGCGTGCAGCAGAGCCTGCTCAAGATGCTGGAAGGCACTGTGAGCAATGTGCCGCCGCAGGGCGGGCGCAAGCACCCCGAGCAGCAGTACATTCAGGTGGACACGACCAACATCCTGTTCATCTGTGGCGGCTCGTTTGTGGGCCTCGAAGAGATCATTCGTCGTCGACTGGGCAAGACGAAGATCGGCTTCAACCTGACCAACCGCAATGAGTCGATCGACGACCGCGCGGTGCAGGCGGCGAAGGTGCTGCAGCAGGCGACGGCGGACGACCTGATCGAGTTCGGGATGATTCCTGAATTCGTGGGCCGACTACCCGTGCTGGCTCCCTTGAGCCCGATGAGCATCGACAGCCTGGTGCACGTGCTGACGGAACCCAAGAACGCCATCACGAAGCAGTACGCTCACCTGTTCGCCATCGAAGGCGCGAAGCTGACGTACACCGACGGCGCACTGCGAGTGATCGCGGAGCGTGCGGTGAAGCGTGAGACCGGTGCCCGCGCTCTGCGTGCGGTGATGGAAGAGATCATGCTGCCTCTGATGTATGAACTGCCTGAGCTCGAGAACGACGGCGCGGAGTACGTGCTGGATGAGCGGGCGATTCTGGAGAAGCTGCCGCTGGTGCAGATGCGCGGGCGGCGGAAGGAAAGTGCGTGAGCAGGCACTTAGGCACGCAGTGGCTGAGTGACGAAGTGACTGAGTAACGAAGTGAAGACAAACCCGGCGGGGTCGCCGGGTTTTTTCATTTGCGAGCGTGATCGGGGTGAAGCGAACGAATCGCGCGCGGATTAGAACTTGCGGCTCATGGCGCGGGACATTTCGCGCTTGGCGTCCTTCTGCTTGATGGCTTCGCGCTTGTCGTGGGACTTTGCACCGCGGCCGATACCAATGAGGACTTTGGCCCAGCCGCCTTTGAAGTACATCTTGAGCGGGACGATGGTGGTGCCTTTGCTGAACTTGCGGGCGATCTTTTCGATCTCAGCTTTCTTGGCGAGGAGCAGGCGGCCGCGGACGGGCTTGTGGCCCAGCGCGCCGGCGGGCTTGTACTCACCAATGTGCACCTGCTGGAGCATAAGGGTGGGCGGCTTTTCGGTGAGGCGGACCCAGCCTTCGCCGATGCTGATCTGCTTGTCGCGGACGCTCTTGATTTCGGAGCCGGTCAAGACAATGCCGCACTCGAGGGTTTCCTCGATGACGAAGTCATGGCGGGCCTTGCGGTTTTCCGCGATGATCTGGATGGCGTCGGCGGATTGGTCGGGTTTCTTGGCCAAGGGGGAGATTCTAGGTGATGCGGGCGGAGCAGCGGGGCGTGCGGGCACTACGCTTGTGCAGCGAAAGATGCGGAGCGGGCGCATGTGGGGAAGCCGACGCCGCGTGATGCGAGCAGTATGAGCACGACCTCCACCACTACCGATCAGACGATTGACGCAGTTTTTGGCAAGACGACGCCGGCGCGGCGTGTGACACCCGTGCAGTGGCTCGTGGTGGGCGTGAGTGCGCTGTGTTATGGCGCGGCGCTGGTGGCAAGCGTGGTGATGCTGCGACGCGGCGAGACGCTGGCAGGGTTTGTAGGCATTGCGCTGGTGCTGACGCTGCTGCCTGTGACCGTGACGCTCGTGGTGCGATGGGTGCACGGGGCGACGCGCGTGGGCGGGGGGAACATGGAAAATGTGGAAAGTGAATTGCAGCGGCTGGTGCTGCAATCTCAGCTTTCGGATGATGCGAAGCAGGTGCTGTTTCGCCAGCATGAGCGCGACATGCTGAAGCGCGCGATTGAAGATGACATTACGAATCGCGACTGGGACGGAGCGATGGTGCTGGTG
Organism: Phycisphaerae bacterium; assembly: GCA_046316615.1. Taxonomy (GTDB): domain Bacteria; phylum Planctomycetota; class Phycisphaerae; order Phycisphaerales; family UBA1924; genus BJHL01. Next base: position 4,126 of record JBKDAN010000044.1, read on the forward strand.
AAGCGGCTGGCTGAGCGGTATGGCGCGCTGCAACTGTCGGAAGACTACCGGCAGCGCATCGAGCGGGCGCGGTTTGAGACGACCAACTCGGCGGTGGTTTCGGCGGTTGCGCAGGTGGAGAGCCTGATGGCGGCGGGACAGTGGGACGGTGCGATTTCGGAAGCTCAGAAGGTGCAGCGGTTGTTCCCGGATGTGGCGAAGGTGGCGAACCTGGACCAGCGCGTGGCGAGCGTGCGGACGGCGCGGAAGCAGGAGCTCGAGCGTGCGTTTTTCGTCGCGGCGGCGGAAGGCAAGGCGGACGAAGCGATGGAGCTGCTGAAGCAACTGGACCAGTACTTGACACCCGAAGAAGCTGAGCCGCTGCGTGAAACAGCACGCGGAGTGATTGGCAAGGCGCGTGACAACCTGGGAGCGCAGTTCAAGCTTGCATTGCAGGACAAGCAGTGGCGGCGGGCAGCCGAGATTGGTGATCAACTGATTGCGCAGTTTCCCAACAGCCGGATGGCTGCGGAAGTGCGCGATGTAATTGATGGGGTGCGGCAGCGAGCCGCTGAAATGCAGAACTAATGAGGTGACGGGGTAAAGGTCAGCTTGCGTCAGCTTCGCGGACGGCGTCGCAGAAGGCTTGCATGAGGGCTTCGTCCTTGACGCCTCGTTCGCGTTCGACGCCGCTGCTGACATCGACGCCCCAGGGGCGCAGAATGCGGATGCAATCGGCGACGTTGTCTGGCGTGAGGCCGCCGGCGATGATGATGGGCGTGGTCACGGAATCGATGCAGGGTTCGAGTTTCTTCCAGTCGAAGCTCTCGCCTGCGCCGGGAGATTTCGCGTCAATGAGGATCGCGCAGACTTCGTCAAGGGCGGCCCACTTGAAGAGGTCGGCCTGGATGGTGTTCTCGTCAAAGGCGATAGCCTTGATGACGTCGGGGCCGCAGGCTTTGACGGTGCGGACGTCTTCGTTACCGTGCAATTGGGAGTAGAGTGTGGGGCAGAGCTCTTCGATGTCGGCGAAGTCGTCGACGGAGTGATCGCGGAAGACGCCCACGCTGGAGACGAACGGCGGCAGCGAGCTCATGACATCGAAGGCGTCATCGGGGTCGATGAAGCGCGGGGAGTCTTTGGCGAAGACCAGGCCGATAGCGTCGGCACCGGCTTCGGCGGCGGCGAGGGCGGAGTCGATGTCGCGGATACCGCAGATTTTGATGCGTGTGCGCATGGGGGGAGCGTAGTGACGATTGTGGGAAAGGCGAATGCACGCCAACGTGCGATTCGATGATCGGCGACGAGGGAAGTGCCCATGCAACGCGACTGGATGACCTGCAACCTGCACTTACCGATACCGCTTGCGCGCGTGGTAAATGTCACGCCGCGCACGGTCACGCCGGATGACGCCGAACCACTTGCACGCCTGATGCTCGATGCGTATCGCGGTACTGTTGATGACGGCGGCGAAAGCCTCGACGACGCGCGGAGCGAAGTGCGCAAGCTCCTCGCGGGGGAGTTTGGCGACTTCGACGCAGATCACTCAACACTCTGGTTTGGTCCAGAGACACTTGATGCCGCGACGATCATCACGCGGACGCGCGGATCAACTCCTGATCCATTTCTCGCGTTTTCCATGACTGCGACGCATGCACAAAGGCGGGGCCTCGCTCGAGCGGGGCTCATCGGCGCGATGCGACAACTCCGCGCGGTGGGTCACGCACGTCTGCACCTGGTCGTCACTCGCGCCAACACGCGCGCAGTGAACCTTTACCGCTCGTGCGGATTTGTGGTGTCGGCCAAGCCGCTATGAACGCGATCAGTTGGCGCGGCGGCGCCGGGGGCGGGGATGAAGGTGACATTTTGGATCTGAGTCTGCGTGACGTTGGCCAGGCCCGTCATTTCGCCCCATGATGCACCAGCGTCACCATCGTTGCGAAGACCGAGGCCAAGGGTGAGTTGCTCGACGCCGTCAAGCAGCAGGCGTGCTCCACCGGGTCCGGCTTCAAGCGTGAGCGTGCGGAACTCGCTGGTGAGATCAACAGTGGCGACAGGATCAGAGGTGCGGTTGTTGTCGTTGCCGAGCGAGATGCGGTTGTCGCCCATGTCGGCGATGATGTAGCGACCGAAGTCGTCTTCGAGGTACAGCGAGAAGCCACCGCGACGGAAGCCGCTGAAGTTACCGAAGTCGGCGCCCGAAAGCTTGACGCGTGCCGAGAGGGAGAAGGTCTGCGTCGTGAAGTCCATGGGCGGCTGGACAGTCTCGCGCCAGAAGGTCGTGCCTCCGGTGGTCGTCGCGCCATAGGTGAGGGTGTTGCCAGCCACGCCCATGGGAGCGTTGAAAGAGCCGACGAAAGTCCAGCCTTGCGCGGTGGGCAGCGTGCCGAGGGCGGGGTCGTAGGTCGGGACGGATGCGTGGACGGAGCCCGCGGTGAGCGCGGCGATAGCGAGGGCGCAACTAGTCTTCATGTCTCTCTCCTCTTGAGAGAGCATACTACCGGCTTGTATCTCAAATGCAAGAGGGTGACCTTGCCCACAAACAGTGGACACTCATTTCCTGTCAACGTCGGCTGGCCTCAAACTGTTCGGGGCTTTGGTAGCCGAGTGTGCTGTGCAGTCGCTGGCGATTGTAGAAGACTTCGATGTAAGTGAAGATTGCCTGCT
>JBKDAN010000045.1:0-32334 GCA_046316615.1 Phycisphaerae bacterium
GTGCCTTCCCCCCAAGGTCCAATCACACGTGATCTGTCACAGATCACGCCCGCAACATGACAGATCACGCCTTGAAGATGACAGATCACGCCCGCAACGTGACAGATCACGCCTTGAAGATGACAGATCACGCCCGCAACGTGACAGATCACGCCTTGAAGATGACAGATCACGCCTGCAACGCGACAGATCACGGCTTGAAGATGACAGATCACGCCGCTGCAGCGACCGATCACCACAGCGACACAGAGGCACAGAGGCGAACACGCACACAACACCCGCGCAAACTCCGCCACAACCCCTCCCTCCTCTCTGTGCCCTCTGTGCTCTCTGTGTTGAAAATGCCTTTTATTCCGCGTGACGCGTTCAAGCCGCACACTCGCACCGCCGAGAACACCAGAAGCCACGGTGAGCAGTCGCCGCAAGCCAGCGAGTTGAGCGCGTGCAACGTGCATGGCGCACTCTGGCACTCGGGCACTCCCGCACTCTGGCACATTTCAAGGAGGCGCCCCATGGGCATCTTTCCACCAAGCAGGCTCGGCAAAGTAGAGTTCTACGAAAACCGCATCACGGATTGGGCGGCGAACGCGGCGGGCATCGGGGTGACTCCCGCGGCGATTGCGGATCTGCAAACGCTGGTGGAGGCGGCCCGCGCGGCGTATAGCGAGAGTGAGAAGGCCCGCATCGCAAGCCAGGCAGCCACGCAGGAGTTTTACGATGCCGTGCGCGCCATGCACAATGGTCCTGGCGCGGGCAGCGACATCGTTGATCAGATTCGCGGGTTTGCGCGCCGCACCGACAACCCGCAGGTGTACGTGCTCGCGCAGATTCCTGCGCCGCAGCCCGCCTCTTCGATTCCGCCGCCGGGCACGCCCTTCGCGTTCAGCGTGGGTCTGCTCGAGACGGGCGCGCTGGAACTCAAGTGGAAGTGCATCAACCCCGAGGGCGCGGGCGGCACGATTTACGAAGTGCGCCGGCGCAGCGGCGTGAACCCCGCCACGCCCTTTGTGTACGTGGGCGGCAGCGGCACGCGCAGCTTCACGGACAATTCACTGCCCGGCGGTTCCAGCCCCGTGACCTATCAGGTGACGGCGGCCCGCTCCACCGTGCGCGGCAACCCCGGCCAGTTCACCGTCGCGTTCGGCGTGGGCGGCGGGCCGGGCTTTGCCATCACGCAGGAGACGGATGCGAACGGCAACTTCATTCGCAAGCAGGCAGCGTGAGGCAGAGCTTGCAGCGTGAGGCTTCAAGCGTGAAGCGTGAAGCTGAAATCTGACATGAGAACGGCTGATGACAAGCGGGTCGAGCGTCCATCAAGGCGCACGACCCGCTTTTGGCTGCGCGTGCAAAGCTCCCACTGCGCCCGGCACCCCCAACATATCAGCTGTCAGCTTCACGCTTCACGCTTGCAGCTTCACTCTTTCACCTTCTCGTTCCACGCGATGCCGCTGCTCCGCAGCAGCGTCTTGAACCCTTCGCCGAAGACGAAGTTGTGGGCGGGGAAGGCGGTGCCGGCCATGTTGTTGTCGATGTGACTGAACATGAGGTCGATCTGACCGACCGTGCGCGGCGCGGCGAAGCCCGTGGGTGTGCTGGCGGGCTCGATGAGTTCGACGATGCCGGTGGTTGCGGCGCCCTGGGCGTCCATGTGCTGCACCGTGGCGGTGTAGCGCAGCGTGCAACCGGGCGTTGCGTCGGCGAGCATCTCGGCTTTGCTGACTTTCGCGAGGATGACTTTCTCGGTGAAAGCCCCCGCGTGCCCGACAAGGATGCCCGCGGACTGGGCCATGCCCTCCACGATGAGACTCATGGGCATGATGGGCAGGGCGGGGGCGTTGGCGGTGGCAGGCCCTGCCGCAGGCATCGCAGGGAAGTGGTCGTGCAGGTGTTCCTCGGCCAATGACACATGCTTCACGGCCACCAATCGCTGCCGCGGGACGAGTTCGATGATGCGATCAATCCACATCCAACGCATAAGAAGGCACTGGGCACTTGGCACTGGGCACTGGGGGAAAGACATGGGGCGTGCGGCGGCGGCAGCGGCCTTGGCACCAGTGCCCAGTGCCCAGTCCCCGGTGCCTTCGCCTACTCACTTCTTCAGCTTGTGCTCAATGAACTTCACCAACGTCTCCACCGTGAAGAGTTCACCGACTTTGCTGAGTTGCGGGTCCTTCTCAAACGCCGAGAAGTCCACGTGCGGCATGCGGGCTTTGAGACTGGCGAGGCCGTCGGGCGTGATCTTGCCGTTCTGCACGAACTTGGGGTCCTGTGCGCCGCCTTCGGGGAAGAGCTCGCCCTGCGCGATCTTGATGCCGAAAGCCTGCTCGATCTTGAAGACGATATCGAGGAAGTCAATGGACTCAGCGCCAAGGTCCTTGGTGAGCACGCTGCTCATTGTCACTTCCTCCTCGTCGACAGCCAGGGCGTCCACGAGAATCGTCTGTACCTTCTTGAAAATGTCGTCGCGGGTCATAAGAGCAATCAGGCAAAAAGAAGCAGCGCGGCTGGATAAAGGGTCAAAGCCCGGCGGCGCGCAGTCCGCGACGGTGCCCACGAGCCCTGCGCACGGCACGACTCGGCCCATCATAGCTGCGTTGCGGGGAAAAAGAGCGGAAAGGCGGAGAGAACAGACGGCGGAGAACCGCGAGCGGAGAGAAGCCAAGGACAGGTATGCGCGGCCCGGCGTGTTGCACCCCCGCAGCCCCCATTGCGTTATCACGGCCCCCGCAACGTGTCCCCTGTTCTCCGCTCTCTGTTCTCCGTTCTCCGTCCCCCGCTATCCCCCTCTGGACAAATCGTGTATGCTGCAGGCGCCGCCGATCATGGTGTCTCTTGACCCCTCGGAGCCTTTCCGCGCATGCAGTTCCTCAAAGATCTTCGCCAGCATCTGCTCACCGGCGTGTCGTACGCCATTCCGTTCATCGCCGCCGGCGGCATCCTGATCGCCCTGTCGCTCGCGCTCGCGCCGATGGGCGGCAAAGGTCCGGACATGGACGCCATCGAGCCCGCATGGCTCCAATCCGCCCTCAAACTCACCTTGCAGATCGGCGTCGCGGCCTTCACGCTCATGCTGCCAGTGCTCGCGGCGTACATCTCATACTCCATCGCAGGCAAACCCGGTCTGACGGCAGGCGCAATCGGCGGTCTCTTGTGCGGTCACGTCGCCGATGTGACGAGGGCCGACGGTTCGCAGGCCGTGAGCGCGGGCTTCCTGGGCGCGATCGTCGCTGGGCTGCTTGCGGGCTACATCGTCAAGTGGCTCAAGAGCTTGCCGATGCACAAGTACGTCAAGCCCATCATGCCGATCCTCATCATTCCGGTCGTGTCGTCGGTGATCGTCGGTGCGCTCATGCTCAAAGTCATCGGGCCGCCAATTGGAAGCCTCATGGCAAGTTTGGGCGACACGCTCCAGTCCATGCAAACAGGCAGCGCGGTACTGCTCGCCTGTGTGCTCGGGGGCATGATCGCTTTCGACATGGGCGGCCCCGTCAACAAAGCCGCGTTCTTCTTCGCGTCAGGATTGATCGCTCAAGGCAACACCACGATGATGGGTCCCGTCGCCGCAGCCATCTGCATTCCGCCGCTGGGTCTGGGCCTCGCAACGCTCATCAATCGCAAGATCTGGAGCGACGAGCAGCGGGAGTCGGGCATCGCCGCGCTGGGCATGGGCACCATTGGCATCACGGAAGGTGCGATTCCCTTCGCCGCGGCTGATCCCTTCCGCATCATTCCCTGCATCATGGCGGGCTCCATGGTCGGCAGTACCATCGCCATGCTCGCCGGCGTGGGCGGCCACGCACCGCACGGCGGGCTGATCGTGCTTCCCGTCATCGACAATCGCATCATGTACGTGGTCGCCATCGCAGCAGGTGTCGTCGTCACCGCCCTCGCAGTGCACGCCGTCAAGCGATTTACGGCGGCCAAGAACCCGTCGCAGCCCGCCTGATTGCGACGCTACATCGCTAGTCAACACTCGCAAGGAGAGTGCATGAAGTTTGTTGCTGTCACCGCCTGCCCCACCGGTATCGCTCACACCTACATGGCCGCCGAACAACTTGAAAGGACCGGCAAGGCTCTGGGCCATGAAATCCGCGTCGAAACGCAGGGCGCGATGGGCATCGAGAATGAACTCAGTGCGAAGGACATCGCTCAGGCCGACGTCGCGATCTTCGCCGTGGATATCGAAGTCGAAGGCCTCGATCGCTTCCAAGGCAAGAAGCAGATCCGCGTGGGCGTGGCGGAAGCCATCAAGAACCCCAAGGGCGTCTTCACAAAGGCGGGCGCGTGAGCGAGCTTGTCTTTCGCTTCACGTGTGCTCTTGCGGCGGGCTTGCACGCACGCCCCGCAAGCATGCTGAGCGCAGCCGTCCGCGCATACAGCGCCACGGTCACCATTCGCAAGGTCGATACGCCCGCCGTTGATTGCAAGAGCGTGCTTTCCATCGTCAGTCTTGACGTGCAAGATGGCGACATCTGCGAGATCGCCGCGGAAGGCAACGATGCCGCCGCAGCACTCGAAGCTGCCCGCATGTGTGTCGAAGAACTCATCGCACATGGCGAGGAGCCCCCGCCGCCGCTCGCGCCGACTCGTATCGTAAGTGTGCCGCGCGAACTTCGCAACGCCACAAGCCCCGTTTGGATAGGCCGTGGCGTCAGTCTTGGCGTGGCGATCGGCCCAGCCGTCGTCGTCTCCCCGCTCGCTATCTCCAAGCTCGCTCAATCGGCCACCTCCCGCGGCGAAGCGATCGAGTTGCACGCGGCACAGACCGCCGTCAGCGCCGTTGCTGCAGATCTGCAGCATCGTGCCGCAACATCCCGTGTCCGCACCGAAGCTGAACTGCTCGCTGCCCATGCACAGATCGCTTCAGACCCAGCCCTGTGGTCACGCATTGCGGCTCATATAACTGCCCGTTCCACCGCACCACAAGCCGTTCTTCTCGCTGCCACCGAGTTTGCCGATCAACTGCGCCACGCCGCCAGCGAGTGCATTCGCGAACGCGCAATCGACGTGCACGATGTCTGCACGCAGATCCTCACGCACCTCCATGCGATCGACCCCGCCGCAACGAAGATCGAGCTCTCGCAACCGAGCATCATCGTCGCCGACATGCTTACGCCCAGCCAGTTGCTCGCGACCAACCGCGCACACATCGCCGGTCTGCTGCTTGGTGCAGTTGGCGTGACATCACACACCGTCATCCTCGCCCGCTCCATGGGCATTCCAACCGTCATCGACGTGCCATCCCTCACGACGCGCGTCCGCACGCAAGACACACTCGCGCTTGATGGCGAACTGGGCATCGCCGCACTCGCCGCCGACGCCCACGCGGTCGCTTGGTTCGAACGTCGCCGCACCACACTGCAGCGAGCCGCGAGCACACTGCTCTCGCGCACATCAGGACCAGCGACAACCGCCGATGGCGTGCGAATCGAACTCGCAATCAACGCCTCGCGGCCCGAAGAAGTCGCCGCAGCGATCGCCAACGGCGCCGAGGGCGTGGGTCTTCTTCGCACCGAACTGCTCTTCCTCGACCGCAACGAGGAACCCTCCGAAGATGAGCAGTTCGCCACCTACGCCAGTGTCGTCCGTGCCGCAGCAGGCAAGTCCGTCATCATCCGCACGTTCGATATCGGAGGCGATAAGCCCGCCCGATACCTCCCCATGCCACGCGAGGAGAACCCGTTCCTGGGCCAACGCGGCGTGCGTTTATACCCCAAACACATCGCGACGCTCCGTCGTCAACTGCGAGCCATCCTTCGCGCTTCAGCCTTGGGACCCGTCAAGATCATGGCCCCCATGGTGAGCCTGCCGAGCGAAGCACGCTGGTTTCGCGAAGAAGTCCGTGGCATGCAGGCTCAACTCGCGACCGCAGGCATCGCCTTCGACATGAACACACGCATCGGCGTCATGGTCGAGGTGCCAGCGCTGGCGCTCGTGATCGACCAGCTTGCGCCATTCGTCGAGTTCATCAGCATCGGCACCAACGACTTGTGCCAGTACAGCTTCGCGGTCGATCGTGGCAATCCCGCCGTCGCGCCGCTCTACAACGCGTGCCACCCTGCTTTCTTGCGACTGCTTAAGACCATCGTCGCACAGGCCCGCACACACAGTTTGTGGGTTGGCATCTGCGGCGAAATGGCATCTGACGTTACATTGCTCCCGCTTCTCACTGGCATGGGGTTCTCCGAGCTCAGCGTGTCAGCCAGTGCGCTCACTCGCATCAAATCGACGCTCGGCTCACTGCACAGCACCACCTGCCAGCAGCTCCTGTCGCAGTGCTGCAGCGCAGCCGACGCACCCGCCGTCCGCGAGTTGCTGCAACAAGCCGCCGCGAACGCCGCGTCGCCCCGCCCGCTCATCGACGAAACACTGATCAACATCGCGAGCCCGGCCGACTCCAAGGCTCGCGCCATTCGCGAGGCCGCGGACTTGCTCTGCATTGACAACCGAACCCCCGACGTGCAAGCGCTCGAAGACGCCATCTGGGCCCGCGAGGAAACCTACTCCACCGGACTAGGCCACGGCTTCGCCATCCCGCATTGCAAGTCCGCCGCAGTCACCAGTCCCACGCTCGCGGTGCTGAAGCTGAACACACCCATCTCGTGGGGCTCGCTTGACGATCAACCCGTGCAGACGGTGCTATTGCTCGCCATTCCCGCAGCAGCGAGCGCGAACACCGATCACATGAAGATCTTCGCCAAGTTGGCTCGCAAATTGATGCACGAGGACTTTCGTGAGCAGTTGCACACCGCCACCAGCGCATCCCAAGTCGCCTCGCTGCTGCGTGAGCATCTGTCTATGCAATGATCGCCAATTGTGGTATGCTGTCTCTCTCACGGCTGCTTCCAGTCGCTTCGCGGAAAGGGTTCACGATGTTCATGCGTCTTTCTCAGGCGGCCGCTCTCGCACTCGCATGCGGCACCACCACATGCACCTTCGCACAATCAGCGCCGCAGCAGCCCGCCGCACAGCCATCCAAGCAGCAACTGCCCGACGTTGCGACGACCCCGTCTCTCTTCGTCATCGCCTACGCCCACCTCGATACGCAGTGGCGTTGGTGCTATCCGCAGGTCATCCGCGAGTATCTCGCCAACACACTCAACGACAACTTCAAGCTGATTGACAAGTACCCCCACTACACCTTCAACTTCAGCGGCTCGCGCCGCTATCAGATGATGGCCGAGTACTACCCCGAGCAGTACGAGCGACTCAAGAAGGAAATCGCCGCCGGCCGCTGGTTCCCCTGCGGCTCCTCCGTCGACGAAAACGACGCCAACGTCCCCAGCGGCGAGTCCTACATCCGTCACGTGCTCTACGGCAACAACTACTTCCGTAAAGAGTTCGGCATTGCCAGCGACGAATACATGCTGCCCGATTGCTTCGGCTTTCCCGCCGCCGTCCCCAGTCTGCTCGCCCACTGCGGCGTCCAGCAGTTCTCGACGCAAAAGCTCACGTGGAACGCTGTCGTGCCGATTCCCTTCAAGGTCGGTGTGTGGAACGGGCCCGACGGCAAGGGCGTCATCGCCGGTCTCGACCCCGGCGCATACGTCGGCGAAGTAATGGAGAACCTCGCCAACTCCGACGGCTGGCGCAACCGCATCAATACCAACGGCAAAGCATCGGGCGTCTACGCCGACTTGCACTACTACGGCACAGGCGACCAGGGCGGAGCCCCCACCGAGCGTTCCGTCGCGATGATGGAAGAAAGCGTCAACACCAAGGGCCCGCTCACCATCCTTGCAGGTCGCGCCGATCAGCTTGCACACGCCATCACACCTGAGCTTCGCGCCAAGCTGCCGACGTACGCGGGCGAGTTGCAACTCACCGAGCACTCCGCAGGGTCCATCACCTCGCAAGCCTACATGAAGCGTTGGAACCGCAAGAACGAACTGCTCGCCGACAACGCCGAGCGTGCATCCGTCGCTGCGACATGGCTGGGCGCACGCGCGTACCCCGCTGCAAAGATCGAGAACGCATGGACGCTGATCCTGGGCTCACAGATGCACGACATCTTGCCAGGCACCAGCCACCCGTGGGCGTATCACTACTCGTGGAACGACGAGATCCTCGCCGCCAATCAACTCTCCAGCGTCCTCGAAGACGCCATGGGCGTCCTCGCAAGCCAGCTTGACACAACAGGCAAGGGCCAGCCCCTCGTTCTCTACAACCCGCTTTCAACAGACCGCACCGATGTCGTCGAAGCGACTATCCCAGGCAACATCAAGTCAGCCCGCAGCGTTACCGTCAGCACTCCCGATGGCGTGCCAGTCGCTGCACAGATCCTCGATGGCGACAACACGCACGTCCGCATCGCCTTCATCGCGAGCGCGCCTTCTGTGGGCCTGACCACCTACCACGCAACACTGAGCGAGACGCCCGCCACCTCCGCCTCGTCCCTGCGCATCGACACCACAAGTCTCGAGAACGATCGCTACCTCGTCAAGCTCGATGCACAAGGCAACGTCGCTTCCATTCGCGACAAGCACGCCGACCGCGAATTGCTCAGCGGCCCCGCCACGCTGGGCCTTCACTACGAGAACCCCGAGAACTGGCCCGCATGGAATCAAGACTGGGCCGACCGCCAACGCCCCGTTAAGGAAATCGTTGGCGGCACGCCACGCGTTCGCGTCCTTGAATCCGGACCAGCACGTGTCGCGCTCGAAGTCACGCGCGAAGTCGGCAGTTCGACATTCACCCAGCGCATCCGCCTCGCATCCGGTCCTGCGGGCGACCGCGTGGAGTTTGATTGCACCATCGACTGGGCCAGCCGCGAACGCAGCCTCCGCGCAGCCTTCCCGCTCACCGTTGCCAATGCCATGGCAACCTACGACATCCAGCAAGGCACCATCGAGCGCGGCAACGGCCACGAAAAGCAGTACGAGTACGCCTTCCAACAGTGGTTTGATCTGACAGACGCCAATGGCGCATATGGCGTCACCGTCATGAGCGACAGCAAGTATGGTGCCGACAAGCCGACGGACAACCTCGTTCGTCTCACGCTCCTCCACACGCCGGGCACACGAGGCGGCTATCAAGACCAAGGCACGCAAGACATCGGCAAGCATCACGTGCTTTACGCCATCGCCGGGCACAAGGGCGACTGGCGCGATGAACACAGCGCACGCAACGCCGCCCGCCTCAACCAACCGCTTCTCGCCTTTCACGCTCCCGCCCACGCGGGCAAATTGGGCAAGTCATTCTCGCTCGCCAGCGTGAACAACGCGCACGTGCAGATTACGGCCATCAAGAAGGCTGAGCACACCGACGAAGTCATCATCCGGCTACGCGAACTCAGCGGCAAGCCCCAGAAAGCGGTCGCGATCTCCGCCGGCACAGGCATCACCGCCGCTCGCGAAGTCGACGGCCAGGAACGCCCCCTTCCGCAGCCGACAACCGCCGCATCAGTCGCCAACGGCTCACTCATCACAGACATCAACCCCTACGAACTGCGCACCTTCGCTCTCACTCTCGCGCCCGCGCCAGTACAAGCCCAGCCAACCACCGCCACATCCATTCCCCTCGCGTTCGACACCGATGTCATCGCCGCTCGCGCTGATCGCGCCGACGGCGCGATGAACGCCGATGGTGATGCCTACCCCGCCGAGCTCTTCCCCGCCACCATCACGGTTGAAGACGCGACATTCACCTTGGGCAGCACGGCACCAGGCGCGAACAACGCCCTCTCCGCGCGTGGCCAAACACTCACGCTACCAGCTGGCTCCTTCGACCGGGTCTACTTCCTCGCTTCATCCGCCGATGGCGATATCAATTCGCACATCGATATCGCCGGCAAGCAAACGCCCGTCACCTTCCAAGATTGGAGAGGCATGCTGGGCCAGTGGGATCGTCGCCTCTGGCACGGCGACGTGCCCGAGTACGCCTTCGACTGGCCCTACGAACTCGCCGGCATTGAGCCCGCGTTCATCAAGCCCCAGCCCGTCGCGTGGCACCTCTCGCACTACAGCACACGCAAGGGCGATGCCTACTACCTCTACTGCTACATCTACAAGGTCGCGCTCGACATCCCTGCTGGTGCCACCAGCATCACCCTGCCCAACGATCCTCGCATCAAGCTCTTCGCGGCGACCGCCCTCAATACCAAGGGCCAACGCGTCACTCCCGCAACGCCGCTCTTCGACAACCTCGAGAAGCGCGAGCAAGATGCTCCTCGCGTCGTCTTCGATGCTACCGCTCTGAGCGACACAACAACGGTCTCAATCGAACCACGTCTTTACTGGAAGTCCGGCGACATTCGCTACACGCTCGACGGCTCGGCCCCCACAGCAAACTCCCCGGTCTACAACGGCCCCTTCCCGCTCAGCCACGCCGCCACAGTCACAACCGCCGTCATCAACAAAGGCGTCGCCGGTCCCTCGTCCGCCGCACAAGTTGCAGTGAACGACACCACCAAGCCCACACTGCGCCGACTGACCTCCGCATTCATGGATCCCACACTGCGCCTGCAGTTCTCCGAGCCGCTGGCAGACATCGCATCGCAACCCGCGTGCTACACAATCACGCCAGATCTTCCCATCACCAGCGTCACACTCAGTGATGACCGCCGCAGCGTGACGATCCACCTCGCCGCCGCGCCCAAGCCCGATGTCAACTACACGCTCGCGATCAATCGCCTGACCGACACATCACCAGCTCGCAACCAGATCGCCGCGACGTCTCTCGAGTTCATGACACGCGGGCCCGTCTACACGCTTGCCAACGTGCCGAAGGAGATGTATGGCAAGCCCATCACCTCGGTCTCGAACCTCCCCATCAAGGCCGACGCGACATGGACCATGAACATGTTCGTGAAGATGGGTAAGCAGCCCGCCAACCGCACCATCATCGCCGGCTTCGGCAAGTGCGAAGACTCGGCAAACGGCATCGCCCGTTACTTCGCGAAGTTCTCCGGTGGCGCTCACTTCTGGAGCCGCAATCGCGACGTCACGAGCACCACACCCTTCTCCCTCGACCGTTGGCAGATGCTCACCGCAACCTATGACGGCTCCACACTCACCATGTATCACGATGGCAAAGTGATCGGCTCGCGCCAAATGACACTCGCCGACGACACAAGCGTCATCAACATCGCCCCCAAAGACCCGTGGGACAACCTGCGAACCTTCGACGGCGACATCCGCGACTTCCAGATATGGGATTCCTGCCTCACGCCCGATGGCGTGCAGTCACTCACCGCCGGGCTCTGAAGCATGTCTGTCCGTCTCCCCGGCCTCGCTCTTCGCCTGCTGACAGTCGTCCTGTCGTGCGTCTTCGCAGCATGCGCATCCGCACATCCCACATTCTCCGCAACCGCCCTCGCAAAGGTCGATGCCAACAACAAGCTCACGCTGCGCCTGCGTCACGACGCTCTCGCTTTCGCCCTCAACGAAACACCCGCTCGCATCCCCGACGAGCCCATGCTCGCCTTCCTCACCGCGAGCGAGTCAGAGCAACACGATACCTTCAGCGACGGACTTCTGCGCTTCAGCGCGCTGACCACGATCTACGCCGACGAAACACCACTTCAACTCACCATCACCGAGCACCCATCGCGCGACCAGCTTGCCGCGTGGCAAATCGCCAACCCCGCCATGCGATTGCCCGTCAAGATGGACTTCGCGGGCCATGTCCAGGTGCCTCCGGGCACGCGCACGCTCCGGTTCAAACTGCCCAAAGTGCTGGGCGACGTCATCCTGACAGTCGACCGGCCAGACCAGGAACCGCTGGGCTTCCCTTTGCTCGCAGGCGAGATCTCGCCTGAGTTCGATCTCCCCACATCTCCCACAACACCAGCTTCATCAGAACAACCCGCACCGGCAAAGACCGCGCAACCAACTGCGCCCGCGGCCACTTCCGCGTTTCACATCTTCCTTCGCTACATCCGCGTCGGCTTCACGCACATCCTGCCGGGCGGGCCCGATCACGCTCTCTTCGTGCTCAGCCTCTTCCTGCTCACGCCGCGCGTCAAACCGCTGGTCATGCAGATCACCGCCTTCACCATCGCACACACCGTCACGCTCACGCTGACCACATTGCACATCTTCACACTGCCTGCCAACATCGTCGAGCCCGTCATCGCCGCAACCATCGCCTTCGTCGCGATCGAAAATCTCAGTACCACCACCGCTCGCCCGTGGCGTTCCGCCCTCGCGTTTCTCTTTGGCCTCGTCCACGGCATGGGCTTCGCCGCCGTCCTCAGCGAGGTCGGCCTGCCCACCAACCAGTTGGCCACCGGCCTCATTGGGTTCAGCATCGGCGTTGAACTCGGCCACCTCGCCGTCCTCGCCGCCGCCTTCGGACTGCTCGCATGGACCCGCGACAAGCCATGGTTCCGCAACCGCGTCGCCACGCCTCTCTCACTGGTCATCGCGGCTGTCGCCCTGCTCTGGCTGGTCCAACGCCTCGGCCTGCTGCCGACCGCCTGACCCGCCAAAGAAAACAGCCCCGGCAAGTGCCGAGGCTGTTTCTTGGTCGAAATCGGGATGACAGGATTTGAACCTGCGACCTTTTGACCCCCAGTCAAACGCGCTACCAAGCTGCGCTACACCCCGGGATGGTGAGGGGAAGTATAGGCCGCAATTTCACCGCTTCCACACGTCGGGAACCGAGCACCGAAAAAGTCGCTGACCTCCGTCAGTTCGCACGCTCTTCGCCCAAACCGCGTGTGCAGGCTCGCGTCTCACGGCGGTGGCTTCGTGAACGTCGGCTGGCTCAGATACACGTTGTCCGCGTTGTAGTTGACCCATGCCCCGTCAACCAACGCATACCCCACGCGTCCATCCTCGCCTGCGGAGTAAAAGTACGGCCGCGAGCCGGCAGCCTTGCCGCCGTCGCCATCGCCCGATTGGTTGGGCACCGTCCCACGGTCACTCCGACGAACATCAGCGTAGATGTAGCGGCGGTCGATCTCACCCGGGATCGATAAAGGCGTTCCCAACCATGCTTCTACTGGCCTGACAGCGTCATAAGCACTACCCGTCTGCGTCGCCTGACCGATGACGAGACCGTCACCCTTGGGATGAACGAATCGAATCGGGCGACCCCATGCATCAAGAGCCGTCGGCAATTCAGGTTGCTCACCGTAAGGGTTGCCAACCGCATTTGGCGGAGGCAGACCATCAACGTCAAGCGAGATGAGCTGCTTCGCACTCAATTTGTCCAAGACAGCCTTTGCTTCCGGAACTTGCTGAGCCGCATAGAGGAAGACACCCACGCTGTTGATTGTCCGCAAACGTGGATCGTCCATGTTCGTGCCGTCGAACGCCAAGAGAACCACGAGCCCCCGGGGCGCAGCAGGGTTAGTGTCGGCCGGATCAGGAAAGTCAACCGCAAACGGCGGATTCTCACCGCGCGCCTGGATGTATGCCTGCAGCGCGGTGTCCAGCACGCGCAGCGTGTCTTCCGTCGCGTTCTTCTTGGAGCCCTCCACCACGCTGCGACCAACCGCGAACGTGATGCCGATCAGAATCGCGATGATGCCGATCACCACCAGCAGTTCAATGAGCGTGAAGCCGCGACGATTGCTTGTTGCGTGTGCCATGCCGGTTCCCTGTGCCATACGGCCATTCTTGGCCCCATCTCGGCGCCGAACGCGGCTCGACCGCGCCTTTCCCAGCGCATGAAAACGCCCCCAGCCTGTACGGGCTGGGGGCGGTAAAGGTTGCATCTGTCGTTACGCCTGAGCCGGGCCAGACAAACCAGGACCCGAAATGCCCCCACCAATACCCGGACCGATGATCCCCAGCCCCGCCGTCGGAGCAGGTGCCATCGGACGCGGCGCAGGCCGCGGCGCAAAGTTCTGCTGGGGCTGAGGCGGCGTGAGACGCGCCTTGAACAGCAGTTCCGTCACGCGCAGCTTCACGCTCTCGAGCATGTCCTTGAACATCTGCGAGCCTTCACGCTTGTACTCGATGCGCGGATCGTTCTGGCTGAACGTCCGGAAGCCGATCGTGTCGCGCAGCTGGTCCATCGCGTACAGGTGGTCTTTCCAGTGCGTGTCGAGCGTCTCGATCAGAATCGTCCGCTCAAAGCGCAGCAGTTCCAGCCGGCGAATGTTCTCCACGCTCGCGCGAATCGCATTCGTCCGTTCATCGCCGCTCAGGTATCGCATCGTCTCAGGCAGGGGCCGCAGGTAGTTCTTCTCCCAATATGCGTTGAGCTCGTCGTCGCTCTTGGTGGCGATAGCTTCCGCCATCTCCTTCTCCATGCGACGCTCATCCACGAACTTCTGGCTCGCCTGCATGAGCTGCTGACTCGCCGTCTGCAACGTGCTGGTCTTGAAGATGTCCTGCGTCCAGCTCAGGCCGAACCGCATGTTGGCCCACTGCAAGAATGCCTTCGCAGCTTCCTGCGGCCCGATGCCCGGCTGACGCACCATGTTCTGGAACATGCCGATGCCGTACTCGACCGGATACTCGATCTCGCGCCGGTGGTACCACTGCTCCACGCGCTGCATGACCATCGTCGTGACAGGATCGGGGTTGTTGCGCTCCGCGTCCTTCTGCGCGTTGAGAATGTCCTGCGTGCGGACATCAAAGCCCAGCTTGTCCTTAAGCCAGTTCGAAAGCTCGGCGGCGCCGAAGTCCTTCTGCGTGTACTCGCGGATGCCGGATAGATCCGCCCGCTCCACCACTTCTTCCGCACGCTGCACAAGTTGATCGCGGACATACTGCCGCTCCGCCGCGCTGCCACCCTGCAGTCGTGTTGGATCCAGCTCCACGCCGAATCGGTTGCGAGCCCACTTGATCAGACCTTCGGTGTCGTAATCGACCTTCACTTCCGACTCTTCGCTGGGCAGATATTCGCCCAGCGTGAGTTCAATAGCCTGCCGCGCGTCGTACTTGGCCTCATCGCGAATGGCGATGTCCATCTCTTCGAAACTCATGCCCTTGAGCTTCTCGGGAGCGATGGAACACTCCAGCGTGTTCTTCGCGAACTCCGCCGCGCACTCGCACGGATACAGCTCATCCAGATACTTGTCCACACCGTTCTTCACGGTCGTGCGCACCATGTCAAACAGCAGCCCGCGCACATCGCGACCTTCCAGCACGCGCTGCCGCTGGCCGTAGAAGTACTGACGCTGCGCTTCCATCACTTCGTCGTACTCAAGCACCTGCTTGCGAATCTGGAAGTTGCGCTCTTCCACCTTGCGCTGCGCGCCCTCAATGCGCTTGCTCAGCATTGGGTGCTCGATCGCATCGCCTTCTTTCATGCCCAAGCTGGCGAGAATCTTCATCGTCGTCTCGCCCGCGAACATCTTCATGAGGTCATCATCAAGACTCACGAAGAAGCGGCTGCTGCCCTTGTCACCCTGACGACCCGAGCGACCACGAAGCTGGTTGTCGATACGACGCGCTTCGTGGCGTTCCGTGCCGATCACGTGCAGACCGCCCATGTCTTCGATGGTCTCAAACCAGCGAATACGGTGCAGCAGGAATCGCCCGTTCTCATCCAGCGCTTCGCGCAGCGCATCCACGCCCGCCTTCGCGACCTTGTCCGGGCCCATCCACGTGTACTTGTTCGCCCACTTGCGCAGCAACTGCAACTCAAGCTCAGCAAACGGCATCGTTTCCGCCTGCTTCTTGTCAATTTCCAGTTCCTTGCTCGCGATCTTGCGATAGATCTGCTCGCGCACTTCACTCTCGCTCGCTTCCACCGTCAACGTGCGCGGGGCAATGCCGCGGCGCAGCCAGTGATCAAGCAACTGCTCGCGCGAGATCTTGCCCAGCTTGATGTCCGTACCGCGGCCCGCCATGTTTGTCGCGATCATCACCGCGCCAAGCTGGCCCGCGTTCTCAACGATGTGCGCCTCGCGATCGTGCTGCTTCGCGTTCAGCACCTCGTGCTGCACCGCATACTTGGTAGTCAGCAGCTTCGACAGGCTCTCGCTCTTCTCAACGCTCGTGGTACCCACAAGCACAGGCCGCCCGCCATCACAGAACGCCTTGATCTCATCCGTGATTGCGTTCCACTTGTCCTTGCCCGACAGGAAGACCACGTCATCAAAATCGCCGCGGCGAATCGGCCGATTCGTCGGAATCGCCACGACGTCCAGCTTGTAGATGTCGTGGAATTCCTGCGCTTCCGTGTCGGCGGTGCCGGTCATGCCCGCCAGCCGCTTGTACATCTTGAAGAAGTTCTGAATCGTGATCGACGCGACCGTCTGCGTCTCCTGCTTGATCGGCACGCGTTCCTTGCACTCCACCGCCTGGTGCAAGCCGTCGCTCCACTGCCGACCCACCATCGGGCGACCCGTGTTGGTGTCGACGATGACGACGCTGGGCGTGGGCCGTCCCGTGTACTGATCGGGAATCTCACGCACGATGTAATCGCGATCAAGCTCATACACCGTGTGTGCACGCAGGCTCTGCTCCAGCAAGTGCGGCAGATCCATGTTCTCTTCGATGTAGAACGAACCGATCTGCGCCGCACGCTGCGCCTCACTCACGCCTTCGTGCGTCAAGTGACACTGCTTGCGCTCCATCTTCACTTCGAAGTACTGCTTCTGCAGGTCGCGCTCCGCCTTGATCCCAGGCAGTTCCTTCTTGGCTTCCGCAAGCTGCTGCTGCAAAGCGGGCACGTTCGCCTTCTCACGCGCCTGACGAATGTCACCTTCCAGACCCTTGATGCGCATCTCGCAACGCGTCACCTTCTCGTCCAGTTCATTCCACGGACGCTGCTTGCTCACCAGGTGGCGCGCCAGCCGGTCCGCCAGGTCATAGCGCGGCGAGTCCTCGTGCGCCTGCCCGCTGATGATCAGCGGCGTGCGAGCTTCGTCAATCAGAATGCTGTCAACTTCGTCCACGATCGCAAAGTCGCGCTTCTTCTGCACCTGCTGCTCAACCGCGCGCTTCATGTTGTCGCGCAGGAAGTCAAAGCCGAATTCCGCCGTCGTGCCGTACACCACGTCACAGCGATACATCAGCCGCTTGACCTCTTCCGGCTGCTGGTGCTGCGGGTGAATGGCGCCCGCCGTCATGCCCAGAGCATGGAAGAATGGGAACGTCCAGTCACGGTCGCGCTGCACCAGGTAATCGTTCACCGTCACAACGTGCACCTTCATGCGCTCGATGCACGCCATGTACGTCGCGAGCGGGCCGACGATCGTCTTCCCTTCGCCCGTCTTCATTTCGCTGATCTTGCCCTGACCAAGCACCATCCCGCCGATCAACTGCACATCAAACGGCCGCGCACGGAACGGCGGCCGGCTCTCGGGGTACAGTGCTCGCACGGCGTCATAGAACTTCGGCGGCACTTCCACCCGCCGCCAGCCCGGCACCATCTCCGTGTGCCCCAAAAACTCATCCTTCTGATCCGCCTCAGCGTTCTGCGGAATGATCGTGTTCTGATCTTCCATGTACGTCCGCGGCACGATGACGGGAATCGCATCCGCCTTCACCTTGATCTCGGCGTACATCGCCTGCATGTCCGCCGGCAGCTTGCTCGGGTCAAAGTTGTGCTTCGGGTTGAAGACGTTGCGAATGCCGACCGCACGGTCCATGCCTTCGCGCGCCACCGCGAACGCCTCGACCATCACGCGGTCCTTGTCTTCGCCAGCGTCGACTCGCTTGCGGAAATCCGCCATCTTGCTGCGAATCTGCTCGTCCGTCAGTTGCCGGACCTGCGTCTCCAGGCCGTTGATCTCATTGACCCGCTGCGTGTACCGCTTGACGAAACGCTCGTTGCGCGTGCCGATGATCTTGTTGAGAATCGGCCCGATGATCGGAATGCCTTGCTCTGCCATGATGATGTCTCGAAACTGATGGGATGACACATGGAAACACGAGCGTGCCGCTCATGCCACAAGTGCCTTGAAGTTGAATAGCTGCCACAACGGGCGATCCGCCCGTCACAAATGAGTTGCTCGCGCAGAGCCATGCTCCGCGTACGTTGACTTGTGCACGTTGCTCCGCGCAGGGTGCACGCGCACTCACTTCACCGGCGGCGGCAAACTCACCAGCATCTCCAGCCCCAAGTGCATCGCCGCAGTCGCATCGACCGAGCACACACCGCCGGGCTTCACATCCCACAGTCGCACCGGCACCACATCGCGCCGCGCGAAAAGAGAAACCTTGTCGTTCTTTTCCCCTTGCCGCCGGGCCGGCACCCCCATCACCAGCCGTAGAGGCTCAGCAACCCGCACCTGCTCATGCACGCGCGAGGCCTGCCCCGCCTGCACAACCATCGGTGCTAGTTGCACGGTCAACGCGACAACCAAAAGCAGCGTCAGGCCGCTCAATGCCGCACGAGATGGAACCTGACCGTGCACCAAAGTCACTATATCCGTTCTTCGCCGCTCCCGTTCCCTCGATCACGGGGCCGCCCCGGAACCCCCACGCCCCACTGGCATCGGATCATTCACGTCCCTATTGTTTGTTGAGACTGATTCTCAATTGAGGAGTTTCAACTCCGATGCGTCCCCCAAACGCTCGGCCTCGAATTCATCCCGCTTTCCCAGTTTTCACCTCTCGCGGCCCCTCGCCGCAAGGACCAACGCATGAGCACCACCATCAAGCCCACGCTCAAGATCGACGGCATCTACATGGACCATGCCGCCACGACCCCCTGCGACCCCCGGGTCGTCGAAGCCATGCTCCCCTACTTCACGCAAGCCTTCGGCAACCCCGGCAGCCGCAACCACCGCTTCGGCTGGAAGGCTGAAGAGGGCGTGGACAAGGCCCGCGAGCAAGTCGCCAATCTCATCGGCGCCGACGAGAAGGAAATCATCTTCACCAGCGGCGCAACCGAAGGCAACAACCTCGCCATCAAGGGCGCCGCTTACATGTATGAGAAGGCCCCCGCCGGCTCACAGAAGCGCGGCCACATCATCACCGGCACCATCGAGCACAAAGCCGTCCTCGACCCCTGCAAGCGCCTCCAGAAGGAAGGCTTCGATGTCACCTTCCTCTCACCTCCCAAGGACGGCGTCTACACCGCTGAAATGATCAAGGCCGCCATGCGCGAGGACACCATCCTCGTCAGCATCATGTGGGCCAACAACGAGATCGGCACGATCAACGAAATTCCCGAGATCGGCAAGCTCTGCCACGAGCGCGATGTCATCTTCCACGTCGACGGCACCCAGTGGGTCGGCAAAATGCCCACTAACGTCGACCGCGACAACATCGATCTGCTCAGCTTCAGCGGTCACAAGCTCTACGGCCCCAAGGGTGTCGGCGCCCTGTACGTCCGCCGTCGCAAGCCGCGCGTCCGCCTCACCAGCCTCTTCGACGGTGGCGGCCAGGAACGCGGCTTCCGCAGCGGCACCCTCAACGTCACCGGCATCGTGGGCCTGGGCAAAGCCTGCGAAATCGCGATGCACGAAATGGACCACGATGGCCAGCGCCTCCTTGCTCTGCGTCAGTACATGGAAGCCGAGATCACCAAGCATCTCGATAGCTGCGAAGTCAACGGCCACGCCACCAAGCGCCTCCCCCACATCGCCAACATCTCCTTCGGCTTCGTCGAAGGCGAAGGCCTCATGATGGCCATCAAGGACATCGCCTGCAGCAGCGGCAGCGCATGCACCAGCGCCAGCCTCGAGCCCAGCTACGTCCTCAAGGGTCTGGGCGTGGGCGACGAACTCGCCCACAGCAGCCTGCGCCTCAGCATGGGCCGCTGGACCACCAAAGACGAAGTCGACTTCGCGATCAACAAGATCGTCGAAGCCGTCAAGAAGCTCCGCATGATGAGCCCCCTCTACGACATGCACAAGGAAGGCATCGACCTGAGCAAGGTGGAGTGGGCGCACCACTGACGAAATGGCCAAAGGGCTAAATTGCCAAATGGCCAAATCAGAGAGGTGATCATGGGGAAGGGGAGATTGCAGCCGGATTTCTTGGAACGGACAGAAGTTTTCAGCGATCGGTGCGTCGCCGCGGCTGAACAGCTTCTAAAGGATGGGAGATTCACTCGGCTCGTGGAACAGTTCGCTGCAAGTGCTACGTCAGTCGGTGCCAATATCGCCGAAGCTGACGAAGCCATGAGCGCGAAGGACTTCCGCAAGGCATCACCATCGCTATCAAAGAACTCGCGGAATCCCGCTACTGGATGCGACTCTTCATCCGTCGCAAATGGCTCCCCGAAAATCGCCTGGCACCACTGCTCGCTGAAGCTCACGAACTCAAACGAATACTCGGTTCCATCCTCACCAAGACGCGTCCAAAGTCCCCTTGAATCCCACATCCCCGCAAACATTTGGCCATTTGGCAATTTGACTATTTGGCAATTTGGAGAAGACTCATGGCCTACGGCCCCAAAATCATCGACCACTACGAAAACCCCCGCAACGTCGGCAACTTCGGCACCTCTGCCGAAACCAAGAACCGCAAGGATATCGGCGTCGGCCTCGTCGGCGCTCCTGAGTGCGGCGACGTCATGCAACTGCAGATCAAGGTCAACCAGCAGACCGGCCTGATTGAAGACGCCAAGTTCAAGACCTTCGGCTGCGGCAGCGCCATCGCCAGCAGCAGCCTCGCCACGGAGTGGCTCAAGGGCAAGAACCTTGACGAAGCGGCGGCGATCAAGAACACCCAGATCGTCGAAGAACTCAGCCTGCCTCCGGTCAAGATCCACTGCAGCGTCCTCGCCGAAGACGCCATCCGCGCCGCCCTGAAGGACTACAAGATCAAGAATGGCATCGCCGTGCCGCAAGAAGAACATGCGCACTAATCGCGACAAGGTCACAGTCGTTTGATCGCCACATTCAGTAGCGCGGGCTTTGACCCCGTTCGAAAACTCACTTGCTTCAAGCCCCACACGCCGCGTCCCCACGCGGCGTTTTTCATGCACTCAAGCCTTCACTGCACTCTCACGAAAACTCCGCCCGCCGCCCACCCGCCCGCGCCGCGGCGCCAATCCAAACACAACCGCATAGGTACATACCAGCCCCGAAAACGCCGCCGCCGGCAGCGTCCAGCTCGCCGCCGCGATCGCATTGCCAAAGAAATTGCGCGTCGGCCCGATTGCACCTGCCTGAGGCATCGTCTGCAGCGCCGCCTGATACTGCCACGTCCCTTCGCGCAGCTCGCCCTCTTTGGGCTTCTTCATCCCGCGCGTCGTCGGATATCCCAGCCGGGGATACTTGGTAATCTCTCCAGTGGGCATCAGCTCGAAGAAATCAAACTCCCAGTCCTTCTTCCACACACTGCCCCACGTCGCCGGATCACTGCCAGGCCGCGGAATGCGCGCCACCAGCACAAGCCGATCCGGCACGTCTCCCTTGTCGAGCTTCTCCAAGAACGTCTTCGGCGTCTCTCCGCTCACCCGCGCCATGCGCAGCACACGTAGCCAGTCTTCATGAGGCAGCAGCCCAGGCAGCACATCCCGCTGCGGCCGATCCGCATTGACCACACGAACCGGAATGCGCTCGACAACCTCGCCGTACTTCAGCACAAGCGTCGGCGCGAGCGGATTGGTGTTGTCATCCGTCAGCGTCACCGGACGCCCCGCATAAATGAACTCGCGCCGATCCAGCTTGCGAAAGACATACACCTCAGGCGGGTGCTCTTTCAGAAACACGCGAATGCGCGATGTCATCAGCCAGCCGCAACCGACCATGACGACAAGACTCACCATCGCGACAGTCAGCCATGCCTTACGTGTGATCTCCTTGCGACCACCCTCGCCGGCCAGCGTGGCGGGCGCATCAGTCACGTTCTTCTCACTCTTTGCGGCGGGCGTATTCACGGATGTGCTTTCGTTGCGGTCGTCGATCTGGATGGTCACGCGGCTTTCACTCCGCGAACTCAAGATGATACGGAACCTGGCTGCTTCCCGCTATTTCCTGTGCTGTTTGTGCCCGCCACATCCATCTTCCAAGTTGTCCGAATGGCTCGCAGCAACTTGGTCATCGTCGCTTCGTCCACGCCGCGCCGCTCAAGCACATGCCGCGCCAGCGCAACACCCGTTTCACCTTCTTCAAAGGTAATGTGCTCCGCGCCAGCAGCTCGCAGGGCATCGCCCTCCGCCAGATAACGAGCCCTCACAATGACCTTCACATCCGGATTCATCTCCTTCGCCGCCATGACGAAGCTCGCGAGCCCTTCATGGCTCGGCAGTGTCACAATCAGGTGCGTCGCCTTCGTGATCCCCGCATCCGCCAGAATCGCCTGCTGCGTCGCATCACCATAAATCGCCGAGCGACCGCACTTCTCCAAGCCGCGCACGGTGTCCACATTCATATCCACAATCACCGTTTCAACCTTCGCATCACGAAGCATGGCATCGACCACGCGCCCCGCAGGGCCGTAACCCGCGATGATCGCCACAGGCTGCTCCGTCCGGCTCACACGCTCGCGTCCCGCGTCGTTCATCTTCGCCATGCGTTTGTCGTGCCGTGCACTCAGCACCTTCCACAACCAGGGCACCCCGCGAAGCCCCGCTTCAATCCGATCAATCGAGCGGAACAACAGCGGATTCAGCGTGATAGACACCATCGCGCTCGCCACCAGCACCTGCATGCCCTCAGCCGGCATCAGGTTGTGCTGCAGTGCAGCCTGCCCCACGATAAACGAAAACTCCCCGATCTGCGAAAGCCCGATCGCCACTGTCAGCGCCGTCCGCGGCGGATACCCGCAAATCGCCACGATCATCAGCGCCGCCAGCGGCTTGACCACCAGCACGACACCCAGCCCCGCCGCCAGCAGCCAAGGCTGCTCCACCACAAACTTCGGATCAAACAGCATCCCCACCGACACGAAGAAAATCACCGCGAACGCATGTCGCATAGGCAACGCATCCGCCGCCGCCTGATGGCTCACGCGCGACTGCGCCACCACCATTCCTGCAAGGAACGCGCCCAGCGCAACCGACGCTCCGAACAACGCTGCAGCCCCCACCGCAATCGCGACCGACAACACCAAAACCGTCAGCGTGAACAATTCCGGCGACCGCTGCTTCGCCACCCAGTTCAGCACAATCGGCACCACGCGCGAACCAACCACAAACACCACCACCACCATCGCCACCAGCTTCAGCAGCGCAAACACAATGCTCATCCATGATGAACCTGATGAACCAGTCGAGCCTCCGCCCGCCGCCGTGACACCTGCTCCCGCCGCATCCACCGCAAACAGCGGAATCAGCACCAACAGCAGCACCGTCAGAATGTCCTCGACAATCAGCCACCCCACCGCCACGTGCCCGTGACTGGTGTGCAGCATCGATCGGTCCATGAGCACGCGCAGCAGCACCACCGTGCTCGCCACCGCCATCGCCATCCCCAGCACAATGCCCGCCTTGAACGTCCACCCCATTGCCATGAAAATCACAACCGCCGCGATCGTCGCGAGCGCGCTCTGCCCGATCGCCCCAGGCACTGCAACGTTCTTGACCGCCAGCAGATCCTTCAAATGAAAGTGCAGCCCCACGCCGAACATCAGCAAGATCACGCCGACTTCCGCCAGTTGCTGCGCCAGCGCCACATCACCCGAGAATCCGGGCGTGTAAGGCCCAATGAGTACCCCCGCCAGCAGATACCCCACGATCGGCGACAGCTTCAGCTTCTGCGTAATGATCCCAAGCAACCACGCCGCCGCAAACGCCGCGGCGAGCGTCGTCAATAGAGGCAGATTCGCCACGTTTGCAGCGAGCGTGAAAGTATGAATTGGCGGCATCTCACACTTTAGGTTTCAACCCCGCGCGTGTCGTCACATCACCGCGCACGTTCTGGAGATGTGACAACCATGTCGTGTTTCGCAGCCGCGGCTGCGGAGCGCGGGGCATACCGCGCGTTCCACACGCCACCATCATCCACCCCATTGAGCCCGATGGACCACAACGTGTACGTGTCGCGCTCCCCACGATACCGCAGCGGCTGCCCATCAATCGCATCCATCGGTATGACGTTCAGGTATCCAGGCACCAACACATCCAGCCGCTGCGGATACCCGCCGTGCTCCAACCGGTAGCGCTCCAGTGCAATCGCCGTCACCACCAACTCGTGCAGTGAGCGCATCGCATCGCTCTGCTCCATGACAAACTCGATCGCCGGCCGAAGCGGCTCGACCAGCACAAGTTCCTGCTCACCCGCTACCACACTGGCACCCCGCTTGAGTCGCTCAACGTGCGTCAGTCGGCTGCTCGCGGTCACCTCTTCCAGCATTGCATCCAGCGCCGCGACATTCTCCTTGTACCGTCCCAACCGCTTGCGCTTGCCCGACTCGACATGACCGAACACCATCGTCTGCATGAGTTTGATATCTTCATCCGCGTACGCAGTGCCCTCAACGCCTTGCCGCACGCGTGCTACATCGCTGAAGTGCTCCGCCACGCTCGCGCGAATCCATGACTCCTCACCCGCAAGCACGCGGTCAAGCGTCCCCGGAGGTGACGCTTCACACGCCGCCTGCATCTGCGCCAATTCATCTGCAGACCACGCCAGTGACAGCGACGCGATCACTCGCTCCGCCGTCATCGCTCGCACGGCACTCGCGACCAGTCGTGTGATTGATAGATCGTAACGATCCACCGCATCCGCGAGCGAGAGATTCACGCGCACGCTGCTCGACAACTCCCCAATCTCGCTAGGTCGCGCCAGGTGCATCCGCGCTTGCTGCGGCAAACTGACATGACGCGCGAACGACGTCACGCTGAAGGGCATCAGCCCATCCTGCGTTTCCGCCGTCCACACGGGTGTGGTGTCGCGTCCTTGCAATGCATCTATCGCGAGAAACCATTCCTCCCCTCGCGCCTGCATGAACCACGCCAGCGTCGCATCGCGCGACGCGATATCCGCATCTGTCAGCGGCTCATTGTCGCTCCCCGTCCTCCGCAACGCGTTCTCGTGAATCTCAACTTCAGGCCCCCACCGCGTCCGCGCCTGCACCGTCGCCGCCTCGATGGACGCTTTGCGACCTGCGGCGATCCGCTCTGCTTCCGCCCAGAATCCCGCGTCAGTCACTTCATCTTGCGACTTGGCTCCGATCGCGCGCTTGTACTCGCCTATGTACCTTGCGTGATCAGTCGCAGCCAACGTCGCATCGCGCCGCATGCCAACCTCCCGCACGCCCCACCACGCGCCATATACAACGAGCACGAGCGCCACCACCGCTCCAACCCACTTGCCGGTTCGCACAACCACGCGCTGGCTCACCCACACCCGCACCAGCCCCGTCGCCGGCACAAACACCTCGCGCCCGCTTGCATCAACACCGCGCTCATTCCACGCGGTCACCGCATACATGCTGCCTTCGCACTCCGGGCATCGCACGTGCTTGCTCTCATCCAGTGACAGCCCGCCCAGTCCATGTCCACACACCGGACACGCCGCCCGATCCCGCAGCAGTCGCACAT
The DNA here is from genome assembly GCA_046316615.1 of Phycisphaerae bacterium. GTDB lineage: Bacteria > Planctomycetota > Phycisphaerae > Phycisphaerales > UBA1924 > BJHL01. The sequence goes on from JBKDAN010000045.1 coordinate 25,291, forward strand.
ACCGACGCTTCGCCGCAAGCACAGCGAACGAAATCGCAGCGGCAACAAACATCATCGCGCCGCCAATACCCGCCAGCGCATACTCGCCAGCATCGTCCGACCGTAGATCATCCAAGATATCCATCACGCTGCCAGTCGAATCCCACAACCGCCAATGCGTCCGCACCGCAAGCCAGTACGCAAACAGCAACGCCGCAGCAGCAGCGACACCACATGCAATCAGTCCAGACCACACCCGCCTGCGCAGCGATCGCCGCGTTGCTACTTCCAGCCGCTCACGCTCTTCACGCGCAAGTAACCGAGTGGGATTCGACAGATGGATAAATGAACGCAGCCGCAAGTTGACCCCCGCTCACCGCGTTCACTTCGCCGGATACTCGTACACGCCCCGGCCGGTCTTGTCACCCAGCCGCCCCGCCGTCACCAGTTGCTTCAGCAGCGGACACGCGCGGTACCGATCGTTGTTGAGCCCGTCCGCCAGCACATTCATGATGTGCACGCACGTGTCCAGTCCGATGAAGTCCGCCAAACGCAGGGGGCCCATGGGGAAGTTGCAGCCAAGCTTCATGATGCCGTCGATGGCTTCCGGCTCCGCCACGCCTTCCATCCACGCGTAGAACGCTTCGTTGATCATCGGCATCAGCACGCGATTGCTGATGAACCCCGCGCGGTCATTCGCCTTGAGGGGCGTCTTCCCCATCTTTGTCGCCAGCGCAATCGTGCGCTCGGTCACGTCCTTGCTCGTCTGCACAGCAGGAATCACTTCCACCAGTTGCATGAGCGGCACGGGATTGAAGAAGTGCATCCCCACCACACGATGCGCCGTGTTGCCAGCCGCTGTCGCGATATCTGTAATGCTGATGCTGCTCGTGTTCGTCGCCAGCACCACGTTCTCACTGGGGAAAATCGCCGCCAGCTTGGTGAACAGTTCCTTCTTCACCTTCGCATCTTCGATCACCGCCTCCACCACCCAGTCGGCACCCGCCAGCCCCTCAAGCTTCTCCGTGAACTTGATCCGTCCCAGCGCAGCATCCATGTCCGCCTGGCTCATCTTCCCCTTCTCAACAAACTTGCTCAGGCTCTTCTTGTGCACACCCTGACACTTCGCGATCGCGCCAGGAAACGCGTCAAAGACAATCACATTGATCCCACTGACCGCGGCGATCTGCGCGATGCCGCCACCCATTTGCCCTGCGCCCAAAACTGCGATGGTGTTGATGCTCATAAGCAAGTGTAGCGAACACGCCAAGTTTGGCGACATCACCAGACGCGAGCAACCCAATCATTCCGCATGCCAGTCCGTCCTCTTGCAACCCACGACGCCCCGCTCTACGTCGCCCTCCGCCACGAAATGCTCGCCGACGCACCCTGGGCTTTCGGCGCAAGCCCGCAAGACGACACACGCCTCGACCCCGATCGAATCGCCCGCAACATCCGCCACGGCGAAGCCCACGGCGGCTACGCACTGATCGGCGCATTTGACGATTCCACCACCGCACCCGCACTCGTCGGCTGTGCGGAACTCATGCGCGACAGCACCATCAAAACCCGCCACCGCGCCGACATCTACAGCGTCTACGTCACGCCCGCGCACCGAGGCCAAGGCCTCGCCCTCGCGATCATCGAGCACGCAAAACTCATCGCCCGCACCTGGCCCGGCGTCAACAGTCTCCGCCTCAGCGTCAGCGTCCGTAGCCCCGCCGCTCAGCGCGTCTATGAACGCGCCGGCTTCAAGGCCTGGGGTACCGAGCCCGCCTGCCTCCACGTGAACGGCGAGTATCTCGACGAAGTACACATGGTTTGCATGCTGTGAGGCCACGCGCTTGTGTCACCACGTGGTTATTCCTGCACTTCGTGTGCTCGAATAACGACAATTCCGCGCTTGCAAGCACACACCATGCAGACGTCGCCAATGACGTCCGATGACGCGTCCATGAACATTCAGAACAGCACATCGTTCCCGTCGTTCAATCTCGCGAACCTGTTCAAGTCGCTGAACGTGCGCTCCGCGCAGATCACGATGTCGCAGGTCACCATCACTGCCGACGCCGCTGCGCCCGCAGCCCAGGCGCCTGCCGCAACGACCCCCACCAACACATCAACAACCACATCGCCCACAACAACCACGACCCCGGTCGTCACCACACCTGCGACGCCCGCTACCCCCGCGACCCCAGCCACGCCCGCCACACCCACCACGACGCGTCCCCCCGACACCACAAGCATCTCCACCGAAGCTCGCGATCGCTGCCGCTGCGAATATGGCGACGACAACCGCGCCAAGGAATCACGCGGCTACAGCCCCGAGCGACTCCTCCGCCTCGCCGACAAATTCTCCAGCCGCGCCGAACGCCTCGAAGCCCGCGCCACCAAGCTCGAAGAATCCGGCGGCGATCCCGAGCGCATCGAGAAACTGAACCGCCGCGCCGAACGCTACTGGAAGCTCGCCGAGAAATTCGCTTCCATGGTGCCAGGTGGCAATGAAGCGCCGCAAACCCCCGCACCCGCCCCGACTCCTACGCCCGCGCCCACGCCCACCCCCGCAACCAAACCCGTGACCGACAACACCACGCTCACGCCAGCCACACGCACGCAGCCGCTCGATCTGGTTGCCTGATACCACATCGCTTCAAAAACAACAACCGCCGACGTGCATCACGTCGGCGGTTGTCTCTACATACAGATGCGTCAGCCGACTTACACGCCGACCGTCGCCTTCTTCTTGCTCTCATTCAGCAACCGCCGCAGCACCGTGTGCAGCACGCCGCCGTTGCGGTAGTACTCGGATTCCACAGGCGTATCGATACGGCACTTGGTGTTGAACTCCACCTTCTTGCCGTCCGCCTTCGTCGCCGTCACCTTCACCGTGCAACGCGGCTCAATCAGCCCGTCCTTGCTGAAGTTCAGGTGAATGTCAAACACTTCATCGCCCGTCAAGCCAAGGCTCTTGGGGTTCTGACCATCTTCAAAGCACAGGGGCAGCACGCCCATGCCCACTAGGTTGCTGCGGTGAATGCGCTCAAAGCTCTCACTGATCACCGCCCGGCAGCCCAGCAGCAGCGTGCCCTTCGCCGCCCAGTCGCGCGACGATCCCATGCCGTAGTCCTTGCCCGCCAGCACAATCAGCGGCGTGCCTTCAGCCTTGTAGTTCATCGCCGCGTCATAGATATACGCGATGCTGTTTGCACCGCGCTTGCTCATGTCCTTCGTCCAGCCACCTTCCTTGATCTTCCCAGTGGTCGGATCAATGGCAAGGTTGTTCTTGATGCGAACGTTCGCATACGTCCCGCGCGTCATCACACGGTCATTCCCGCGACGGCTGCCGTAGCTGTTGAAGTCCACCTTGCGAACACCCAGGCTCTTGAGGAACTGACCGGCCGGGCTCGCTTCCGCAATATCACCCGCCGGGCTGATGTGGTCCGTCGTCACGCTGTCACCCACAAACGCCAGCACCTTCGCGCCTTGAATCGGCTTGGGCGCGCCGGGCTTCTCGCCCATGCCCTCAAAGTAAGGCGGATTCTGGATGTACGTGCTCTTGTCATCCCACGCGTACAGATCGCTCTTGCTCACGGGCACCTTGTTCCACGTCTCATTCGCAGTGAACACGCGCCCATACTGGTTCTTGAAGTGCTCGCTGCTGATCGCCAGCGCCTTGATCGCCTGCACTTCGGCATGCGTGGGCCAGATGTCCTTGAGGAACACCGGCTTTCCATCCTTGCTCACGCCCAAGGGCTCGGTCGCAAGATCAATCGCCACGCTGCCAGCGATCGCATACGCCACGCACAGCGGCGGGCTCGCGAGGTAGTTCGCCTTCACGCTCTGGTGCACGCGACCTTCAAAGTTGCGGTTGCCGCTCAGCACGCTCGCGACGCACAGATCGCCTTCCTTGATCGCCGCTTCCACTTCATCAGGCAGCGGCCCGCTGTTGCCGATGCATGTCGTGCAGCCGTAGCCCACCGTGTGGAAGCCCAGCGCTTCAAGATCTTCCGTCAGCCCGGCCTTGTCGTAGTAATCCGTCACCACGCGCGAGCCCGGAGCCAGGCTCGTCTTGACCCACGGCTTGCGCGTCAGCCCCAGCGCCCGCGCCTTGCGAGCCACAAGACCCGCCGCCAGCATCACATCCGGGTTGCTCGTGTTCGTGCAGCTCGTGATCGCCGAGATGACAACCGCACCATGCGTGATCTTGCTCGGTGCCGTCCCGTCAGCATGCTTCACCGTGCCAGTGGCGCCGAAGATCTTGTCCGCCGTCATGCCAAAGCTCGTGTTGCCCAGCGGCGCAGCCAGACTCTTGAAGAACTCCGCCTTCACGTTCTTCATTTCCACCCGGTCCTGCGGCCGCTTGGGGCCAGCCAGACTCGGCTGCACCGTGCTCATGTCAAGCTCAAGCACATCCGTGAATTCAGGCTCAGGCGAACCCGCCGTCCAGAACAGACCGTTCGCTTTGCAGTACGCCTCCACCAGCGCGATCTGCTCTTCGCTCCGGCCCGTCAGACGCATGTAATCCAGTGTCGCCGCGTCAACCGGGAAGAACCCCATCGTCGCGCCGTACTCGGGCGCCATGTTCGCGATCGTCGCGCGATCCGGCACGCTCATGCTCGCCAGACCTTCACCGAAGAACTCCACGAACTTGTCCACCACGCCCTTCTTGCGGAGAATCTGCGTGACCGTCAGCACCAGGTCCGTCGCCGTCGCGCCTTCGGGCAGCTTGCCCTTCAGCCGGAACCCGATCACATCAGGCGTCAGCATGTAGATCGGCTGCCCCAGCATCACGGCTTCCGCCTCAATGCCGCCCACGCCCCAGCCCACCACACCCAGACCGTTGATCATCGTCGTGTGGCTGTCGGTACCCACGCAGCTGTCCGGATACACCACCGTCTCGCCATCCACCTTCTTCGTCAGCACCGCACCCGCGAGATACTCCAGATTTACCTGGTGCACAATGCCCGTCGCAGGCGGCACGCACGAGAAGTTGTTCAGGCTCTGCTGACCCCACTTCAGGAACTTGTACCGCTCGTTGTTGCGTTCAAATTCCTTCTCACCGTTGATCGTCAGCGCGTTCTTGCTCGCAAACGCATCCACCTGCACGCTGTGGTCAATCACCAGATCGCACTTCACCAGCGGATTGATGAGATTCGGATCACCACCCAGCTTCTTCATCGCATCGCGCATCGCCGCAAGGTCAACCACGCACGGCACGCCCGTGAAGTCCTGCAGCACCACGCGCCCCGGCATGAACGGCATCTCAACCTTGTTGGGAGCCTTCGCGTTCCAGTTCGCCAGACCCACCACATCATCATCCGTCACCACAAAGCCGTCCACATTGCGCAGCATCGCTTCCAGCAGCACCTTAATGCTGTAGGGCAGCTTGTTCACATGCCCCACCTTCTGATCAATCAGCGCCTGCAGGCTGTAGTACGTGTACGTGCCGAACTTGGTGGACAGACTCTTGCGTGAATTGAACGGGTTGCTGGCCATGAATTGCTCCAACTGCCTGAGAATGTGAACGCGATGCACGTTCCGATGCCTGACGATACGAAACTATCGGCATGAATCGAATGAATATGGATTGTACGATCCATACACGTTGTTTATACCCCTACCAGCCCACTTTCGCCCGTACCGCCGCCAACTCCTCGCTCACCCCCAGTTTCCCCGCCCACTCCTCCAAGTACCCCTTCTCCATCTCATCCCCCGAAATCTTCATCATGCTCGCGATATCCCGCAAGTGCTTGTCCGACCCGCCCTCTTTGTAAAACTTCAGTTTCATCAAGATCACGTCTTCCGGCGCAGACATTTTCACGAAGTGCCCGGGAAACAGCTCAACCCGTCGCGCGCGAACGAATCGCGTGATGTTGTACGCGGAATCATCCACGCACATCAGGTCAACTTTCATGCCTCGCGCGATGTCATTGATCATCGCCATCCCGCCCGACTGCATTAGCTTCCGTGTCACCGCCGCATCAAACCAGTAGTCCGGTGGCCCGAATGCCTCTTCAATTCGATGCACATCGCCATAACTCAGTTCGACCACGATATCGATGTCGCGTGTCATCCGCGGCTCGCCGTAATACATCGAAGCAATCGACCCCGTGAGAAAGTACCTCGTGCCGCCGCGCTCCAGCACGTCCGTGATCTTCAGGCATAGTTCCTGCTCTTCACGCACCGGCGAATCTCCTCGCCACTTCGCGCTCGACCGCTTCCTCGCTCCATTCCGGATGCTTCGCCTTCACGCTCGCTCGAATCACCCCGCGTGCGAACGCACACGCACCCAGCCCGCGCATCACACGTTCAAGAGGCGTCATGCGACGGTACATCGCCGCCGTCGCATCATCAATCACCTCAATCCGCATCTCGCGCGTACCCATGACTCGATCGTATCACCCCCTCCTACCGCTCCAATACCGCTGACGCACCAACCGTCCACACATCCTCTCGCACCCGCAGCCGCGTCGGAATCATCACCCCGCTCGAAAAAATCGGCAGCCGATCCAGCGCACGCATCGCCGCAACCGACTCGCCGCTGATGACCGCAATCGTCGGCAGATCCGCTCCACGCGCATCCCCCAACCTGTCACTGGCTCCAAACAGCATCATCCAGCCGCCAAGCCCCTCCGCCCCCTCACGCACCGACGCCTCTCGCGCCGCAAACGTGACATCCGCAGGCACACGCGGATTCGCCCCCGCAAACGCCGCCCACACCTGGTGCTCCGCTGGCCCGTACACAATCACGTTGCGTCCCGCCACATCCGCGCCCGTCACATCCACATCGCGCAGCACCTTCGCATATCCATTCCCGCGATACCACCACGTCTCCGCGTCAAACCGCGCCTTCGCCAGCGCCCACGCATCCACCTCATCACTCCCCGCCGTCCCATACACCATCACAAAATCACGATCAAACGCACTGACCTGACCCACGTTTCGTTGACCCACTTTCAGCCAACTTTACTCGCTTCAAACTGCTCGGGGCTCTGGTAGTTCAGGCTGGCGTGCAGACGCTTGCGGTTGTAGAAGCTTTCGATGTAGTCGAAGACCGCGGCCCGG
>JBKDAN010000046.1:0-5554 GCA_046316615.1 Phycisphaerae bacterium
GCGCTGGGGTATCGAGTCCACGTTCAGGAGATCAACATGACGACCGCAAAGAAGAGCAGCCCCACGAGGCCCGCGAAGGCGAGCACGAAGAAGAAGCCGGGGCCGACGACGAAGGAGACCAAGGCCAGCAGCAACGTCACCAGCGGCGGCACAAACGCCCAGCCCCAGTCGCCCGCAAAGCCAGCCACGCGAGTGACCAAGCCCCCACGCGAGAAGCGCATGAGCGCGCTCGACGCAGCTGCACGAGTGCTGGCCACGAGCGACCAGCCGATGCGATGCACAGAACTGATCGCTGAGATGCAGAAGCGCGAGTTGTGGAAGAGCCCGGGTGGGAAGACGCCTGAAGCGACGCTCCACGCAGCCATCACTCGAGAGATTGCGACGAAGGCTGATGCCGCACGATTCAAGAAGGTCGACAGAGGGGTCTTCGGACCCGGCAAGGGGAACTGAGCCATGCAAGATGCTCCTAGCCCCAGCCGCGAATCGCAACTGGAAGCTGTGCTGGGCGCAGCCCTCAGCTTGCTGAGCGCGCGCCATGACCAGATGGTGACCATTGACGACTGGACCACGCTCGCTCGTGCGGTGGCCGCATGCCAAGGCCGCAAGACCGCCGCGTACCTGAGCGAAGATGACCTCGACGAGATCGCATCCCGCAGAGCGATCGACTGGGACGAAGCGACCGACGGCGTGCTGCCAGCGGTCGACGAGTGACGCGCACATCACGACTTGTGCCCCGCAGGCTTCGCCGCAGTCTTACCAGCTGCGGCGTTGCTCGTCGTGGTGGCGACACCGATCCGGTCAGCTTTCTTGCCGGTGAAGGACTCCCATCGCTTGATGATCACGTCGCAGTACAACGGGTCCAATTCCATCAACAACGCGCGCCTGCCAAGCATCTCGGCAGCGATGAGCGTGCTGCCGCTGCCACCGAAGAGATCAAGTACACGTTCGCCGGGGCGAGAGCTGTACGTCATGGCGCGGGTCGCCAACTCGACAGGCTTCTCAGTCAAATGAACCATGTCGCGCGCGTTGACCTTGGTCACTTGCCAGACATCGCCGATGTTGTTGGGGCCGAGGAAGACGTGCGCGGAGCCTGCGCGCCAACCGTAATAAGCCCATTCATGATCGCTCATGAAGTCCTTGCGGCCGAGGACGCGATGGTCCTTCCACCAAACGATGCACTGCGAGAAGTAGAGCTCGGTGCCCTGCAGGGCGAGGCGGTAGTTGAGGTGGTTGCTGTATCCGCCCCAGATATAGAACGCTCGTCCCGGCTCCAGCGCACGGTCCATGTTGCCAAACCACGCACGCAGTAACTTGTCGAACTCCTCCGGCGGCAAAGCGTCGTTGGCGAGCTGGCGGTCCTTCGCGCGGAGCTTCGTGTGTGTGGGCTTGGCACCGCCCATGCGCTCCTTGTCGAACTTCTGAAGGTGCATTCGTTGGCCGCTCGTAAAGCTGGAGTTACCAGCTGCGATGGCGTTGTTCGAGCGCGGCTCGACGCTGACGTTGTAAGGCGGATCGGTGTGAATGAGTTGCACCTTACTGCCAGCCAGTAGCACATCCACGTCGCTCGTGCTCGCGCTGTCGCCGCACATAAGGCGATGTTCGCCCAGCTGCCACACATCACCGCGCTTGGTCACCGGCTCGTCAGGCGGCGCAGGCACGTCGTCGGGGTCCACGTCGCTGTCCGTCGGCGTGGGCGCGAAGATCTGCGTGAGTTCGTCGTCGGTGAAGCCCAGGTCGCTGGCGTCGATCGAGAGTGACTCAAGGGCAGAGAGCTCGCCAGCGAGCAAAGCATCGTCCCAAGTTGCGAGGTCGGCACTCTTGTTGTCAGCGATGCGGAGGGCGCGAGTTTGCTCGGGTGTGAGTTCGGCAGCGACGTGGACCGGCACGGTTGCCATGCCGAGCTTGATCGCAGCCTTGAAGCGCGTGTGACCGACAACGATCACACCGTCACGATCGACGACGATGGGTTGGCGGAAGCCGTACTTGGAGATACTCGCGGCGACAGCATCGACTGCGTGGTCGTTGCGGCGGGGATTGTTGGGATACGGCTTGATCCTCGATAGCGGACGAATCTCGATCTGCATCGATCCACCTCATCTGGCCATGCCAGAAACAGCGTGCGACCCTGACTCGCATGAGTCAGCGGTGGGGATCGATGGATGAGTGGGGAGCGGTGCGCGGAGGTCACCAAGCTCAATCAATGCTATACGTGTGGCGGACCGCTGCCCATGCGGTGGTCGTCCGTCTCTCATCGCTAAACAAAACACCGCATATGCACAGACATCCACGGCGCGTCAGAACGCGTGGATGTCGCGCCGCGATGATCCCCTCGGAAGCGCCGATTGTCGGGTAGATGTGTGGAGGCGCAGTTGTCTCGCGCCAGTTACACCGCCCCAAGACTCACTTGGCGGGACCAGCGTACTTGATGGGGTTCGCTGCGCCACGCTTTCGATACTCGTCCGGCACACGCTTGCCAACGTACAGCTTCTGGATTGACTCTGAAGCTGCTCGTCCGACGAAGCCAAAGCGTCCTGGCACATCCTGCCTGCCTGGAAAATTCGTGGACGTAGCCTCCAGCCACTCATCTGCGACAAACGCCCCCTTGATTACGCCTTGTACTGTGGCGAGGATTACTTCAGCAGCCTTTGCCTTTGGTGGACTGATTTTCCATGCGTAGCGCGTCGCCTCATAGAGGGATGTTTCGGAGAGGGCGCTGCGATTCACGCTGATAAGCAACGCAGAGTGTTCAAAGACCGCTGGCTCTGCGGCATACTCGCGGATGATCTCCAACGCATGCATCGCGCCGAATTCGCTTCCGCCCACGTCGCCCGCTTCATTGGTGAGGCCCGGATAAGCGTCCATGAGTGCGGACTCAACCTCAAAGGCCGTCGCGTCATCCATGCCGTGACGATGGATGACATGGCCTACTTCGAGTCCTGCCATCCGTATCTCGCGGATGCGTTTCATCTTGTTGTCCAGATCGTCGCCTTCGAGCCCGAGCTCGCCGCGGATATGTGCGAAGACGCGGTTGGCTTTCCCCTTTCCAACGTAGAACGTCTCACCGTCGCGCGGATCGATGAGGCGGTAGACGTACGTCTTGAGCCGCTCGCTTACCTCCGGCGGGAACGCGTCGATGTTCGGGTGAGTCATAGTGACTGATTGTTGCGGGATCTCGCGTTGTTGCGTGAACGGTCGTCAACTGGCTGGATGCAGCCCAAGCGCCCTCACTTGGATGGAGCGGTATCAACGCCCGCAGGCTTTGTGCGTGACGGAGTGCGACACGCCACGATGCCGCGCAAAGTTCCCAGTCTTGCCGCCGAATTCCCGCAGAATTACCGCAGGCTGGTTTTGGATTGTCGCTTCGCATCTCCCGTCACCAGAGAGGGTTACGACGAGTAAGCAGTATCTCTGTAGTTAAAATTACCAAAATTTCCATACCCTTGTTGTCTGTTCAATTCGCTCTCGTCACCGCGCTGCTCTCCAGCTGTTCGGAAGCCAAGGGTAATTTTGGTAATTTTGCGCAGAGTGATGGGGGCACACGCCCGTAAGTCCCTGTCACTTCACGACATGGTACACGATCGTCGTGCGACCCTTGGGCTTTTCTTTCCGGGAAATCAACTGGGAAGTCTCAAGCAGGTTCTCGAGAATCTCCTTCCGCTCGCGGATGGGCATGTGCTTTGTCAACAGGCAGAACTGGCTCTGGGTGACTCGGCCGCCGTGCTCACGAATGCGGCGCATCACTTCTTTCTGCCGTGCGTCGTACTCAGTCTCGGCCACATGCAGATAAGCCATCCAGATCATCCGCTTGGTGAGGTATGCTGACAGCTCAAAGGCCCAGCGCACAGACTCCATCGATATGTGCAGCGAGTCCGGATTGCGTGAGCACGCGTGAATCAGAGCCAGGGTCGCAGCCTTCTCGCCTGCGCGAGACCAGAGGACACGGGCGATCTCAGGCATGGACCGACTCGCTTTGCTCAGCCGTCGTTCCTGCTGCATCACCCACGCCTTCGCATCCTCGTCAACCGAGACAACCGTCGGTGACCAGATGCGCTGGCAGCCTGCAGGCGTGTATTCCGCCCACCAGCGGGCACGTTCGACGATGGCGTCCTCTGGAGCCATTTGCGCTTGCCACCGCAAGTCAGGAGTCGTTTCAGTCTCAAAGATGAATGCCCGGGCAATGAAGCCATCCGTCAATGAATCTCGCGACAGGCCGCGTTGAAAGTGTTCTGGGGTACTCGTTGCTAGGAGGCTGACACAAGGCTGATCGATCCTGATACTGGAACTCGCATCCGCGTAGCACTTGCCCTTGAAGAGCCCACTCGTTGACGAGAATAGCTTCATGAACGTGGACACCACGTTGAACTGGTGCGTGTGATAGCGCGGATCGTTACTCGTCTGCAGCCAGCGACCGAATTCATCGAGCTGAAACAGGATGGCCGGCTGAGCTTCGACTGCTCGCATGAGGGCGGTATCGCTGGCGATGTCTTCGTGGCCCTCCAACTCGTCTGCGCCTGCGGCCTCCAGGATGCGTTTGTTGACTTGGCGGGCGTGATCCTTCCCCGCACCAGAACGTGCCACACACACGGCGTAGAAATTGGTCCGCTTCCCACGCTCGTCGCGCACCTTGCGGCCCGCCAGCACGGCCTGCAGCGTCAGTGCACCGGCCAGTGCCAGAATCGGCTGCTCGCGATGTGCGGTGGCGAGGTTGTACGCCATCACATCACCGATGAATCCAGGCACGTTGAGCAGGTGCTCGGGGAAACAGCCAGGATCGCTGGCCTCGTGCTTCGGCAACTCGTCAGCCTCATTCTGACCATCGCTCACACTCAAATCGCTAGCGGCCAAGGAATCTGAGACGGGCTGCGGGGTATTGGAGTCACTCTTGCTCATGTCGCGGCCTTGCGGTTGAGTGTGTGCGGAGCCAAAGCCGAGCCTGCGCAGTGCGCGAGCGGCTTTGGAGAAGTTGCCATCGTGTTCGAGGAGGGCGAAGACGCCGAAGGGCGAGTATGGGGTGTCAGGATCAAACGGTGTGGCATTGGTGGAGTGGACGTAGAAGACGCCTGCTTTCAGCGTTGCGCTCGTGCCTACCGACTTGCCGGGTCGGCACCAATGCTCGTTTTCGCCAGGGCGAACGAGTGTCCAGCCGTGTGTGATGAGCACGTCACGCACATCGCCCCGCTGGTTGAAGTCATCGCCAGGACGCAGGTCACCATCGCTTACGACGTGCTTCGTCGCACCGCTCGCCTTGGCGTGCGTCCACGGCGTCGGGATGGGTACGTACTCGTTGAGCCCAATGGCGGCATCACGAAGTACAGCGTGCTCGGCTGCAGACAGCACGGGCAAGGTGAGCAGAGAACCCTGCTGACAGACGTAGTTCGGCGAGGGGGCCACGAGGCAGATACCGCCCTCGCCACGCGTCTCGATGGGCGCGAGCACGACGTGGAACGTGCCGATGTCAGCACGCTTGGCGGGCTTGTACCGCTTGCCAGCGAGCTCGGTTTCGTCCTCGCTCTTACAGGGCACACTTCGTTGAGCGAGCTTGGTGTTGCCTTCG
>JBKDAN010000047.1:0-83542 GCA_046316615.1 Phycisphaerae bacterium
GTTCGCGAACTTGCGGAGTACGAGAAGGCGGCGGATCAGGTGGTCGCGACAGAGGAGAATCTGCGTGAGGACCTGTTTGGCCCGCGGCCGATCTGTGAATCGATCATTGGCGAAGTGGACGGCGTAGCCCAGGGCTTTGCGCTGTTCTTTCACAACTACTCGACGTGGGTGGGGCGGCGCGGGTTGTATCTTGAGGATCTGTACGTGCGGCCAGCGGCACGGGGTTGCGGGCTTGGCAAGGCGCTCTTTGAGCGCGTGGCGCAGATTGCTGTCGAGCGTGGATGCCAGCGGATGGACTGGATGGTGCTGGACTGGAACACGTCGGCACATGAGTTCTACCGCGCGATGGGCGCCGGTGGCATGGATGAGTGGACCATGTGGCGGCTCAAGGGGGACGCGTTGTCGCGGATCGCGAAAACTGTGCGGTGAGGCAAGCAACAGCCTGATGGATTGCCATAGAGATGCACAGCCACCGAAATGACTCTCGGTGCGGCATTGGGCGACGTTACTGCGTGGCCGATTTGTGGGTTGCTTGCGGCGCGAGCGTGGCTTGGATGACGCCGCGAAGGGGTTGACCTTCGGCGTGGGTGATGACAACGGTGCCGGGCTTGGCGTGGATTGTTTTCACTTGCGCGAAGGCGACGGGAGCCATTCCCAGCGTGGGTGCGGGGGCGGCGCTCGTGATGGTGCCGATCACTTCGCCGGGTGCGTCGGCGGTGCCTTCGAGGGCGAGGGCGCTGGCGGGATCGGGAAGAGTCGGGTAGGGCAGGGCATCAGGTTGCTGGTCGGCAGCGATGATGCGCTCGAACTTGATGGTGACGAGCGACTGTTTGCTTTGGCCACGCGCGTGCATTCGGGCGACGACTTCCTGGCCCAGGTAGCAGCCTTTGGTGAAGCTGACGCGATCGTGCAGGACGCCAGTCTCGGCGGGCAGGCTTTCGGGGCCGAAGTCCATGTTGTACAGCGGCGTGCCGGCTTCGATGCGGGCCATGTTGTAGGCGTGCCAGCCTATGAGCTCGAGGCGGATGCTGGCGGCGGGGTCGTCGCGTTGCAGCAGGGCGATGGCGCGGCCGGGCTCGTGGTGGTGGCGAGGGTCGTGGCCTCTGGCGACGAACTCCTGCACCACGGCGTGGGCGCGATCAGCGGGAACAAAGAGCTCGTAGCCGGGGACGCCAGCGGTGTCATCTCGCAACACGATGACTGGTGTAGACGCGATGGTGAGCGTGGTCGCGGCATTGGCGGCGAGCGAGAGAGGCGAGCCAGCGCAGAGTGCAAGCAGGTCGGCGGCTCGGGGGCCGTGCAGGGCGAGGCGGTGGGTGGATTGCGTGATGTCGGTGATGGCGCAATCTTCGGTGATGATGAAGGAATCGAGGCCCTTGCGCGTGCGGTCAGCGGCAAGCACATCGACGTCGAGCAGCGTTTCGTTCTCGAGTTGCAGCACGCGCATGTCGGCGTCGATGCGACCCTTGCGGTTGAGCCAGAAGCTGCGGCGGCACGTGTTGGGAGCCAGTCCCTTCATTTCCTGCGTAATCATGCGATTGAGGAAGTCGAGCCGCTCGGGACCCGTGAGGCGGAGAACGCCTCGCGTGGGTTGGTCGAGCAAGGCGGCGTGCTTGCGGAGCGAGCCGTATTCGAGTTCAATGGGACCCAAGGCTGCAACGACATCGCACGCGGGCGACATGTCGGCGGGGCCGTAGTTCATGAGAATGCCGCCGGCATCGCGGAAGAACGGGAGGAGCGGGGAGGGGAGGGTCACGAGGGAGGGTAGAGGTGCGCTGGTGGGGAGGTGTAGAGGTGTAAGGACTCACTCTTTTCGGTTGAGGAGGTCGGTGGCCTTCTTGAGCGTTTCCTTTTCCGCATCGGTCAGGCTTTGCACACCCTCGGCGCGTTGTTTGGCGAGGATGCGATCCACCTCGGCGAAGATGGCTTGTTCCTTGGCGCTGAATTCAGCTTTCGCGGGACGCAGCACTTTTTCGGCGGCGGACTTGGGTTTCGTCGTGCGCGGAGTCTTGCGGCTGTCGCCGACGACGTCGAAGAAGTCGAGCAGCAGGTGGCTGTTGCGGGAGAAGAAGTAGCCGGCGATTGCGCCGCCAATGTGTGCCGCCTCGCCGCCTGCGTTGCTGGAGCCCCAGATGACCATGATGATGGCGAGACCCACATAGCAGTAGGCGAAGACCTTCATGCGCATCGGAACCGGCGGGAAGAGCAACTGCACGCGCTCGTCGGGCTCGAAGTAGGCGCAGGCCATTATGACACCGAAGACGCCAGCGCTGGCGCCGACGAGCGGCGTCGTGGTGTTGATGTCGAGCAGACCGGGGATGATGGGCCAGCCTTGGCGGGCGAAGATGGCACCCAGGCCGTTGAGGATGAGGTACATCAAGCCGCCGCAGATACCGCAGATGAGGTAGAAGGCGAGGTACTTCTTGCGGCCCAGGTGATCTTCGACGATGCGGCCGAACATCCACAGGCCCAGCATGTTGAAGGCGATGTGCAGGAAGCCGCCGTGCAGAAACTGGAAGGTGATAAGTCGCCAGACTTCGAGGCGCTGGAAGCCCATGTACGTGGAGAAGTGACCGAGCGTGAAGAGTGCGTCGTGCACTTTGTAGTACGCCGCGCCGACGATGTTGGGCGGATTGACCGACTTGTCGATGAGCAGGCGGCCGACATTGGCATCAACGCGGTTTTTGTCGGGCGAGTCTTTGTCGGACGGGATGAGCGACGGGTAACGGCCGCCTTGGGGGATGGGTCCAAGCTCCAAGTACGTCTTGTCGATCTCCAACTTCGTGGTAGGCGTTACGGCCTCGGTCAGCACGACGGACTGCGTCATGCGGGGCAGGCCGGCGTCGTTGCGGAATTTGGGAACGGTGTTGAGGACGATCTGAATGATGAAGATCGTGACGTTGATGATGATGAGCCAGCCGGTCACGGACATCATGCGGGACATGAAGCCGGGGCTGTCGGTGGCTTGCGTGTATTGGCGGTCGTAGATGCCCATGGGAAAGCGATAAGTGGAAACCGATAAAGCGAAAATGGGGGAAGACGGCGGACGGTTGGTTAAACCTCAGTGTTCTATCGGCAGGATGCCTCGGTCCTTCGCCAGAAGGAGCGTCAGCATTGTTTTGGCATCTCGAATCTCGCCTTTCGCGATGGCTGCCAGAGCCTGAGCGGGGGGGATGAGCCGGACGGTGATGTCTTCGTCGTTTTCGAGGTGCTGGCCGACGGCGGTCAGGTCCTGGGCGAGGAAGCAGGCCATGGCTTCGTCGGTGAGTCCCGGGGCGGTCAGGAAGGTGGTGAGGTGGGTGAGGGTGCCAGCGCGGTAGCCGGTTTCTTCAATCAGTTCGCGTGCGGCGCACACGGCGGGATCTTCGCCGGGCGATCTGGTACCTGCTGGTAGCTCAAGCAGAACGCTCTCGGTGGACAGACGGAAGTTCTCAATCAGTACAACCTGCGGGCCTTGCGGGGTTTGGAGCAGGGGGAGGATGATGACTGATCCGGGGTGGCGGATGACTTCGCGTGTCAGGGAGGAGCCGTCGCGGCCAGTTGTTTCGAGAAGTTCGATATCAAACTTCACGCCACTGCGTAGCAAAGTTCGCTTGACGGAGCGAGGAACAGTTGCGGGAACAGGTTTGTTGAGACTAACATCGTCGGGCGGCATCGCAGCAGGGTATCGCGGCGAATTGCAAAGACGTGCGAACATGGTGGAGGCTGTGAGACAACCTGAACACGCGGCGCAGGGCGATGAGCCTTACGGCGATGCCATTGTGCGGCTCGAAGACGTTCACAAGCGATTTGGTTCGCAGGTTGTGCTTGATGGCGTCTCGCTTGCGTTTGAGGAGGGCAAGACAACGGTGGTGATGGGTCCCAGCGGCTGCGGCAAGAGCGTGATGCTCAAGCACATCGTCGGCCTTTTGCGACCCGACAAGGGGGCGATCTACTTCGCCGGCAAGCGCATCGATCAGCTTGATGAAGATGAACTCGCGCCGGTGCGGCTGCAGATCGGGCTGGTCTTTCAGATGGGCGCGCTTTTTGACAGCATGAGCGTGGAAGACAACATCGCTTTCCCGCTGATTGAGCACACGCAGTTGTCTGCGGGTGAGCGGCGTGATCGGATTGCGGAAGCATTGGAGACAGTGGACCTGCACGGCGTGCAACCCAAACTGCCGAGTCAGCTTTCGGGCGGACAGCGCAAACGCGTGGCAATCGCGCGGGCGCTTGTCATGCGACCTCGCGTGATTTTGTTTGACGAACCGACAACCGGCCTTGATCCGATTCGCAGTGCGGGCATTGACGACTTGATCGTGCGCCTGCGCGAGAAGTTCAATGTGACCAACATCGTCGTGACGCACGATTTGGCGAGTGCGCGGCATGTGGCTGACCGGGTGGTGATGCTGCTGGGCGGCAAGGTTGCGGCGGACGGTCCCTTTGAGAGCCTAGCGAATAGCGCGGATGTGCGAATACAGCACTTCCTGACCGGCACGTATAGCGCGGACGACGAGCCGGGCATGCCCGAAGCTGACAAGAATCCGGCGACGCTGGAAGTTGATGCAAGCAATCCACGGTTGTTCAAGCGCGGGAAAGACAAGCGGACAAGCTGACAGCCGCGAACGAGAAAGAGTGCAGAGTGAATAGGTTGTTTCTACGGGATTTGTTGACAGGTGTCGTCGCGCTGGCTTCGCTGGCGGGGTTGATCCTGACGCTCATTTTCTTTGGTGAGTTGACGCCGCTCGCGGAGCGGAATTACGAATTCCAGATGCGTGTTGCGAACGCGGGCGGACTGGACGAGACCAGCCCGGTGACGCTCAATGGCGTGAAGGTCGGTCAGGTGATTGAGAGCAAGCCGATGACCGGTGCGGCCAGTGGCGAGAATCCTGGCGCGATGCTGAAGCTGCGTGTTCGTCGCAATATCGAGATTCCGCGGGCCAGCAAGATCAGTCTGGATCGCGGCTTTGTGGGCGGAAGCACGCTGGAGTTTGTCACCATCAGCCTGACACCCGAGCAACTGCGGGACACCGTCAAGGCGGGCGAAGTGATGGAAGGCGGGGCGCCGGAAACGCTGATTGGTTCAATCAAGCAGTTGGTGGAGGGGCCGCTCGCGCAGTTCAGCAGCACGGCGGAGAAGATCGATGCCCTGGCGATGGAGTACACCAAGCTGGGCGCGCGGTTGAACGAACTGGTGGAGCCGCGCACGGTGGCAGACGTAGCGTCGGGCAAGGATCCGAACCTTCGCAGTACGCTGGCACGCATTGATGTGGCGGTGACCAACGCCAACACGTGGCTGGCAGACGAACAACTGCGTACCCAGTTTCAGAGCATCGTGGCGAAGGCTGACGGCGTGCTGAGTGAAGCCAAGACGCTCGCGGAGGCATGGACGACGACGGCACAGACCGCCAACGAGACGGTTCGCAGCGTGAGCAACGACGTTCGCAATGCGACCGAGAAGCTGAACGAGCTGGCGGGCAACGCGAACGCGGCTCTCAGCAATGTGAAGACCGCGGGTGATGAGCTTGCGAAGGCCCTGGAAGCAGTCAACAGCGGCAAGGGGACGCTGGGCCAGTTGGTGCACAATCCGGACTTGTACCGCAACCTTGACGACGCCGCCAAGCGGCTGGACAAGGCACTGACGGAAGCCCAGCAGATGCTGGAGAAGTACAAGAACGAGGGGATCAAGCTGAAGCTGTGAGGAGCGGGCGGCAAGCACTTACGACCCGGGCTCTTGCGACGAGCGAGACGCGAACGGCACGCGCAGGGGCGTGGTTCCGGAGGACGAACGGCCGAAGCGGAGCAACACGTAGGCGAAGAGAAGATGCGTACGGACCGAAAGCCGCGTCAGGCCGGGCCACTCTGTTGCGCCGACGGCATCGCGCGGCGGCGCGGACTGCGACCGCATTCTGGGCAGACCAGCGCCCGCGGCAGGCCGTGGCGCTCATAGCCGCACCAAGGACACTGGCCTTTGGCGAGCCGCAGCCCGCGCCGATGCGTGGGGCGAAGCCCCCAGATGGCGCATGTGAGGATGATTGCCGTGAAGCCAAGATTCATGGCTTTCCACTGCGGTGGACTGGCGATCCACGCAACCACGCGGGCGACAGTTGACTGCGGAGCAGAGCCTTGGCGAACTTTGCGCCCAAGTTCGACAGCTTGCAAACTCGTCAGCAAAGCCAAGAGCGTCAAAAAAATCAGCATGCAGGTGGTGAGCCTGCGATGCTGTTTCAGGATGTGCGAGCGACTAAACATGGATCACTGGCACACGATGTTACAGTCATTCACCGGAGCGACTGGCGTATACCCCAGTGCTACATCGCAAGCGCTACCGTTCATCGTCCAGTTGTCAAAGCAGCACCTCATCTGGTCCCGGAAACACCAATAGTCCGGGTTCGGCGTGCCATCGGGGTTGTTCTGGGGCGCCTCTTGGATGCCCGGGACGAAACGACCACGAACGCCCGCGGTGCACACGTCATAGATACCGCTTGCTTGTGTCCTGCAAGCGTTATTCTTCTCCTGATTGGCCGCTTTGCCGTCCAAACTTGCAAGAGACCATCCAACCAGCGCGATGCCAACACCTATGACAGCTCCGAGGACCAGCCCTGTCACAACTTCAGCGACAACCAAGTCCGTTGGTCGACTGATCCCCGGCAGTGGTGCCGTGACCACCGGAGCCGCATCAACGGCGGCAAGCACCGCCTCGAGGTTCGAGCTCGAATGGTCAAGAAATCCTTGAATGAACGAAGTAGCCACCGCTCGGCGATGATCACCGTCGGGTACGTACCGCGTCTCGTATGTGCGCCACTTAACCTTAACGAGATCGAGTTGAAAGGATTCGTGGGCAGTAAAGACACCGCTCCGCGTCATGATGTCAACGCCTGTTGCCTTCCACGGTTCACCGCTGATGATCATGTCGCAGTTCTGCACCCACGGCGGCCTGCTCGTAATTCGGTGGTC
Source organism: Phycisphaerae bacterium (assembly GCA_046316615.1). Classification (GTDB taxonomy): domain Bacteria; phylum Planctomycetota; class Phycisphaerae; order Phycisphaerales; family UBA1924; genus BJHL01. The sequence goes on from JBKDAN010000047.1 coordinate 6,937, forward strand.
AACGGACGATGTATCCTCATAGAAGTACCCCACGTGATACTTTTGCGCTGTCTGTGTGGAACGCTGCATCTTGATCACGGTCACACTGAAGACGCCGTGAGCGACCTCACTTCCCAATGAGAAGAGTTACGAGACATCAGCGGGTGGCGTCACGGGCTGCGACTTACCGTAGATGTGTCGGGGCGGTGTGTTGGAGGTGGGTTGCGCCATCACGATGCCCGGACCGGCTCCAAGCAATGCGGCGAGCGCAACCGCAACGGCTTGAAATCTCGTTCGATGTCGGGTCAACCAGCCGTCTGTGAGCGACGTGAATAGACAAAGCCAAAAGTGCAATGACATAACTGACCTCCGATATGAGGTGCCTGAACGAGCATGCACAGTGCGTGCCCCTGATGGCGATTGAGATTACCAAAATTGCATACGTTATGCAAGGGACTTCAGCAAGTTTCAGAGGTGAATCCGCTTATTTCGCAAACTCCCCACAAAGCTGCGCGATGCGGACGGGATGGTGGCTCAGTCCTGTGTTTGTCCGCGTGGCGATCGGCGATTTCTGTCCCATTTATCTCCGCGTTTCTCCGCCTCCGCTCGGCCTCTCCGCGATCGCCTTTGAATTGTGGACAGAACGGCCGGGCCAGGCCGATACACGGGCTCAGTGGCTGATCTGCTGGACCAATCTGATATTGACGCACTCTTGTCGTCAGCGGCGGTGCCTGCGGACGAGGTGGTGGCTTCGTCGTCGTCGCTGATCTTCTCGAAGCGGAATCGCGATCCTGAGACGACGGAAATCAAGATTTACGACTTCAAGCGGCCCGAACGCGTCAGTAAAGACCAGATGCGGGCGTTGCAGACGCTGCATGAGGCCTTTGCCCGTAACTTCGGTGCGAGCTTGTCGGGCTTCCTGCGGACGATTGTGGAAGTGAAGGTTGCGACGTGCGAGCAGATGACGTACGCAGAGTTCACCAGCGGGCTGCCCAACCCGACGAGCTTTAATCTGGTTGCGGCGGATGGGCTTGAGGGGCAGATGTGCCTGGAAATCAGCCCGCTGATCATCTATCCGATCATCGACCGGTTGCTGGGCGGCAGCAGCAACGAGCTGTTCATTCCACAACGGCCCATGACGCAGATCGAGACGCGTCTGATCAATAACGTGACGACCCGCGGGCTGGCTGCGCTGAGCGAAGCGTGGGCGAAGATTCGCGAGATGCATTTCCGCGTGAGCGCGTCGGAGAGCAATCCGCAGCTTGTGCAGATTGTGCCGCCGAATGAAGTCGTGGTGGTCATCGCGTTTGAGCTGAAGCTGGGCAACCGTGCGGGCACGATGAACCTGTGCATTCCATACAACGTGATTGAGCCGTTCATGGATCGCCTGTCGAGCCAGAGCTGGTTCAGTGCGGCGAAGAACACACGCAGCAAGGAAGTCGAAGAGACGATCTCCCACAACCTGAACCGTGCGCCGCTGCAGGTGACGGGGCTACTGGGCGAGACGACGATGACGGTGAAGGAACTGCTGACACTGGCACCGGGGGACATCATCGTCACAGAGAAGCTCGCGAAGAGCCCGGTGGTGGTGTGCGTGGAAGGGGAAAAGAAGTATCTGGCGCAGATCGGGCAACTGCGAGGGCAGCGAGCGCTGCGTGTTGTGCGGCCAATCACTGTGGCGGACCGGGTGTAACGGTTCAAGCTTTGTGGCACGAGCGAAGCCAAGGCGTAGCGTGCCGCTCGGTGATATGGTGTGCGCGTGACGGCAAACGAAGGTCAAGTTGGTGGCGAAGGCACGACGAACGCGGTGGGCGTCGGGGTTGTTGTCATTGGGCGCAATGAGGGGGAACGGTTTCGGCGATGTGTGATGTCGCTGGTAGGAGATGTTGGCGCGGGGGGCATACGACCGCCCACGGGGCCCGGCCTGACTGTTGTCTACGTGGATTCGGGATCGACTGACGGCAGCCAGCAGTTTGCGAAGGATGCCGGCGTTGAGGTGGTGGCTCTGGATATGTCCACTGCTTTTACTGCGGCACGAGCGCGAAACGCGGGGCTGGCACGGCTGCTGGAGATTGCGCCGCATGTGGAGTTTGTGCAGTTTGTGGATGGGGACTGTGAAGTGCATGCCAACTGGCTTGCGGCGGGAGCAGCAGCTCTGAGAGCGGAAGAGAAGTTCGCGGCGGTAAGTGGTCGGCTGCGAGAGCGGTTCCCTGAGCAAAGTTTGTACAACAAGCTGGCGGACATTGAGTGGGACAGGCCAATAGGTCTGGAGAATAGCTGCGGCGGCAACGCGATGTTTCGCGTGCGCGCCTTGCAGGAAGTGGGCGGGTATGACGCGACGCTGATTGCAGGCGAAGAGCCGGAGCTGTGTGCCCGGCTGCGGGCGAAGGGGTGGCTGATTCGGCGCATTGCAGATGAGATGGCCCTGCACGATCTGGCGATGTTCAAGCAGAAGCAGTGGCTGACGCGGGCGAAGCGGCATGGGTTTGCGATGCTGGAAGTAAGCCGATTCCGCACGGCCGCAAGCCGGGGATTGTTCAGTCAGCAGATGCGGAGCGCGGTGATTTGGGGGCTTGCGATTCCGGCAGTGATGTGGGCGTTTGCGATCAGTTTCATGCTGTGCGTTCTCACGGGTGGTCTGTATCTTGTCAGAAACTGGTTACTCCCCGTCGGCGAGCTTGCACCGAAACCCGCTGATCGCGTGTTGGAGTGGCTGGCGTTTGTGACAGCGGCCGCCGTTCTCATTCTGGTCGTGCCGGCGACACTGCTTTCGCTGCTGACAATTGCACAATGGCTGCGACTTGCGGCGAGGGCGCGGCGGGAGAAGCCACTGTCGTGGGGTGAGGCATTGCTGTATTCGCGGCTGCTATTAGCGAGCAAGGGAGCGAATGTGCGGGGTATGCTGCAGATGCTGGTGAGGCGTTGGCGCAAGGGGCCGACGAAGTTGATTGATTACAAGACTCAGGCGACTGCCTGAACGTCCGGGTATATGCCGCGGGGCCGTGCAGACGGAGCAACCAGACAATTTGCGACCGCGGATGGCCCTTGCCCGGTGGCAAGACAACGATTGCCGCCCTGCTATGGTCGATAATGCCATGGCTGGTTTGTCGGTTGTCCCCCTGCGTGCCATGTATGTCGAAGGTTGAATGCCAGAACGGTTCCGATGTCCAATTGCCTGCCACGTGCGATGCGGGAGGTGTGGCGTGATCCATTACATGACCAGCGAGGGGTTGGGCTCGCCTTGGGTTGGCAATGAGATTCGGATTGTGACGAAAGCGGGTGTGCCGGTGGTGCTGCATTGCATGCGCACGCCGGGAAAGATTCACTTCGACGCGCAATGGGCGAAGGAGATGCAGGGCAGCGCGAAGGCGTTGTACCCGCTGCCTGTCGGCAAGTTGGTGGTGAGCAACCTGGCGGCGCCGTTTGTGTTTGGCGGGCGCTGGATTGGTGCACTTGCGAATGCGGTGTTTGGCGAGCGAGAAAATCTGCGAGCGCGAGTGGCGTGTCTGTCGCACTTCTTTGTCGCGTGCATGTGGGCGATGGATGTCCGCAAGCAGGATGTCACGCACATTCATGCGCAGTGGGCGTTCAGCAGCGCGAGTATCGCTATGTATGGCGCGTGGCTGCTGGGCAAGCCGTTTTCGTTCACTGGGCATGCGGTTGACTTGACCAAGCAGCGAGTTGCGCTGTGCGACAAGATCAAGCGGGCGAAGTTCATCATCGCCATCAGCGAGTGGCACAAGCGGTTCTACATCGAGCAAGATGGCGGCGCAACGAAGGACTTGGCGAGCAAGATTCATGTGGCGTACTGCGGGATTTATACGGATGAGATGGTGCCGCCGAGCGCAGAGCATCAGGCCCTCAGAGCCGGGCCTGATGGCACGTTTACGATTCTGAGCGCGGGGCGGCTGATCGGGAAGAAGGGTTTTCCGTACGTCATTGAAGCGTGCAAGCTGCTCAAAGATCGCGGCGTGAAGTTCCGCTGCGTGATTGCGGGTAGCGGGCCGGATGAAGCGATGTTGCGCGGCATGATTGAGAAGCTAGGCGTGGGTGACTGCGTGGAGATGACGGGGAAGGCTCTGCAGCAGGAGAAGATTCCAGCGTTCATGCATGACGGTGATGTGTTCACCCTTGCGTGCGTGTGGGCAGATGATGGCGATGTGGATGGATTGCCGCAACTGACGATGGAAGCGATGGGATGCGGCTTGCCTGCGGTGACGACGCGGCTGGTGGGCAATCCTGATCTTGTGATGCATGAGAAGACGGGTTTGCTGGTGGAGCCGAATGACGCGAAGGGCCTTGCGGACGCGCTGGAGCGGCTGGCGAAGGATCGCGCACTGGCGGCGAAGCTCGCGGTTGCGGGGCGCAAGCATGTGCTGGATGTGTTTGATATCACGCGGAGTCTGGAGCCGCTGATTTCGCAGTATCGTGCGGCGCTGCAGGCTGCTGGCAAGAGCGGAGAGACTCGCACGGCGCGTGCGGAGGAGAGGACAGCATGATTATTTCGCAGACGCCGTATCGGGTGAGCTTTGCTGGCGGCGGCACGGATTTGCCTGCGTTTTATCGCCAGGAAGCTGGCGCAGTGCTGAGCGTGGCGATCACGAAGCACATGTACGTCGCGTTGAGCAAGCGCTTCGAGCCAAGCGTGCGCGTGGCGTACAGCAAGACGGAGATCGCGGACACGCGTGATGAGGTGCAGCACACGATTGTGAAGGCTGCGCTCAAAATGGTTGATCTTGGGCCCCACATGGAGATCGTGACGATCGGCGATGTGCCCGCGGGCACGGGCATGGGGAGTAGCAGCACGCTGACTGTCGGGTTGCTGAATGCGCTGTATGCGATGAAGGGGAATGTGACCAGCCCGAAGAAGCTCGCGGAAGAGGCGAGCCGGATTGAGATTGACATTCTGGGCAGCCCGATCGGCAAGCAGGATCAGTACGCCGCGGCGTTCGGCGGGTTGAACTACATCCGCTTCAACAGCGACGACAGCGTGGATGTGCAGCCTGTGCCGACAGCGGGCGAGACGCTGAAGGAACTGGAAAAGCGAGCGTTGATTCTCTACACCGAGAAGAAGCGCGATGCGAATGACATTCTGAAGAAGCAGAGCGAAGGCACCGGCGAGAAGATGCGGCTGCTGCGCGAGATGCGCGATCTAGCGAGCGAGATGCGCGGCGTGATCAGTGGGCGTGGCAACCTTGATGAGTTCTCGCGGTTGCTGCACGTTGGCTGGGAACTGAAGCGCAGCATGGGTTTTGGGATCAGCGATCCGGTGATTGATGACATGTACGCGGCAGCACGCAAGGCTGGTGCGCAGGGTGGCAAGCTACTTGGAGCGGGCGGTGGTGGGTTTGTCTTCCTACTTGCACCGCCGGAGAAGCACGACGCGATTCGCGAAGCGGTTGGCAAGCCGCGTGAGTTGAAGTTTGAAGTGGACCGGCTTGGAAGCAGGATCATTTTCATTTCGTAGGATGGGTCGCGGAGGTGCGGAGGTGCGGAGGGAAGCGGAGGAACGCGGAGTTGGAGAGGTGTGGTCGGCGGTTGTCGGGTTTCGGGTGAACTGTTGCTGACTCTCTGTTTCACTCCGGTCATTCTCTGGTTTGTCTTCCGCTGTGTTGCAGTATTCGGAGGTTCTCATGGGCGGCACGATGATCAATTCGGCTTCGGCATACTTCGCGGAGATGCAGCGGGCCGCCGCGGCGATGGACCAGCGGGCGATTGAGCGATACGCGGACCTCTTGTACGCCGCATGGCAGCGTGATGCGACGGTGCACATCTTCGGCAATGGCGGCAGCCATGCGAACGCGAGCCACACGGTTGCGGATTTCGTCAAGACGGCGATGGTGGACGGCAAGCGACGGCTGCGGGCGCTGTGCATGAGCGACAACTTGCCGATGCTGACGGCGGTGGGCAATGACTTGAGCTACGCGGACTCGTTCGCATTTCAGCTTGAGAGCTACGCGCGACCTGGTGATGTCGCGGTCGCCATCAGTTGTAGCGGCAACAGCCCGAACATCATCAAGGCTGTTGAGGTCGCCAAGAAGCTGGGTTTGACGGTCGTCGGGCTCACTGGGCTCAAGGGCGGCAAGCTCGGGCCCATGAGTGATGTGCACATCAATGTGCCCAGCGAGAACTTCGGGGTAATCGAAGATCTGCACATGAGCGTTGGGCACATTGCGGCGCAGATGTTTCACAACAGATTGAAGGGCTGAAAAGTGGCCACATGGTGAATTGGCCACCTTTCCAAAGCAAGATCCCAGATCGATACATTGGGCCATTTGGCATTGTGACCATGTGGCCACTTTCGCGGAGCGACTATGCATGTTCTCATCACGGGCGGCGCGGGGTTCATCGGATCTCACACGGCGGACGCGCTGCTGAAGCTGGGGTACAAGGTGCGTGTGCTGGATTCCCTCGAGGAGCCGGTGCACCCGGGGCACAAAAAGCCTGCGTATCTCGATCCACGCATTGAGTTCGTCAAGGGCGATGTTCGCGATGAGAAGGTACTTCTGGAGTGCCTGCGCGGCGTAGACGCGGTGTATCACCTGGCGGCGTTCCAGGATTACCTGCCCGTGTTCTCGCGGTACTTTGATGTAAACGTGACGAGTACGGCGCTCATCTACGAACTGATCGTGCGCGAGAAGCTGCCGGTCAAGAAGGTCATCGTGGCGAGCAGTCAGGCGACGCTGGGTGAAGGCGCGTATCGCGATGCCGATGGCAAGGTGTGCCTGCCTGATATTCGTGATGACGCGCAGTTGGCTCGCGGCGATTTTGAGTGCAAAGCGCCGAAGGGCTTTCGCGGGCCGGTCACGTGGATGGCGACGGATGAGACCGTTGCGAATCCGCAGAATCAGTACGGCATCAGCAAGATCGCGGAGGAAAAGGTTGCGCTGCACTTGGGCAAGCGGTATGGCATTCCCAGCGTCGCGATGCGGTACAGCATTGTGCAGGGGCCGCGGCAGAGCTTCTACAACGCCTACAGCGGGGCGTGTCGCATCTTCTGTCTGTCGTTTCATGTCGGACAAGAGCCGAGCATTTATGAGGACGGGCAGCAGATCCGCGACTTCGTGAACATTCATGACGTGGTGGACGCGAACCTGCTGTGCTTGCATGACTCGCGTGCGGACTACGAGATGTTCCACGTTGGTGGCGACAAGGCGTACACCGTTTCGCAATTCGCCAGCGCGGTCGCGGATGTCTTTGGAGTGAAGGGCTATGTGCCGAAGGCATGCGGCAAGTATCGCTTCGGTGATACCCGGCACATCTTCAGTGATGTGAGCAAGCTCAAGGCGCTGGGTTGGAAGCCCACACGCGGTGTGCACGACAGTGTGGATGCGTATCGCGGCTGGCTTCAGAGCGCGGACAACGTCGCGGCGATTCTTGATTACGCGAACAAGGCGATGGCGAAGATGAACGTGGTGCGGGAGATCAAGAAGTAGGCATTGCGCATTACGATTTAGGGATCAGAGATTGGCGAAAGGCAGTGGTGATGCGGATGCCGAACGACAACGTCAGGGTTCTATTGACGGCGGCGGGGGTGGGGTCGCGGCTGAAGCCGATCACGGACTCACTGCCTAAGGCGCTGGTGCCGATTGCAGGCAAGCCGCTGTTGCAGTATTGGTTTGATGCGTTTGCCCATGCGGGTATTCGGCATGTGCTCGTGAACACGCATCACATGCCGGATCAGATTCGGGCTTTCCTCGCATCGCAGAATGCTTCGGGCAAGTTCGTCGCGAGTGAGACCTATGAGCCAGCACTGCTGGGTAGTGCGGGGACGATCTCGGCCAATCAGGCGTTCGTGCCTCGTGACGGCGGCGATGTGCTCATCATTTACAGTGACAACCTCAGCAATGTTGATCTGGGCAAGTTCCTCGCGTTTCATCGCTCGCATGGCGATCCATTCACGATGCTGCTGTTCCGTGCACAATTTCCCGAGAAGTCCGGCATCGCTGAAGTTGCGGCGGATGGCAAGGTGCTGAGCTTTGTGGAGAAGCCCAAGCAGCCCAAGAGCGATCTGGCAAACGCGGGCATGTACGCGATGACAGCCGCGATGTGGCACGAGATCGCGTCGTGGAAGGCGTTTGACATCGGATTTGATGTGCTGCCTCGGATTGTCGCCAGCGGGCGGATGCGAGCGATTGAACACGCGAAGGTTGCACGTGATGGCAAGCCGTATCACCGCGATATCGGCACGCACGAAAGCCTGTCGATTGCGAACGCGGAAGCGCCGGGTGTGTTTGGCGGATAAGAAGAACGCCCCACGGGATGTGGTGCTTGGTAGTGCGCGAACTGTGATGCGAGTTCAACGGCGGCGGCGCGTCGATGCGATGCCAGCGAGAACGAGCATGCCCAACGTTGCGGGTGTGGGGATAGTGACGGTCCAGGCTTGCTCGTTGATGACCGCGAAGCCGGTGTTCAAGCTGCCAGTGCCGGCGAAGGTGAGACCGTCGCCGCTGACTTGGTTTATGCGGAGATTGGACCAATTGGCGAAGTCGATGCTGTTGGCGGTGAAGAGCTGGGCGGGTGTGAGGATCGCGCCGGCGGCGTGCGAGTAAATGTTGCCGCTGGCGAGCACCCAGAAGTCACCGTTCGCGCTTGCTTCGGTGGTGCCCAGATCAACCAGGGACGAGGTGATGAGTTGCGTACCGGTTGCGGCGGTCCAGCGGAAGAGGCCCTGGCCGGCGGATTGCGGCGCGTTGCTGTAGACAGAGTTCCACCGATAGAAGCCGTAGACGACCTGACCATCGCCCGAGAGGGCTTGGCCGCGGCTGGACTCTTGGAAGAAGATGTCGCCGGGCGTGATGCCGGCGGGGCGAGAGAACGACGCGGCGGATTGGGCGTAGCGGATGGCACCTTGATTGCCCACTGGGCCTGCATCTGTGCCCAGAGCGGTCAAGCCGTCGCTGCTCATGCCAAACCACGAAACCTCGTCTGCGGGGGGGAATCCCGGATCGGTGAGAGTTTGTGAACTGGGATAGACACTGTCGACTGCTTGCTCGACGTAGGCGCTCCCGTTCCAGTTGAAGGCCCGGCGTTGGGTAAAGTCGACGCCAGATTGATCAGCGAGCAGGCGCGAACCGTCGGCAGAGATGAAGCGGGCGAAGTGCGACTCGCTGCTGTCGTTCGACATCGCCGGGCTTGACCACGCGCCGCTGCGATGGACGTGGACTTGCTCGATGAATGGCAGACCGATGCTGCGCATGCCGCTGAGGACGAAGTCGCCGTTGCTGGACGCACGGACGATGGTGGGGGTCTTGCCGATGACAGTGCCCAGCGACTGCCACGCGCCGCTGCGCATGCGGAAGACTTCGGTGCTGCTGTGGGCCAGGAGTGTGGAACCGTCGGCGCTCATGTCGCTGATGGTGGCTTTCTCGCCGCCTGGCAGGTTGATGACGGGTTGGAGCGATTGCGCGATCGCCGATGGACCGGCAAGGCCTGCACAGGCAACGCCGCTGGTAAGCAGCACGACGCGAGCGGAGATGGACATCGCAAACCCTCTTGGAGAAAGAACGCCCGACGCGTGCGACGCCTCCCAAGCGAGCGCGGGTCGGATACTCCATTCTGCATCCGAATTGGGCGGGCTGCCAGCAAAGTGGCGAGAATTCCGGGGCTGGCCGTGCAGTAACCGGCGGAGAGACCCTGTGTTCGGGGTTTGGACGAGCGGGTTTCTGCGCAGCGCGGCCAGATCGGGCATCTGGGGCCGTTCGCGGTTGGTATGTGGGCAGCGCGAAAGAAAAAGCGTCCCGCGGTTGTGCCGGCGGGACGCTTGCTGAAGGCGAAGGGGATGCGAGAGGGCTTACACCGGCATGCTGCCCTGGACGGGACGGTCTTCGAGGGCGACCTTCTCGCGGCTCTGCGTGAAGACGCGCTCGCCGGGCATGGGAGCGAAGCGGCTGCCGTACATCGGCAGGCGCTTGTTGGCGGTGCTCTTGGGCAGGAAGGGCACCACCGCGAGCAGCAGGCCGATCAGAGCGACGTTGGCGGCGAGCATGGGCAGCGTGGCGGTGTAACCCAGGTAGATCATGATGCTGACCACGACGACGTGGGCGAGCGCGAGGGGAATGACCACGTTCCACGCGCTGGTCATGATCTGATCAAACCGCAGACGAGGAATCGTCCAGCGCACAACCATCATGAAGCAGACCACCAGCGTGACTTTGAACAGGAAGACGCCGACCTTCAGCAGCACGCCAAGCAGCCCGGCGGGCTCACTGCTCAGCAGCGGAATCTCGGGCACAAACGGCAGGAACTTCATGCTGTACCCGCCGAAGAAGAGCAGGACCATGAACGCGCTGCTGGTGACAAGGTGGGCGTACTCAGCAAGGAAGAACAACGCGAAGCGCATCGACGAGTATTCGGTGTGGTAACCGCCCACCAGTTCCTGCTCGGCTTCGGCGTTGTCAAAGGGAGCGCGGTTGCCTTCAGCCAGAATCGCGATGAAGAAGATTAAGCACGCCAGCGGCTGAGCAAAGACCAGCCAGCCATGCGTCTCCTGATAGCGAATGATGCCATCAGGCCGCACCGTGCCAATAGCCAGCAAGGCCGCCATAAGCGCAAGGCCCAGGGGAATCTCATACGAGATCATCTGTGCGCTGGCACGCATGCCGCCCAGGAACGAATACTTGTTGTTGCCCGCGTAACCGCCCAGTGTGACGCCGTAAATCCCGATCGCGGCGACCGCCAGCAGATACACGACGCCCACATGCACGTTCGCGCCCATCACATGCACGGGTCCGCCCGCGATTGTCATGTCAATCAGTGGAATCGTGAACGTGGGCACGTTGATGACGCCGCCCCAGGGAATGAGAATGAACCCCATGAGGGCGGGCACCACGATGGCGATGGGCGCAAGGCTGAACAGAGCCTTGTCAGCGTGCAGCGGCGTGTAGTCTTCCTTGAGCATGAACTTGATGCCATCGGCCAGACTCTGGCCCAGCCCGATCATGCCCTTGAGCGGCGACAGAATCGCCAGACCAAAGTCAAACCCCACGCGATTGGGGCCGATGCGATCTTGGATATACGCGGAGATCTTGCGCTCAAAGTACACGAGGTACGCGCACAGCACGAGGATCACGTGAACCATCAGGAAAATGGTCACCGCCGACACGAGAAGTTGAGCCGTCAGCCAGGAGGGTGCAGTCATTGCGGGGGGACAGTAGGCAGTGGGGACTGGGCACTGGGCACTGGTGGGGAGAGAAACGCGGGCGTGGGGGGGGAGGCACTGGGCACTGGGCATGAGGGCAAGGCTGGAGGCCGATGCATCGGGCGGCGGGAGCAGAAGGACCACGCTGCATTCGGCATTCGTGATTCGGCATTCGTGATTCGGCATGCGTGCGAAAACGCGCGGCATTCGGCATTCGTGATTCGGCATTCGTGCCAAGGCACCGCGCACAGGCACGCCCGGGGCTTCTCGGCCATCTGCCTCGGCGTCTGTCGGCGTCCTCTGCGTTCCCCGGCCCTCTTGCCTTCCCTTCGCTCCTTCGCGTCCTTCGCGTGAACGATCGAAGCACCCAAGCGTGCCCGCAGATCGCCAACGCGTGGCCAGAGATTGCCAATCGGCGGCCATAGATTGCCAATCTGTGGCCATAGATTGCCAATCGGCGGGCATAGATTGGTAATCTGTGCCCACAAACTGGCAATCTGTGCCCACAAACTGGCAATCCGTGCCCACTAACTGGCAATCCGTGCCCATAAACTGGCAATCCGGGCCCACAGATTGGCAATCAATGGCCATAGATTGGCAAAAAATGGTGCAAAACCTGCGCCCGCATGGCCCGCAAACGCGGCTGGCGCAGCGCCATCGCCGTTTTCATGTCTTCACCCTGCCCCCCCTCCGCGTTCTCCGCCTCTCCCCTCCGCCTCTCCGCGACCCCTTACGCCTTCGCCGCCGCCGAAGCCCCCGGTTCGTTGCGTTCCTCGGGGTCGAGCTTGCTCATGCCGTAGGCGATGGCGATGCCCAGCAGCACGAGGCCCAGGCTCGCGGCGATCTGCGTGGGGCTTGGGGTGAAGAAGGCCATGCGGTAGTCTTCGGGGTCGAAGGATGCCTGATTCTCGGTGGTCACGACGATGCCGCGGATCACATCACCTGGCACGGGCGGCACGCCTTCGCGGAAAGGCCACAGGCCGCCGACTGCGCCCACGAGCACGCCCAGCAGAATGCCTGCGATGAGGCCGCGATGTTTGGCAAAGGCCCAGCGCATGAGATTGCTCACGCCCGCGAGGCCCAGCGCGACGCCCAGCGCAACGGGCAAGAGATACAGGCCCGCGTCCCACATGCCCTTGATGTTGAAGGCGAGCAGTTCCTTCTTGAAGTTGTCGATGCCGCTGAGAATGGGCACGTACTCGCCCATGAGCAGCAGGAAGTAGCTGCCATCCATGCCGGGCAGAATGGTGGCGCTTGCGCCAGCGAGGCCGGCACCGAACCGTGAGAGCGGCGTGCTGGTGTGCGCGATGGTGATAGTGGGTGCCGCTGCGCCGGCGACTGGGGCCGCGCCAGCAGGCGAACTGCTGCCGCCGGTGTACTGCGTGAGCGCGAGCGCAACCGTGATGATGAGTCCAGCGACGATGCCGATGACGACGCTGCGATCAAAGGGCTTGGCCCAGCGCATCACGAGGGGAATTGCGCCCAGTCGCAGGCCGATGAAGAGACTGAAGAGTTGCCAGCGGTGCTCCAGGATCGCGGCCTTGATGGGCCCGGCGGAAAAGAGAATCGCGACGAACGCGCCGCACGCGATGAGGCCCAGAAAGACAATCGATCGCCAGCGCAGCTTGAGCGTGGAGACATCGGCGACGGCTTGGATGAAGCGTTGGTAGATACCGATGAGCAGCAGCATGGCTCCGCCGGAGATGCCCGGGAGAATGTTGGCAAAACCCATGAGCACGCCGCCGATGAGGCTGCGGATGGGATAGATGCGCTCGCTATCAAGGTGAGGAGCGGCGGCGGCGGCGGGCTGAGCGGGAGCGGGGTTGGATGGGGGCTGGTTCATGTGGGGCGGGGGCGAAGCGGGGCGGCAAAGGCGGGAGCGTCTTACGCTGTCAGCATGAGTCATTGCGTCATGGTGACGGGCGGGCTTGGGTACATCGGCAGTCATGCCGTGCAGCGGCTGCTGCGCGACGGACATCGCGTGGTCGTCATCGACAATCTCTTTCGAGGCCATCGAGAAGTCGCGGAACTATTGGCCTCTCCCAGGCTGCACGTGGTGCATGGCGATGTTTGCGACCGGGCGGTGGTGCGCGAGGCGATGGTGACGCATCGCGTGGACATGGTGATGCACTTTGCGGCACTGGCGTATGTGGGTGAGAGCGTGGATGCGCCGCTGACATACTACCGCAACAACGTCGGCGGGCTGATGGAACTGCTGACAGCCATGGATGAAGCCCGGCGCGTGGGCGGCATCAACGTGTCGCGCATGGTCTTCAGCAGCACGTGCGCTGTGTACGGCGACACGGCGGCCAGTGACAGGCCGCTGGCCGAAGAGACGCCGCTGGCGCCCGTGAGTCCGTACGGTCGCAGCAAGCTGATGTGCGAAGAAGTGCTGCGTGATGAAGCCAGTCGCCTGCGCGCCACGGGCATTCCCTTCGCGTGCGCCATGCTGCGGTACTTTAACGTCTGCGGCAGCGACCGCAGCGGTGTGCTGGGCGAAGATCACCGGCCGGAGACGCACTTGATTCCCATCGTGCTTGAAGTGGCCAAGGGCAAACGGCCGCATCTGACTGTGTTCGGCGATGATTACGCCACGGCCGATGGCACGTGCATCCGCGATTACATTCATGTTGAGGATCTGGTGGATGCGCACGTCCGAGTGATGGGTGCGCTTGCGGATGGCGAGCAGCGCACGTACAACGTGGGCACCGGACGCGGCGCGAGCGTGCGTGAAGTGCTGGCGGCGGCCCAGCAGGCGACGGGCGCGGCGATTGCATCAAAGATCGTGCCGCGTCGTGCAGGTGACGCGGCCAGCGCGGTGGCGAATCCGGCCCGCATCATGCGTGAACTGGGATGGCAGCCGCAGGTGCCGCACCTGCGCGACATGATCGCGTCGGCCTGGCAATGGATGCAGCGGCATCCGCAGGGGTATGGAACATGAAAGTCGAGATGAAAGACAATGTGATCGCTCAGCCGCGCGTGCGCATCTGCATGTGGCTGGCGGCAGTGTGCGGCGTGGCCATCGCGGCCAGTGTGGCCTGCGCGCAGCCTGGTGCGGCGGCGCCGGCGGCCGACGACAGAGCGGCGGAAGCGGGCGGTGACGGTGGCGCGTTTGCGAACTTCCGCACGCCGCCGACGAACTTGGCCTTTCTTGACTACACCAATGCCTGGCCGCTGCGCGAGGCGATGTCGATTGAACTTGTGGAGCATGCGCAGCGCAAGCCCAAGGGGCAATGGTCAAGGAGCGGGGGGCCGACCGATGAGAACGAGCAGCAGGCAATTGCTGACCAGATCAAGCGTGCGTACGCGAACGCTCAAGATGCCGTCCTCCTCACGCAGGTGGGGCCCGGCGGATTCGTGGTGCGGAGCGAACTGGTCGCGCCGGGGAGCACGCTGCCTCGCAGTGAGATCAACAGCGCTGATTACACGATGCGATTCGTGACGGCACGAAACGTGCCCGACGCGCCGATCCGTACGTACGCGCTGACGAGCACGTGGTTCACAGTGTTCAGTCCTGCCGACAAAGAGAAGTCGAGGGGCATCGCCGTGATTATGCCGGGGCTCTTGGGCACGCCCGAGGGCACGCTGGTTGCATTGCAGCGACGCTTCACCGATCGCGGCTGGACAGTCCTGCGGTTGGTCGCTCAGCCTTCGCGATTCACGGAAACGTTCGTCGCGACGGTCGATCCTTCCAAGCCTTTGGAGGAGGCGGTTGGCATCGCCAAGCGTTCGAGCGAGGGCGTCGCGGAGATTGCATACGCCGTGCAGGAAGCTGCGGCGAAGCTGGAAGAACTGCGGCCCACCCTCGCGGGCAAGCCGCGTGTGGTGCTTGGCACGTCGGCTGGCGCGCTCACGTTGCCGACGGTCGTGGCTCGCGAGCCCGACAAGTACGGCGCGGCGATCATCGTCGGCGGGGGTTGTCACTTCTGGCTCATGGGCATCACGAGCAATTACAATGCGTGGATGGGGCTCACAGACATTACGTGGAACGGCGATGCGACCGAGGATGACAAGCGGGCGATCGAAGACGCCTACCTGCGTGTCGCGGCACTCGATAGCTATCACACGGCGAAAGCTCTGCATGGAAAGCCGGTGCTGATGCTCCAGACAACGCAGGACTTGGCAGTGCCCAGTCCGCTGAGTGATGTGCTCTTTGCACGGTTGAGCACGAAAGACAAAGCGCCCGATCGCGATGTGCTGCCGGGCGGGCACGAGGCGCTGTTTGCAGGACTACCCACGCAGTTTGGGCGGCTGCTTGACTGGGTGGATGCCGCAGTACCGGCAAGCGTGGCGGCGGGGGCGGGCGAAGGCACAGACAAATGATCGATTTCGCACTCAGCCCGTACCACTTGACGACACGTGAACCGGCAGCGATGTTGGCGCTCGCACTGGCGCGACGCGTCGTGACGATGATTCCGACTCCTACTGATGACGCGGGCGGGCTTGCGGGCTTTTCGGCAACGCAGGTGGCCAAGGCGGTGCCGAGCTATCGCAAGTTTGTCGAGAGTTGGGCGTGGAGCACGCCCTTGTGGGATGAGAACGTGCTGCAGGCGAGCCATCGCGGGCAGACGGCGGTGGATGACATGTGGGCGGTGACCGAGCACATCGAGCACGAAGCGAACTTGCTCACGCTGCGGCACTTTCTCAAGCACGGCGGCTTTGCCGATCCGGCGAGCTATCTGCACGCCGTGGCGGCGGATCTACTCAAGGGCGGTCCTGATCCTGGGATTTCGCTGCCTGTGGTGGCGGGGTTGGATCGGTTCGCGACGCGCATGGGGCTCGTTGTGGTGCGGAGCCGGCCTCAGAGCTTGGCCCAGCAGGCGGAACTGCGACTGGCACAGTCGCTGTGTAGCTTCGCAGTGCCGCTCTTTATGCAGGCGAGCGCAGAACGCATGCTGCATTATCGCGAAGTGCTCAAACGTGAGTTGGCCGGACTACGCGAGGTGATGGCGACGATCGCGAAGGACGCGATGGATCCGCGCGGCGACGGCCCCATGGTGCTGGGCGAGCAACTGGCGGAATTGCACGAAGCAAGCGCTGTGTTGCAGGAGCAGTACGCGGCACTGCGAGATGAACTCTGCGCAGACAGCGAAGATGACGACGTGCGGCTGGTGGAGGGGTTCGTGTCCATCTCAGCGGTGCGATTGCCTTGGGATGCTGCTCTCACGAGCAGCGTGCAGGCGTTTGCAGCTGCGGGCAATGCAAAGGTGCCGGTAGCACCAGCGCGAGATGGAGTGTCCACGCAACAACTGCCCGAACTGCCCGAACTGCACGACGGCGTGCGCGGAAAGCATTTTGTGAGCCTGCTCGTCAAGCCGATGGGGCAGACGTCGCGTGCATCGGGCCTGCGGTCGTCACGCATGTGAATTGGTGTCAGGTCGGGACGACGCGGCAGTTTGGTTGAGTACTCGCTTTGAGTTGAGCATCCATGGCAAATCGTCTTGCATCATCGTCGAGTCCGTACCTTTTGCAGCACGCGCACAATCCGGTGGCGTGGTGGCCGTGGGGTGAGGAGGCATTCGCCGAGGCTCGCCGGCGTGATGTGCCCATCTTCCTGAGCATCGGTTACAGCACGTGCTACTGGTGCCACGTGATGGAGCGAGAGAGCTTCGAGGACGCTGAGACGGCTCGGCGGATGAACGACGGATTCGTGTGCATCAAGCTCGATCGTGAAGAGCGTCCGGACGTTGATGAGTTGTATATGGCTGCGACTGTCATGATGACCGGCCATGGTGGTTGGCCCATGAGCGTGTTCTTGGAGCCCGACACACTTCGGCCGTTCTTCTGCGGGACGTACTACTCGAAAGAGCCGAAGTTTCGCGGCCTGCCGACATTCTCGCAGGTGCTGGCGGGCATGAGCGACGCATACAAGAGCAAACGAACGGATGTACGTGAGCAGGCGGCTCAGTTGGCAGCGGCGGTCGCGGAGCATGTGGCGGCCGAGCAGCCGCGGGCCCATCTGGGGCTGGACACGATTGAAGAATGCGTTGAAACGCTGATGCGCATGTTCGATGGTGTGCATGGCGGCTTTGGGGTTGCGCCCAAGTTTCCGCAGCCGGTGTTTCTCGAGTTTCTGCTCGATGTCCGTGAGGTGCTGCAGGGAGAGTCTCGCGTAGCTGTGGATCGCGCGATTCGGGTGACGCTCGACAAGATGGCGATGGGTGGTATTCACGACCACGTGGGCGGCGGGTTTCATCGCTACAGCGTGGATGCGACATGGACCGTGCCGCACTTTGAGAAGATGCTGTATGACAACGCTCAACTTCTCAACGTGTATGCGAGGGCGGCGCGTGTGTTTGAGGATGCGTTCTATGCGCGAGTAGCACGGGGAATCCTGAAACGCAGCAACACCATTGTCGCGGGCGATGGCGTGCGGTACTTCAGTGCGGAAGATGCCGAAGTGGATGGCAAGGAGGGGCTGAACTATCTCTGGACGCCGGTAGAGTTGCGAGAGGCCCTGGGTGAGCAAGACGCAGCGTTAGCGGTGAGCGTGTTCGGCGTGGAGGGTGAGCCCAACTTCTTTGATCCTCACCACAGAGATGATCCCGGTCGCTGGGTGCTACAGATGAAGCGGCATCCGAGTGACTTGGCAGCCGTTGTCGGTGCCGTTTCACTTGATGCGTTCTTTGTCAAGCTCGATGACGTATGCGATCGCATGCTGGCATATCGACTCAAGAAGAAGCAGCCGCGTGTTGATGACAAGACGCTGGCGAGCTGGAGCGGCATGATGGCGGCGGCCGTGTCGAGGGCGACAGGCTCAGCCCCATCGCAGTTGCACGCGATGCTGGCTCGGATGACCCAGGGCGGACGCGGATTGCTGCGAGCGTGGCGAGGAGAACTCGTTCACACGCCCGCGCTACTGGAGGATTACGCAGCGGTCATCAGCGCTTTGGTACCTGAAGGAGTGCAGGCAGCTCCATCGGCGGTGGCCCAGGCGGAGACGTTGTACGACGAGGCGCGAAGCGCGTTCTGTGATGATCAGAGCGGCGCGTGGTTTGATACTCGCGCAGCACAGGGCGATCTGTTCGTGCGAGCGCGGAGTACGCACGACGGGGCTGTGCCCAGTGGCTATTCGATGATGCTGCACGCGATGATCTCGCTGTGGCACGCAACTGGCGAAGAGCGGTTTGCGCGGGACGCCGCATTGGCCATTGCGCACCAAAGCGGGGCCATCGCGGCCAGTCCGGTGGGGGCGATTAACGCGATGCGAGCGCTGCTTCGTATCTATCGCACGTGTCCGCTGGCGACGGGCATGCTGCGCGATCTGTTGCCGCCGCGGCAAGCCGCTGTGCAAAGCGCCGCGGGGCGTGCGCCCGATGATGCAGTGCAGGTGTTCTCGCATGTCGATCGTGTCACGGTGTCGACGGATGTTCCCGCCATCTTCCGCGTGCGCGTTGCCATCCAGCCTGGCTATCACGTCATGAGTGCGACAGCGAGTGACGGACTGGTGCCCTTCCGGATTGATGTGATGAACGGCAAGGGTGTCGCCGCACACGTTGATTATCCCGAACCGACCATGCTGCGTATGGGCGATGACACGATCGAGGTCTACGAGGGTGACATGGAGATTCCCGTGGTGCTGGAGCGTGCGGGCGAGTGGAGCGGTACCCCGATCGTGTACGTGCGGTATCAGGTGTGCAGCGATCATGCGTGCTTTGCGCCCACGACGGTTGAGCTTGATATCAGTGTGGACCGTGCGTGAGGGACGGGGCGCAGTGAGCCGAGAGCGGAGCGCGGCGCATTGCGATCACGATCGCGGTTGACAGTTGATCTACGATCCCCTCACTAGCGACGAGTGACGGCAGATTTGGAACCAATCGATCTGATCGCGTCGTCTCGCGGTCCCTTGAGACGCACCTGCGTCGTTTACATGTCGCGTCTCTCCGTTCTCCGTTCTCTGCTCTCTGTTCTCGTCCTCCTCTCTCCCCATGACCGAATCCCCTCTCGATCTTCACGCATGGCAGCGGCTCCTGAGCAGCGAGTGCGACGCACTGCGCGCGAAGGCTGCGGAAATCGATGCGGGCGATGTCGCCGCGGTGACGCGGCTGCGGGGTAAGTGGGATGTGGAACTGGTGCACGCCGCGTTGCAACTCCAGAAGGCTCGAAACAAGCTGCAGCCCAAGTTCCCGGATCGATGGCAGACGTTGCTGGCCGACCCGACCGGCGCGGAAATGGCGACGGGGCTTCGGGTGGGCATGCACAAGGCGAAGCGGTTTGCGAGCAAGCTGGCCGGTGCGAGTGTCGTCGATCTGTGCTGCGGCATCGGTGGCGACGCGATGTGCATGCGGGATGCGGGCCTGAACGTCACCGTGGTTGACAATGATCCGACACGTGCGTGGATGGCAGGTGCGAACGCCGCATGCAAGTTGCTGGCGTGCGATGTCCTCGCGAGTGAGGTGCCGACGGGTGCGTTTCATATCGATCCGGCGCGACGGACCGTTGGCGGCGCAGGGGCAAAGCGTGTGTTCGAGCTGGAGTTGTTGTCGCCACCGGCCAGCGTTATTGCGAGCGTGATTCGCAGGCGCCGCGATGGCGCGGTGAAGTTGCAGCCCGGCATTGACATTGCGGAGCTGGCGCAGCACGAGATTGTCGGCGAAGTGGAGGTCATCTCTGACCAAGGGCGGCTTGTGCAGGCGGTAGTCTGGTGCGGCGCGCTCAGCGACGGCGACAACGTGCGCGCAGCAACGCTGGTGCGGCACGATGGTTCGACGGTGAGCATGCACGGTGAGTCACGAGCGGAGCCGGTGGCCGTATCACCTATGTTGCGATACGTGCATGAGCTTGATCCGAGTATTGAGCGAGTGGGTTTGCTGCACACCATGTGTGAGCGAGCCAATGCGGCGATGGTCCACCCCGCGCTGGGGCTCCTGACGAGTGATCTGGTGCTGGATGACCCGTTCGTGACATGTTTCGAGGTGCTCGATCACTTCCCGTGGAAGGTGCCTCGTGCGAAGGACAAACTGAAGAATCTTGGGGCGGGCATCGTGGAAGTCAAGACGCGTGACAAGCAGGTCGATCCTGACAGCGTGCAGCGTGAGCTTTCGAGGCCTGGCGCGGGGCCGACGCTGACCCTGTTTGTGCTCCGATTTGATCGCGAGGTCCGCGGCATCGTTGCCCGGCGCATCGTCAAGCCGGCGTAAGCCGAAAGCGGTGCCTGTGGGCAACGGGAAATCGTGACTGGCTTCACCGTCATCGCTGGACTTTCTCCACGAACTGTCTATATTCCACACAGTTTGCGCGCACTTCGCCGGAGGTGGGGTTTCGCACAACGCGCACGACGGAGAAACGTCCCGCCATGCCCAAGCGCACCGACATCAAGACCATTCTCGTTCTGGGTTCGGGTCCGATTGTGATTGGTCAGGGGTGCGAGTTTGACTATTCAGGCACGCAGGCGTGCAAGACCCTCAAGAGCGAGGGCTATCGCATCGTCCTCGTGAACAGCAACCCTGCGACGATCATGACCGATCCGCAGTTCAGCGATCGGACCTATATCGAGCCCATCACGCCAGAAAGCGTGCGCAAGATCATCGAGCTCGAGAACAAGCGCGGCCCGCGCATCGACGCGATTCTCCCCACGCTGGGCGGCCAGACCGCCCTCAACTGCGCATGCGGCCTGTGGGACAACGGCACGCTCAAAGAGTTCGGCATCGAGATGATCGGCGCGAATCGCGAGGTCATTCACCGCGCCGAAGACCGCCAGATCTTCAAGGACATCTGCGAGAAGATCGGCCTCAAGCTTCCCAAAGCCAAGACCGTCAACACGCTGACCGATGCTGAAGAGTTCCTGAAGGAGATCGGCCTGCCCGCCATCATTCGCCCCGCCTTCACGCTGGGCGGCACAGGCGGCGGCATCGCCTACAACCTTGAAGAATTCCGCGACATCGTCACGCGAGGTCTCGCCGCCAGCATGATCACGCAGGTGCAGATTGACCAGAGCGTGATCGGTTGGAAGGAGTTTGAACTCGAAGTCGTCCGCGACAAGAAGGACAACTGCATCATCGTCTGCGGCATCGAGAACATCGACGCCATGGGCGTGCACACGGGCGACAGCATCACCGTCGCGCCGATCCTCACGCTGACCGACAAGGAATATCAGGCGATGCGCGACGCCGCCATCGCCATCATGCGCGCGGTGGGCGTCGAAACGGGCGGCAGCAACGTGCAGTTCGCCGTGAACCCCAATCCCAAGCCCAACGCCGACGGCAGCAAGCCTTTTGAGATGGTGGTGGTGGAGATGAACCCGCGCGTGTCGCGATCTAGCGCGCTCGCGAGCAAGGCAACGGGCTTCCCTATCGCAAAGATCGCCGCCCGCCTGGCCGTCGGCTACACGCTCGACGAACTCAAGAACGACATCACGGGCACGACCAGCGCATGTTTCGAGCCTGCGATTGACTACTGCGTCGTCAAGATGCCGCGCTGGACGTTCGAGAAGTTCCCTGAAGCCGATGAAACGCTGACCACGCAAATGAAGAGCGTGGGCGAAGCCATGGCTATTGGTCGCACCTTTAAAGAAGCGCTGCAGAAGGTCATCCGCAGCATGGAAGTCAAGCGGTTCGGCCTCGGTCTTGATCGCAACGACAAGTGGCTCTTTGCGATGCGTGCGGTTGAATCCTCGCAGCTCGTGCTCGACGTCATGGGAAGCGGTAACGCCGCAGCGAAAGCTGGCACCGCACCTGAGACCGCGTCTGACACAGGCCTTCGCACCGCCGACGGCCAAGCCATCGAGTGGCCCATCGACGCCGAGAAACTCAGCCGCAAGCTCAGCGTCCCCAGCCAAGGCCGCCTCTACTACGTGCGTTACGCGTTCAAGATGGGCTGGAGCATCGAGCGCGTGCACCAGTTGTGCAAGTACGACCACTTCTTCCTCGACCAGATCAAGCAACTCGTCGAGTTCGAAGACACGCTGTGCAACTACCGCACGCTCGCCGATGTGCCCAAGGACGTTCTGCTCGAAGCCAAGCAACTTGGCTACAGCGACGCGCAGCTCGCCAACCTCTACCTCGGCGGCATCACCACCGCCAACATCTTCAAAGTGCGCGAGCACCGCAAGAAGCTGGGCATCGAGCCCGTCTACAAACTCGTCGACACCTGCGCCGCAGAGTTCGAGGCCATCACGCCGTACTACTACTCGACGTATGAAAGGCAAAGTACCGAAGTGTCGAAGTACCGCAGTACCGAAGGTACCGCGTCTTCTTCCTCCGGTACTTCGGTACTTCGGTACTGCGGTACTGCCTCTTCCGACGAAGTCCGCGTCACCACCAAGCCCAAAGTCATCATCATCGGCGGCGGTCCCAACCGCATCGGGCAAGGCATCGAGTTCGACTACTGCTGCGTGCACGCCGCTTTCGCCGCCAAAGAGCTTGGCTTCGAAAGCGTGATGATCAACTCCAACCCCGAGACGGTCAGCACCGACTACGACACGAGCGACCTGCTCTTCTTCGAGCCCCTCACGCTTGAGGACACGCTCAACATCGTCGAGCGGTTGAACGGCACGCCTCTTGGTGGGCCGCCCCTCCGGGGCGGCAGTGTGCAAGCGTCGAACGCCAATGGCAATGCGCCCGCCCCGGAGGGGCGGCCCACCAGCCTCGTCCACGGCGTCATCGTCCAATTCGGCGGCCAAACCCCGCTGAATCTGGCCCATGGCCTCGAGCAAGCGGGCGCTCCGATCATCGGTACCTCCGTTGACTCCATCGACCGCGCCGAAGATCGCAAGCGCTTTGATCAGGTGCTCGACAAGCTCAAGCTCCAGCGCCCCGCCGCCGGTATCGCCAAGAGCCTCGATGAAGCTATCAGCGAAGCCAAGCGCATCGGCTACCCCGTGCTCATTCGCCCCAGCTACGTGCTGGGCGGCCGCGGCATGGAAATCGTGAGCGATGAAGCCGCACTTCGACACTTCATGACCACGGCCCTCGTAGCCGCTGGTCTCGATGACGCACCCGTACTGATCGACAAGTTCCTCGACGGTGCAACCGAACTCGACGTCGACGTCGTCGCTGACTTTGACGCGACCGGCAATGGCACCGCTGTCGTTTCCGGCATCATGGAACAGATCGAGCAAGCCGGCATCCACAGCGGCGACAGCGCCTGCTCGCTGCCGCCCGCGTCGCTCTCCGCGTCAGTCATGACCCGCGTCGAAGAACTCGGCAAGGCAATGGCTCGCGAACTCCGCGTCTGCGGCCTCATGAATCTGCAGCTTGCAGTGAAGGACGAGCAGATCTACGTGCTCGAAGTCAACCCGCGTGCCTCGCGCACCGTGCCCTTCGTGGGCAAGGCCACCCACACGCCCTGGCCCGCCATCGCAGCCAAGGCCATGATGGGTAAGAAGCTGCCGGAACTGCTCCCCGCACACAAGCTCGGAGCGTTCAAGCCGCAGCCGTACTACGCGATCAAGGAAAGCGTCTTCCCCTTCAGCAAGTTCCCGGGTGTCGACGTGGTGCTGGGCCCGGAAATGCGCAGCACGGGCGAAGTCATGGGCATCGATCGCGACTTGCCCGTCGCGTTCGCCAAGAGTCAGATGGCCGCGAACAACCCGCTGCCCACCGACCCCAAGAAGGGCGGCGTTTTCGTCAGCGTGCGTGAGCAGGACCGTGCGATGGTGCTTGAAGCGGTGCGCATCCTCGTGCGCCAAGGCTTCACCATCTACGCCACCAGCGGCACAGGCGGCTACCTCATCGATAATGGCGTGCCCGTGTCGCTCTTGCAGAAGATCGCAGCGGGGGCCCGCCCCAACGTGCTTGACCTGATGCACAACAGCCAGATCGCGATGATCTTCAACACGCCCACGCGCACCGGCTGGCAGACCGACGAAGGCCGCATCCGCGCAACCAGCGTGCGACTCAACATTCCGCTCATCTCCACCGCCACAGCGGCGCTCGCCGCCGCCAAGGCCATCGAAGCGATTCGTGAGCGTGGCTGGGGTGTCGCGGCAATGCAGGACTACGCCGCCATGTCCAGTGGCGGCACCATCGTCGAGCCCGTCATGCGGCCCGCTCGTGTATGAGGGTGGAGCGATCAGTCTTCGGGAATACCCGTGACCTGGCCCGTGGCTTCATCGAAGTAGCTGGCGTACAGCGTGCTATCAACTTCGTTCCACAGCCAGCCCGCGCTCGCGCTGCCGCGTTCGCCCGCACCGGTAGTCATTGCGATGGCATACCGCGCGGCATCTGACGCATCGGGCCACGCAGGGTTCACGGGCGCGAGCTTGATGTAGTTGCAGCCAATCAGCGATTCAGCGTCGGTCGCCGTGCCCCATTGGTCCGCCGCAAAGTCCGGCCACGCCGAGTTCTTCGCGTGGTAGACCTCAATCTGCCGCTGCAGCGTCGCGAGCTGGCTCTTGACGTTGCCAGCCTTGCTGTCTTGCGTCGCGCTGGCAAACTGCGGCACAACGATGGCAGCCAGAATGCCCAGAATCACGACAACGATGAGAATCTCAACGAGCGTGAAGGCGTGGCGGACGGCGATGTGAACGGGCTTGCGCATGATGGATCCTCGACACGCGTGGACCTAGCCAACATCGGCGATTGCACGACGTATCGCGACTAGTGGTGCGAGGTATGCGATTATCACACGCGGCACAGCCGCTATAAAGCAACAACGCACGCTTTCGCGTGCGTCGTTCGGAATCTGACTATCCCACTGCCTTAGTCAGCGGGGTTCGTGGAAAGCTGGCCGGTGCCTTCATTGAAGAAGCTGGCGTAGATGGTGTTGTCATCGCTGTTCCAAGCCCAGCCGTTCGCATCCAAACCCTTGGTCGTGCCCGTCACCACGCCGACAGCCTTGCGCTGGGCGGAGGTGAGCGTACCGGCGGGGTTCGAAGGGGCTTCCTTGATGAACTTGCCGCCGATCATGCTCGTCAGGTCGGTCGTGGTGCCCCAACCTTCGGTGCCGAAGTTGGGATACTCGTTGTTCTTGGCCTGGTAGAGCTCAATCTGGCGCTGCAGGGTGCCCAGCTGGCTCTTGATGTTGCCGGCCTGGCTGTCCTGCGTTGCGCTGGTGAACTGAGGCACCACGATGGCGGCGAGAATGCCGAGGATGACAACGACGATCAGAATTTCGACGAGGGTAAAGGCCTTACGAATGGTCGACTTACGCATGCGAATCGCTCCTGCCCACCAAACCGTCGGCTGCGTGTTTCCCGCACGTAGCCTCGAGTGCTGCCAAGAGATCCGAGCGATGGGCGCTGACTCGGTCCTTGGTCCGTCGCCGCCGCGAGTAGCCTGCCGGACCACCCGGCGGACTGCGACGCGAACGCAAACCTGCACGGAGCGATTTCTCGCGTCCGGCGGGGAATACATCGGATTCAATCGGTGGCTGTGCTCGTCATGAGCACGGAAGTTTCGTTGAAGTAGCTTGCATAAACCGCACGATCGGTGCTGTTCCACACCCAGCCCTTGGAGGCATGGCCGCGTGCGGTGCCGGTAACGACTTCAATGGCCGTCGCGTTGGCATCGCCCGCGGGGTAACGCGGGTGGCGAGGAGCTTCCTTGAGGTACTTGAGACCGATGAGCGAGCGCGTGCTCGGATCAGTCACGTCAGAGGCCGAACCCCAGCCATCGGTGGCGAAGTTCGGATACGCACCACGACGCTGGCTCTTGTAGAGTTCAACGGTGTTGTTGAGAGACTGAAGCTGCGCCTGAATGTTGCGCTGCTGGCTTTCGCTGGTCGCGCTCGAGAACTGCGGAATCACCATCGCGCTCAGAATGCCCAGGATAATGACGACGATGAGGATCTCGACAAGCGAGAAACCTTGACGTCGTGAGATGTTCGACCCGTGCGTGAGCATGATGATCTCCGGACGCCGCCCGTGCGACGCTCCTTCATGGAGATCGGTGTCTTGAGTCACCCGCGTGAGCAAGGACGCGCCCGGAGCCGCACGGGCCTTGCCCGTCGCCCGCATAAACCACACAGCCCGGCGAGTGCGCAGAAAAAGCGGACGTAAATGAAAAATGGCACAGGCGAGGGGCCTGTGCCATGTGCGAACTTTCGAGCTGCAACCAGCTTATCTGGCCAGTCCACGTTCCTTCAGAGCGCGAATGCGTTCGGGCAGGCTCAGCAGACGGATAAACCCGCCCGCGTCCTTCTGGCTGTACACGTCTTCACCCTCGAAGCTGACCATCTTTTCCGCGTACAGGCTGTACGGGCTCTTGCGCTGCACCGCCGTGGCGTGCCCCTTGAACAGTCGAACCACCACTTCACCCGTGATGCGCTCGCTCATCTTGGCGGCGCACGCCCACAGGCTCTCGCGCAGAGGTGTGAACCAGCGCCCGTCATACACCAGTTCCGCGAACGTCAGGCCCAGGTGCTCGCGATAGTGCAGCGTCTCGCGATCCAGTACGAGCTCTTCCAGCCCGCGCAGACCTTCCACGATCGTTGTGCCGCCCGGCGTTTCATACAGCCCGCGGCTCTTCATGCCCACGCGACGGTTCTCCACCAGGTCCACGCGTCCCACGCCGTGCTTGCCGGCAATGTCGTTGAGTTCCGTGATGATTTGCCACGCTTCCATCTTCTTGCCGTTGAGCGCAACGGGCCGGCCCTTTTCAAACACCAGCGCCACATCCGTGTGCGTGTTCGGAGCCTGAGTCACCGGCACCGTCAGCATGTACGCGTCTTCGGGCGGCGCATTCCACGGGTCTTCAATCGTGCCGCCTTCGTGGCTAATGTGCCACAGATTCCGGTCACGTGAGTAGATCTTCGTCGCGCTGGCGGTCGTGGGAATGTTGCGATCCTTCAAGTAGTCCAGCATCGCGATACGGCCGCTGAGCTTCCACTGATCCATGCGCCACGGCGCGATCACTTCCAGCTCCGGCGCGAGCGCGGCGTACGCGCTCTCGAAACGAACCTGATCGTTGCCTTTGCCCGTGCAGCCGTGGGCCAACGCGGTGCAGCCCGTCTGCTTCGCGACATTGACCTGGCCCCGCGCCAGCACAGGGCGAGCGATAGCGGTGCCCAGCAGGTAGCGACCTTCGTACTTCGCCCCGGCGATCATGGTGGGCATCACAAACTCGTCGACAAACTCCTTCCTGAGGTCGACGACATGGCACTCCACCGCGCCCGAGTCCTTTGCCTTCTTCTCAACGCCGGCCAGTTCATCCGAGCCTTGCCCCACGTCACCGACGACACAGACGACTTCAGCGCCCGGGATGTTGTCCTTGAGCCACGGCACGATGCACGAGGTATCAAGACCACCGGAGTAAGCAAGAGCGATGCGTTTCTTCGACATGTTGACCTTTCAAGCTGCCCAGCCGTGCGACGCGCTGGACGCTGTGTTCACGTGCGAGCGTTCCCGAGAATCGCCGCGAGCAGTGCGTTCTGCGCATGCATGCGGTTCTCGGCTTGTGCATACACGACGCTGCTGGGAGCGTCGATCACTTCATCCGTCACTTCCACACCGCGCCGCGCGGGCAGGCAGTGCATGAACTTGGACGGGCCCCAACTTGCATGTAGGCCCTTCGACGCAGTTGCCATGAGTTCCGCGTCGATCTGATAATCGCTGAAAACCTTCAGCCGTTTGCCCGCCTCGTCGGCTTGGCCCATGCTCACCCACACATCGGTGTAAACGGCATGGTGACCTTCCACGGCGTTCAGCTTGTTCGTCACCGTCAGGGTGCTGCCAGTTTCCTTGGCAATCGCCGCGGTTTCGTCAACAAACGCTTCCAGCGGTTCATACTTCTTGGGAGTGACAACCGTGATGTCACATCCGCAGAGCGCAGCGGCGTGCATGAGCGAGTGAGCAACGTTGTTGCCATCGCCCACATACGCGATGCGCAGTCGCTTGCCATCCACCCGGAAATCCTGCGCGAACTCCCACAGCGTCATGATGTCCGCCAGCCCCTGGCACGGGTGCTCGCGCTCGCTCAGCGCGTTGATGACCGGTACGTTTGCGTGCTCAGCCAGTTCTTCAACAATCGCCTGGCTGTACACGCGAGCGATGATGCAGTGCAGCCAGCGCTCCAGGTTCTTGGCATAGTCCTTCACGGCTTCGCGCTCACCGAGCCGCTGCACGCTGTGATCCATGTAGATCGCGTGCCCTCCCAGCATCGTGAAGCCCGTCTCAAATGTGATGCGCGTCCGCAGGCTCGCTTTCTCAAAGATGAGAATGCCGTGCATGCCCTTGAGAACGTCCGCGTATGCCACGCGGTTGCTCTTGATCTTCGCAGCCAGTTGCAGCAGTTCGCGCACACACGTCGGCGTGAGTTGCGTGAGCGTCAGCAGGTCCTTGCCTGCCAGTTCGCGCACGCTTGCATACGGCTCATGGTCGAGCACGGCGTTGGGCACATACGTCTGTGGAGCGGCTGGTGTCATCGTCGTGCAATCATTCGTGAACGTGCGTGCGAGTTTCACTATTCTCGCTGCTGAAGCTGCGTCGCCGCTGCAACGAAATGGCAAGCGGTCCCTCGCGTGCCGTAACGATACAAGTCACGCGCCCCAAGTTCGCTTCGCCGCTTGAAAAAATTGCGTTTAGGTCACACTATCCCACAGCGTCGTAGTCGACGTACCAGCGAACCTCCGCCGCGTCGATCATGGGCAAAACACCCGCTTTGCGCACGCTGAATTCCCCGCGCCAGCGATGAATGCCCGACGCCGCTTGCTTGCCCGTCGCGACGATCGCCAGCAAGCGGGCTCCCCGCACCGCGGCACCCGTCATACCCACACGAGCGGGCGCATCTGCCATCACAGGCGTCGTCGCCACGAGCGTGTCCTGCGACCCGCCGTCAATCACGCCCGACCACGCGCCGTCTGGCAACTGCTCAACCAGCACGACATCTAGCCGATCCTGTCCCTTCTCGCGCCAACCCAGGTGCTCGCGAAGCTGTGTCTCGTAAGCGGTGGCGGCGTCAGGGCGGGACGTGTCAATGCGGTGGGCCTGCTCGCGCGGCATGCCCGAACCTTCGACGACCAGTCCCTCCAGAATCGAACCACGGTGCTGCGGGTCGTCTTCCGACACCATCGCCTCATCGACCAGCCACACCCGCGTGCGGGACCACGGAAACTCGCGGTAGAGTGGGTCAGTCATCATGCGCCGCACGATGGGAACAACGCCTCCAGAGAAGCTGATGGCCAGTTGGAAGTCGCCAAACGTGCGTATGCAGTTGCGGGCGTGCACCGCGATGTCAGCGAGCAGTGCGTCGTGGACGGCGTCGCGATCTTCTCGCATGACCACGCCGCCCGGCAAGCGAGGCAGTGGGGGCGGGTTGCCTCCAACAAGGTCAAATGTGGGGCGATCTTCCACGCATTGAGCGTAGCAGACCGCCCGCCACCAGCGTGCTGCAAGCCCACTTCGCCGGGCTACCTTCCACTATGGAAGCGGCTTTGCGCATGCTCGACGCCAACCTCAACCGTGCCCGCGAAGGCCTGCGCGTGGTGGAGGATGCGGCGCGGTTTGCACTCGATGACGCAGCGACAAGCCGAGAAGCCAAGCGGATTCGCCACGAGCTCGCCGTCGCCATGACGCAGTTGGGCGTGGCGGATCAGGCATTGCTCGACGCGCGAGACACGCCCGGTGATGTGGGGATCTCACACTCGGGCGCGAGCGATCAACGTCGCGAGCAGCTCTCCACCCTGGTGCACGCCAATGCAGGCCGTGTGGCGGAGGCCCTTCGTGTCATCGAAGAGTGCTCCAAGCTGCTCGGCAGGAGCGACGTCGCACACAGCGTCGAATCACTGCGATACGCCACGTACACGCTGCACCAGCAGGTCGCAGGGCGGCTTGTTCGCTCGCCCCGCCAGTATCGGTTGTGTGTGCTACTGACCGAGCGTTTGTGCAGCAAGCCTTGGGACGAAGTCGCGGCACAGGCCATCGCTGGCGGGGCCGACTGCCTCCAACTACGGGAAAAGGACCTGCCCGACGCCGAACTCCTCAGGCGTGCACGACGGCTGGTGTCGCTCGCCAGCAGCTGCGCCGTGTACATCAACGATCGTCCTGACATCGCCCTACTCGCCCAAGCAACGGGCGTGCACCTCGGACAGACAGACATGCCACTCGCGGACGCACGCTCGCTGGCCGGCTCGCGGCTGCTGATCGGCGTGTCGACGGAGAATCTCAACCAAGCACGTGCCGCAGCCACCGGCGGAGCGGACATCTGCGGCGTGGGACCAATGTTCCCGACCACGACCAAAGACAAGCCGCGACTCGCGGGGCCGGGTTACCTTCAGGCGTTTCTGACAGATGAAGTGACCCGTCGCGTGCCGCATCTTGCAATCGGCGGAATCTCGCCGATGAACGTGCAGCAACTTTCGGCGGTTGGTTGCCGGGGTGTAGCCGTGAGTAGTGTGGTGTGCGGCGCCGACAATCCCCGACGCGTGTGCGAAGAACTCGTCGCAGCCCTGCCGCCAGTAGTCAGCAACTGAATCATTCAACCAAGTCCATCATCGACATCAGTAAACGAACCATGGCTTACACCTTCCACCAAGCGATCCTTCCCAATGGCCTCACAATTGTGGGTGAGGTCGATCCCACGGCGCATTCCGCTGCTGCCGGCTTCTTCGTCAAGACCGGGGCTCGCGACGAAGCCACGCCGCTCATGGGTGTCAGCCACTTCCTTGAGCACATGATGTTCAAGGGCACGCACGACATCACCGCGGAAGAACTCAACCAACGCTTCGACGCGATGGGCGCGAAGAACAACGCCTACACGAGCAACGAGATCACGTGCTTCTACGCGCATCTGCTGCCTGAACGATCCGGTGAAGGCATCGATCTGCTCTCTCGCATGATGCGTCCCGCGCTGCGCCAAGGCGACTTCGACACCGAAAAGGGCGTGATTCTCGAAGAGATCGCGATGTACGATGACAACCCGTTCTTCATCTTGTACGAATCGGTGCTAGAGAAACACTTCGGCCGCCACACGCTCAGTCACAAGGTGCTGGGGACCAACCAAAGCATCACCAATCTCACGCGTGATCAGATGCAGACGTACTTCGACTCGCGCTACAGCGCGGACAACACCGTTGTCGCGCTCGCGGGTCGGCTTGACTTCAATGCTGCCGTCGCCCAGATCAATCAACTCTGCGGTGCGTGGCGCCGCACCAGCGTGACGCGCGACAACGCTCCGCCCAAGCTCGCAGGTGAGCACTTCACGGTTCACAGCGAGAAAGTCAATCGCGGGTATCTGCTGGCCATGTGCCCCGCGCCCGCATTCGACGACGAACGTCGCTACGCTGCGGCGTTGGTATCGCAGGTGCTTGGCATGCCCGACAACAGTCTCCTGCACTGGGCGCTCATCGAGCCCGGCATTGCGGAAGAAGCGCAAGCCGTCTATGACGGCAACGACGGCAGCGGCCAGTGCTTTGTCTTCGCATCCTGTGATCCTGCACGTATCGATGACGTTTGGGAGATCACGCGGAAGCAGATGCGCGACGTTCGCGACTCGTTGACCCAGGACGATCTTGACCGCCTGCTCGCGAAAACCGTCACTGGAGCGACGATCTCGGGCGAGCGCCCCCATGACCGCATGCATCGCCTCGGACGTGTCTTTACCTACCTGCGTCGGTACTGGCCGCTTGAGGAAGAACTCGATCGCATGTCGCGCGTGACACTGGCGGATATGCGGGCATACTGCGACGCCTTCCCGCTTGAACCCGTCACCGTGGGGCGGCTGCTTCCCAAAGCGTGACCTTCCCCGCGAACCAACGGCGTTTGGCGGGACCGTTTCAGTCTGATAAGGCCTCAGGTCCGCCCTCGGTGCCCCGTGTTTTCGCTTGGCAGGCACAAATTTTCTTCACATAATCGGGGGCCGAGGCTAGGCGCAGGCGGGTGTTTCGTGTACATTGTGCACATCGGTTGGAACTGTTTCAGTCCCGAGAGGGACAAAGGAGAGATCTATGACGAGTGTGAAAGTTGCAGCAGTGGTCGCGCTCTTGAGCGCGTCGGCGGCTCAGGCCGTGGTCGTCGGTGTGGAAAGTTCGTCCTCACCGTGGTTGGGTTTCATGAACGTGTTTAATCTGCCCTCCAACGGTGGCGCGTTCCAGTTCGCCAGCGGCTGGGGTGTTCCCGACCTTCGCGCGACGTTCAATGACCCCGCACAGGCGGTCACCATGCTCCCCAACACCATTGGCGATACCAATGAGTATTGGTACATCGGTCAAGGCACCAACCCAGGTGGTCCCGGCGCTCCCGGCAACAAGATCATGGAAGCCAACCTCTTCCAGCAGCGCAGCGACGGCTCGCTCTCGGGCACGACGGTGACCTTTAACGGTTTCGTCACTGCCAACACCCTGACGAGCGCCCACGAAGCCCGCATCTTCATCCGCGACTTCGCTCCTGACTTCTCGTCCTTCAACGAGACCATCATCTCCGCTCCCGCCAGCGGCGCGTTCAGCCTCTCGCTGGTCACGCTTCCCGGCACTACCCGCAACGTCCAATGGGGCATGCAGCTCAAGGGCGTGAACGTGTGGACCACGGACACCGCTCCCTTCGGCAGCATCACGTACTCGTCGGTCCCCGGTCCCGGCGCTCTGGCTGTTGCCGGCGTGCTCGGCCTGGCCGCGACACGTCGCCGCCGCGCCTGATCTCTTTGTTTCACCTTCCCTCCAGGAAGAACACCGCCGAGCTCTGCTTGGCGGTGTTTTCTTTTGCCCTGCTCCCCGCACGCTTTGCATCAACGAAAAACGCGGCAATCAGTCGCTGATCGCCGCGTCTCTGAGCTTGCAACTGCCCAACGCCGTTACTTTGCAGCCGGCTGATTCTGCATCACCAGCTTGGGCTTGCGATTGCTGAAGTACACGCCCCAGTGCTTCTCAACTTCATTGGGTTCGCGTCCGCCCTTCCACTTCTCGTCAAAGGCCTGGAACCAGAAGTACGGAATGTGGTGTGAATTCGCCCAGTCGTGCACTGCCCGGTAGAACACTTCCTGCGGCTTTTCGCCCCACGGCCCAAGGACCCCTTCCGCCTGGTAGCCCTCGTTGCCGCGATCCGTTGCCCAGCCGATCTCAGTTACAACGAAAGGCAAGCCCGGGTGGCGAGCGTTGACCTTCGCCCAGACATCCTGCGACCAGGCAAGCGCATTCTCCAGTCGCTGCTTGTTCCACATCGCGTAGATGTGCACCGCCGCGAAATCGACCTCTGGCGCGACCTTGTCACTGTCCGCCGAAAGCCAGAACTCGTAGCCATCGCACGTGGTGACCGGTTGCGACACCGCAGCCCTCACCGTGCGAATGTGCTTGATGAGTGAGTCCGTCGTGCAGCGATACGCGCTCCAGAAAACCTGCGTTTCGTTGCCGACACCAATCGCCGCGACCTCGTTGCGATAGGTGTTGGCCAGGCGAATCCCCTCAGCCACCTGCTGGCGGTTTCTCTCGGCGTGCTCGGCGCTCGTCGCGATGACGTTGCCGCCCTGATCGAGCTGGGTCTCCGGCGCGATCCAGATGCCGAGCATCAGCTTCAGGGGCAGTTTCTCCTCGCGGATGGTCTGCAACAAGAACTCGGTCGCTTCACCCGCTCCGTACATGCGTACATACCGCCAGTGCTTCGCCATGATGCGAGCATCCTCCGCGACTTGTTCACGCGTCGGTTGCGGGCCGCTATCGGGCGTTTGACCGTCACGGTGGGGGCCGTAGCAGATGTTGGCACCGACCCACTCACCGTTCTGAATGAACGAGATGGGCCGCCTCGCATCTGAGTCAGAGGCAGCCGCGTGATGGGACGCACAACCGGGCAGCATGGCGACGAGCGCCGCACCCAGCACACAAACAAGTGCACGCATGACAGATCCTTCGTGTTGGAGGAACGTTTCTCGGGCGGACAATCAGGCTTCGACCTGAAGGCCGCAATATACCGACAAGCGGAATCAATTGCAACTGTTTCAGGCGTTTGCGTACCCCTCGAAAACCCCGAGTGAGGCGTATTCCCGACACCTCAACAACACTGCAAGTGCCATAAACAAAGTGACTTCCCGTTGTGGACGAAAAATGTTGTCGATTTCACGCCAAGCCCTCTTGCGAGACGGGGTGTTTCTGGTACATTACTGAAACTGTTTCACAAACAGCCCGCTGGCGTAGTTGTCACGGGGAGTTGCAGGGAGCGCAGCATGTCGTCCGTTCGCGCGATCGCGCAACAACTCAAGCTTTCCCCCGCGACGGTGTCGCGTGTGATCAACAACCATCCGGATGTCGACGAAACGACGCGCGAACGCGTGCTCGCCGCCATCAATCAAGCTGGCTACTTCCCCAGCACCGGCCGCCTGCAAACCAACGTCCTGGCACTCGCCTACCCCGACGAGCCGGTGAAGACCGAATACGGCTCATTCGAACCCGCCCTGCTCGCTGGCATTATGCGTGGGCTCGACGAACACCAGTTCGACCTCAAACTGCTCAGCATCCGCCGAGATAAAACCCCTGACGAAACGTACACGCAGTTCTTCCTGCGCAAGGGCGTTCGCGGCGTGATCATGCGTGTGTTCCGTCACAATCGCGCGTTGATCTCGCGCATCGCGAGTGAGCGATTCCCGTGCGTGGTCGTCGCGGAACAGTTTGATGATCCGGATGTGAGCTTCATTCGATCGGACTCATACCCCAGCAGCCGTCGTGCCATGGAGCACTTGCTGAGCCTAGGCCACAAGCGAATCGCCCTCGCGATTCACCATGTCTCCGACAGCGACCATATGGATCGCCGCCGTGCATATGACGACGCTATTGCCAACGCTGGGCTGAAGATTGATCCTCGCATGATCTTCGAGGTTTCGGCAGGCTTTAACGCAGGCGAGCAAGTGCTCGACAGCATGCTCATGATGCCCGCCAAGGCCCGTCCCACAGCGATCTTCGCGACCAACCCCATGACTGCGCTGGGCGTGATGCGCCGCGCACAGGAACGCGGTGTCTCCATCCCTCGCGATCTTTCGCTCGTGGGCATGGACGACAGCGACACGCGTTTGCACACCTGGCCTCGCATGACCGCGATTTGTCAGGATGCAAGCCTGCTCGGGTACGAGTCGGCGAACTGGCTGACCCGCCGCCTGCAGGGGAGCGAACGGGGCAAGTCGACCACGATGCGTCGGCTCATGCAAACGACGTTTGAAGTCAATGGAACAACCGCGGCGCCAGGTGGCGACGCGACCGAACCGGCAGGAAAGCCCACCCCGGCGACGCGTGCTCGTCGGGATGCGGAGGACTCGCAAATCGATTGATGGACACGCGTTGCCCGGGTGCCTGATCACCGGTCGACGCGGAGAGTGAACCCAGGTGCTTGTGTAAGGAGTGGATGTCATGATGCGTACTCGAATGATGGTGGCGGCGGCGGGACTCGCGTGTATGAGTGGCATGGCCGTTGGTCAGCTGCAGAATGCAGGCTTCGAAACCCTCGACAACACGGGCCTCTTCTGGCCCAGTTGGACGTACTTTGGCAACGTCGGCGTGGAGACCGGTGTCGCGCAAGCGGGCACCACCAGCGCTCGTCTGGGCGGCAACTTCACTGGCCCGTTCAACGTCTCGGGCATCTTCCAGAGCATTCCCGCGAGCGCCCAGCAGATCGTCGAAGCTTCGGCCTTCTTCCTCAACCCCACCAGCGATCCGATGCAGGGCGACAACTTCGTCGTGCTGAACATCGAGTTCTACAACGCTGCGAACCAGATGATCGCCGTGAAGGAAATGCGCGCACTTGACGCGAACACCCCCGTGGGCGTCTGGCGTCAGGTGACCAACAGCGCCGTTGCTCCGTGCGATACGGCCTCGGCCCGCATCGTCCCGCTCTTCGTGCAGGGCGCTCAGCTCGCCAGCGGTAGCGCGATGGTCGACACGACCGCCATGGCTCCCAACGGCACCAGCACCGAGTTCTCCGTGCAGAACCCGGGCTTCGAAGTTGAAGGCTACATCCCTGGCTGGGTCACCTTCGGCAACGCGTTCCGTGAATTCCAGTTCACCCGCACGGGCACCGGCGCGATCAAGTTCTTCGGCAACTTTAACGCTCCGTTCAACGTCTCGGGCGCCTTCCAGGTCTTCTGCGTCCAGCCCGGTCTGTCCTACACCGCCTCGGCGTGGGCAGGCACCCCGCTGGGTGACAACATCAACGACGGCGACTTTGCCGTGCTGAACATGGAAGTGTTCGACAGCGCGGGCGCGCCCATCAACGCTTACCCCGATCCCAACAATCCAGCCAACTCCGTGAACTTCACCACGGTGCAGGCTGTCGCTCCCGATGCGACCCCCGGCGTCTACACACAGGTCATCAACACGACCGTCATGCCGACCAACGCTGCCAAGGTTCGCCTCGTGCTCCTGCACGTGCAGCCCGACCCGGCGATCGGCGGCGGCTCGACCTGGTTCGACGACATCACCTTCGGCGCAACCCCGACCGTCGGCTGCGACGACATCGACTTCAACAACAACGACGTCTTCCCCGAAGACCAAGACGTTGTTGACTTCTTCAACGTCCTCGCCGGCGCCGACTGCCCCGCCTGCAACGACATCGACTTCAACAACAACGGTGTCTTCCCCGAAGACCAGGACGTGATCGACTTCTTCAACGTTCTGGCCGGTGGCGAATGCCCCTGATCAATCTGCTCACACATGATTGATTCCGCACGCTTCGGGCGAGGCGAAAGCCCGCCCGAGCGATTTTGGGTAGTGGGTCACCATCGGAAGCAATATGAAGAAAGCCACACTTCACTCATTCCTCGCCGGAGCGACCGTCAGCCTCGCCGCTGCTGCCGCTTCCGCGCAAACCTGGGTGTCCGTCTGGGCTGAAGAGTTCAACGGCACGTCACTCGACACGACGAGTTGGACACCACTGAACATCGCGTGGCCCTACAACGACGAGCGCCAGTTTTACAGCCCCAGTGCGATCTCTGTCAGCAACGGTCGCGGCATCATCACCAGCACCAATGTCCCGCAGGGCGGACGTCTTTACACGTCTGGCCGCATGGACACAAACGCCAAGCGTGAATTCCTCTTTGGTCGTTTCGAAATGCGCGCACGCCTGCCTCGCACGCAAGGCATGTGGCCCGCGTTCTGGCTGCTGCCTGCCGCTGACCAGTGGCCGCCAGAAATCGACATCATGGAAATGCTGGGCCACGAGCCCAACCGCGTGTACGGCAGCAACCACTGGGGTAACCCGCCCGTCTCCACGTACCAGACCTCGCCCTTCCAGCTGGGCACGGTCAACCCGAACTTCGCTACGACCTTCAACACGTTCTCATGCGACTGGTGGCCCGATCGCATCGACTTCTACGTGAACGGCAATCTCTATGCGACGCACCGCTCGCGTGTGCCGCAAGAGCCCATGTACATCATCGTCAACACAGCGGTGGGGGGCTTCTGGCCCGGCTACCCCGACGCCACCACGGCGTTCCCGCAGCGTTTTGAGATTGACTGGATCCGCGTCTCGCAGGTGCCAGGCCCCAAGCTCATGAACCCCGGTTTCGAATGGCCCGGCCCGGCTGGCAGCAATCAAAGGGTCTGGTATTGGCAGCACTGGGGCAATGCCGAGTACAGCGAAGCGCTCAAACTCTCCGGCGTTGGCGCCGCCAAGATGTACGGCAACTTCAACACGCCCAACAACTCCTCTGGCTTTTGGCAAGACATGCCTGCGTCATCCGGTCAGGTCTTCACCGCAACCGCCAAGGCCCAGACACCCTCCTGGGACCGCATGGGCGCAGGCAACACCGCCCGTCTGAGCATCGAGTTCCGCGGCCCCACGGGCAACCTCATCAACAGCACATCACGCACCGTGCTCACGTCAACAACGCCCGCCAATACGTGGCAAGACGCCAACGCGTCCGTGGTCGCGCCCAGCGGTGCAGCCACCGCTCGCTTCGTGCTCTCATTCACGCAAGGCTCCCAGCTTTCTTCGGGCGCCGCATGGTGGGACGACGTGACCTTCGGAGCCGAAAGCGACTGCGACACCATCGACTTCAACCGCGACGGTGTCTTCCCCGCAGATGATGACGTCGTGCAGTTCTTCAGCGTCCTTGCGGGCGGTGCATGTACCGCGTGCGGCGATATCGATTTCAACAACGATGGCGTGTTCCCCGACGATCAGGACATCAGCGACTTCTTCAACGTGCTCGCTGGCGGCCCGTGCTGAGTGACGCATCACAAGGATCACCGTGACAGCAATTCGATTCAAGCATGTCTCCAAGCGATACGAAAACGGCGCACTCGCCGTTGATGATGTGTCGTTTGAAGTCGCTGACGCCGCGTTCTGCGTGCTCCTGGGGCCTTCTGGTTGCGGCAAGAGCACACTGCTGCGCATGCTCGCCGGCCTGGAGGGCATCTCGAGCGGCGAAGTGCACGTGGGTGATCGTCTGGTGAACAACCTGAGCCCCAAAGACCGCGACATCGCGATGGTCTTCCAGAACTACGCCCTCTACCCGCACCTCTCCGTGCTCGACAACATCGCCTTTCCGCTGGAAGCCCGAGGCGTCGGCCGCAAGGAGCGTCGCGAGCGTGCGGCCAAAGTCGGTGCCAGCGTGCAACTGGATGGATTGCTTGAACGCCGACCTGCCGAGCTTTCGGGCGGTCAGCGTCAGCGTGTTGCGCTTGCTCGCGCCATCATTCGCGAACCCAAGGCGTTCTTGTTCGACGAACCGCTCTCCAATCTCGACGCGAAGATGCGTCAGTCGATGCGGGCGGAACTGCGATCGCTCCACCGTCGGCTCGGCGTGACGAGCATCTACGTGACGCACGACCAGGAAGAAGCGATGGCGCTCGCCGATCAGATCGTGGTCATGAGCGCGGGCAAGGTGCGGCAGATCGGCCCGCCGATGGAGGTTTACAACGCCCCTGCCGATCGCTTTGTTGCTGGCTTCGTCGGCGTGCCCGCCATGAACTTCTTCGAAGGTCGTGTCACGATTGACGCGTCAGGCGTGCACTTTGTGTGCGAGGGCAACCTTCTTCCACTTCCGCGCGTGTGGGCGGACAAACTTGCAGAGCACAAGTCCAGCTCGCTCGCTTTGGGCGTGCGGCCCTCGGCTCTGCGCGTCGTGAAGGATGGCCCGGGCCTGTCGCTGCGTGTTCGCAGTATTGAGTTGTTGGGTGATCAAGCCGATGTCCACGCCTTGGGCCCCGGCAATGTACCCGTCATCGCTCGTGTGTCTTCCCGTCTTGATGTGCGAGAAGGCGACACGATCCGCGCCGCGTGCGATCCTGTCGGCACACATGTTTTTCATCACGGTCCGCTCGGCGAGCTCATCTGCGGTCATCACGCAGAAGTCGCGCCCGTCCACACCAGTCAACCTAGCTCACTCGCGTCGGCCTGATCCGCGCGTACCCGTATTTCTGGTCTTTCGTGTTTGCAGGAGTAGATTCATGTTCAAGCTTGCCGTCTCGCAGCAGTCATGTCGCACGCACAACCGCGGTTTCACGCTCATCGAGTTGCTGGTCGTCATCGCTGTCATTGCACTCCTCATCGGCATCCTGCTGCCCGCGCTCAACCGTGCCCGCGACACCGCCCGCGATGTCAAGTGCAAGGCGAACATCCGCGGCATCGCACAGGCCCTCACCGCATACACGCTTGACTACCAGGGCAAGTACCCGCCCATGATGTTCGATGCTCCCGATCGCGAGAATCCCGGCAAGTTCAGCATGATGTGGCACGACGTCGCCCGCATCGGCAGGTACCTTCCCAACTTCGATCCCAGCAACATCGTTGAAACCAACACGCGAAACAACACCGTCGGCGGTGGCGGTTTCGTCTGCCCCAACCATCCCGACGCAGGCCGTTCCTACGCGATGAACTACTGGGCGGCTTCAGCCGACCAGTGGAGCTTCGTCAACGGTCAGTTGCGTGGCTTCCGTCCCGGCCTGA
The DNA here is from genome assembly GCA_046316615.1 of Phycisphaerae bacterium. GTDB lineage: Bacteria > Planctomycetota > Phycisphaerae > Phycisphaerales > UBA1924 > BJHL01. The sequence continues at coordinate 46,791 of JBKDAN010000047.1, forward strand.
GCAACACGGGCTCGCCCAATCCCGCCTGGCAGGGCACGCCGTTTGACAGCACCGTCAACTTCGGCGACAAGATGATCCTTCTCAGCGAGGCGTGGGGTCTCTTCCCGACCGATCAGAGCGGCCCGGGTGGGCAGAACGAAGGCGACCGCAAGTGGTTTGCCGTTGCCGACGTGGGCCGCTTCGGCTTCCCGGGCACCCGCCTCAATGGCGGTGCCGGCATGACCGCCACAAGCACCGTCTTCCCCGATCCCATCAACTGGTTCGGCGCCCAGCCCGCTCCCGAAATGCAAGGCCTCACCGCCGCATCGCAGATCAACATGTACGTGCCGTGGTATCGCCACCCGCGCGCACGTGGGAACCCTGCAACGCGCAACGGTTCCGCCAACTTCGCATTCGTCGATGGCCACGTTTCCAGCTTCCGCAACAACGAACTTGTGGAGACACAAGGCTCGCTGTCGCGCAGCACGGGCAAGGTCCTCTGGTCGACCAAGGATCCGGAAGATACGACGTTCCGTTAACTCCGTTCGGTGTTCACAGCCATCATTTCCCACGGTTCGTTTTGCATGCACGATGCACGTGACAACTCCGCCCTGCGCCCGCGTCGCACAACGCGCTGGCTGGGACCTGCGCTGATTGCAGGCATCGCTGCTGTCACGACGCTGGCTGCATTGGCGTTGCCTTCATCAAACGCGCAAGGCGTGTCGATGTGGACGTTCGCACGCATGCACGCGGACATGTATCGTCCCGAGCTCGCGAAGTGGAACGATCAACAGAGCGATCCATCGCAGCGCGTCAATCTGTCTCTGATCGGCGTGCAGGCGATGGAGCAGCGGATGATGTCCGCCTTCTTGGCCGGCCTGCCGAGCGCGGACCTGATTGAAGCGGAACGACGCAACGCAGCTCGCGCGTTTGCCGGTCCGCTGGAAAGTGTCGGGTTTCTTGATCTCACGCCCTTCATCGAGCGTGACGGGCTGCTCAACCGCGTCAACAAGGCGAGCTTTCTGCCGTGGTCAAAAGACGGTCGCATCTTCGGCTTGCCGCATGACGTGCACCCCATGATGCTTGCATACCGAGCTGACATCGTCGAAGCCGCAGGCATCGACGTGAGTCAGATCGAGACATGGGCCGACTTCGAGCGTGTGATGCGGCCCCTGCTCTATAACACGGATGGCAGCCGCCGGTCCGATCGCTACCTGATCAACATGTGGGAAACGCAGATCGATCTGATCGAAGCCGTTTTGCTCCAAGCAGGTGGCGGCGTGATCGATGCCTCTGGCGTGCCCGTGATCGATAGCGAGATCAACGCTCGCACAATCTCGCACATTGCCATGTGGACCAGTGGCCCCGAACCCATCGCCGCAGAAGTCAGCTTCTGGGATGCAACCGGCCACCAGCTCATGCGCGATGGCTTCGTGGTCGCCACGTTCGCACCCGACTGGATGTGCAATTACTGGCGCAAGGAAGTGCCGCAGCTTGCTGGCAAGATGAAGCTGATGCCAATGCCCGCCTGGGAGAAGGGTGGCAGGCGCACGAGCGTGTGGGGTGGCACCATGCTGGGCATCCCCAAGACCGCCGAAAACCCCGAGAAGCTCTGGGAGATTGCCAAACACCTGTACCTGTCGCGCGAGCTCGCACACGAGCTGTACGACAAGGGTGACATCATCACGCCGGTTCGGGAGTTCTGGCAGGACGACATTTACGACAAGCCTGATCCGTTCTTCATGGGACAGCCCAAGGGACGCATGTACATCAACCTCGCGCCCGATGTTCCCGACCGCTTCAGTTCGCCTTTCGGCGCGATTGCATTGGCTCGTACACAGAGTGCAGTCAGCAAGCTCTGTGCATACGCCCGTGCCAACAAACCCGCCACAGCAGAAGAGCTGCTGCCCAAGGCACGCGAGCTTCTCGCCGAAGCTCAGCAAGATGCCATGCGCCACGTCAATCGCAATGTCTTCTTTGCAGACAGCGGCAAGGCAAGCACAAGCGAGGTGACGCGATGAGTTCGCTCGCCTCTGCTGACCGCGCACGTGCGGTATTCCCGTGGTTGCTGCTCGCGCCATTCCTGTTGCTGGTCGCGCTGTTCACGATCACCCCTCTGGTCGGCGCCGCAATCCTGTCGTCCCAGCAGACATTCGGCCCGGGCACAGCCAGGTTCGTCGGCTTGTCCAACTTCAAGAACGTCCTCGCCGATCCGCTCTTCTGGACCGCGTTCAAGAACACATTCATCTTCACGCTTGGCAGCGTCTTCGTCCAGCTTCCGCTCGCCCTTCTGTTCGCGATGTTGCTCAACCAGCCGGGTGTGCGTGGTCGCTCGTTCTTCCGACTCGTGCTTTTCTCACCGGTCCTCGTCGGCGTCGTCTACGTCGCGATGATCTTCTTCGTGCTCTTCCAGAAGCGCACGGGATTGGTCAACCAACTGCTGCACGGCGTCTTCCCCTCTTGGGACATCGGTTTTGCTTGGCTTGACCAGTACATCATGGTCGCCCTCATCCTCGCCACGTTGTGGCAGTACATGGGCTTCAACATGGTGTACTTCCTCGCTGCCTTGCAGAATGTGCCCAAAGAGCTCGACGAGGCCGCACGCATCGACGGCGCAAGCTGGTGGAAACGCTTCCGCCACGTCACGCTCCCCGCCATCACGCCCGTCGGCAGCTTCGTGGTGTTGCTCTCGATCATCGGCTCATTCCAAGTCTTTGAGCTTCCCTTCCTGCTGCTCCAAGGCAGCACAGGCGTCGACAACAAGGGTTTGACGATCGTCGGTTACCTGTACCAAACCGGCTTCCAGTCCGGTGACCTCGGCTACGCCAGCGCCATCGGCTGGACCATCGCCGTCGTTCTTGCCGGTGCCGCGATTCTGCAGCGTGTGCTCTCAGGAAGCAGCGAGCAGCAGCGGGGCGGCCGCCGCAAACCACGCGGAGGTGCCGCGTGAGTGCACGGCTCAGCACATCTCGCGCCGTCGCCACGTATTGCGTGGTCATTCCAGCGTGCATTGTTATCGCGCTCCCATTGGTCTGGCTCGCTATTGCTTCACTCAAGACTAGTGAAGATTTCTTTCAGTCTCCCTTTCTGCCTCGCGGCGAAGGTCTCTTCGGCGTAGCGTGGGATCGTTTGACCCTCGACAACTTCCGCAACTTGTTCGACAAGACCGGCTTCGCGCGAGCGCTGCTCGCCAGTTCGCTGCTCGCGTCTGTGACCGCAACCCTCGCCACGCTCATCTGCGCCGCCGCGGGCTACGCGCTCGCCCGCCTGCACTTCCGCGGCAAGCGTGCAGCCATGTGGCTCGTGCTCGCCTGCCTCATCGTGCCCGCGCCGCTGCTGCTCTCGCCCGGCTTTGCGGTGCTCTACCACCTCAGCCTGCTCGACACATTCCTGGGCATCATCTTGCCCGCCATCGGCCCGGCTTTCGGCGTCTACCTCTTCCGCCAAGCCACTGTCTCCAGCGTCCCGCCCGAATTGCTCGAGGCCGCCCGTATGGACGGCTGTTCAGAGTTCCGCATCTTCTGGCGTGTCGCGCTGCCCCTGTTGCAGCCCATGATCGCCGCCTTCATGCTCATCACGTTCTTGGGCGTGTGGAACAACTTCATCAATCCTCAAGTGGTTCTCCAGTCAGCGGACAAGTTCCCGTTGGCCGTCATGATCGCTCAGCTCAAAGACGTCTACTCACAGGACTACGGCCTCATGATGGCGGGCACCATGCTCTCCATTCTGCCGGTCGCCGGTCTGTTCATGCTCCTTCAGCGAGACTTCGTCGCCGGCCTCACCAGCGGCGCAGTCAAGGGATAGTCTCCATGCACATTGAAGTGAAAGGATCACCCGTGCCAACCCCTTCGACGCAGCAGCCAGCCCCCGTTCAGTTCCCCGCCAATTTCACGTGGGGCGTCGCCGCTTCGAGCTACCAGATCGAAGGCGGCTCCTCGCCCGACCTTCGCGGCGAAAGCGTGTGGGATACGTTCTGCCGCAAGAACGGCGCGGTCTTCGAGAACCACCACGGCGGCGTGGCCTGCGATCACTACAACCGTTATGACGCCGACGCGGCCCTCATGGCAAGTCTGGGCGTGAAGGCCTATCGCCTGTCGGTCATGTGGCCTCGCGTCATGAAGGAAGGCGTCGGCGCAGTCAACAACGTCGGCCTCGACTTCTACGACAAACTCATCGACTCACTCCTCGCCCACGGCATTGAGCCCTGGGTGACGCTGTTCCACTGGGATTTCCCCCTCGCCCTCTACCACCGTGGCGGCTGGCTCAATCGCGACAGCGCCGAGTGGTTCGGTGAGTACGCCACCAAGGTTGTCGATAAGCTCTCTGACCGCGTCACCAACTGGATGACCATCAACGAGCCGCAGGTCTTCCTGCAACTTGGCCACGCCGACGGCAAGCACGCCCCGGGCGTGCAGTTCCCCCTGCGTGAAACGCTGCTCGCCGCTCACAACTCTCTTCGCGCCCACGGCCGCGGCGTGCAAGCCATCCGCGCCGCCGCCAAGAAGCCCGCCCGCGTCGGCTGGGCCCCAGTTGGTCACGTGAGTTATCCCATTGACAACGACCCGGCGAACATCGACGCCGCTCGCGCTGCCACCTTCGCTATCGAGCAGACCCACCTCTGGAACAACACTTGGTTCGCTGATCCCGTGTGCCTGGGCTGCTACCCCGAAGACGGCCTCCGCGTCTTTGGCAACAACGTCCCCGCTCACCCCGTGAGCGACATGGACCTCATCCACCAGAAGCTCGACTTCTACGGCGTCAACATCTACTCCGGCTCATGCGTGAAGGCCAAGGCCAACGGCGGCTGGGAAGCCGTGAACCCCGGGCCCGGCAACCCTCGAAACACCATGGACTGGCACATGGCGCCGCAGGCCCTTCACTTCGGCCCGCGTTTCCTCTTCGATCGCTATCGCCTGCCCATCGTCATCACCGAAAACGGCACCTGCAGCACCGACTGGATGGACATGCACGGCCGCGTGCTGGATCCGCAGCGCGTCGACTACACCCGCCGCTACCTGCTCGCGCTGCACGAAGCCATCCAGAACGGCACCAACGTCAAGGGCTACTTCCACTGGAGCTTCATGGACAACTTCGAATGGGCCGAAGGCTATAAGCAGCGCTTTGGCCTCGTCCACGTTGACTACGCCACGCAGAAGCGCACGCCCAAGCTCTCCGCACTCTGGTACAAGCGCGTCATGGAAACCCGCGGCGCATCGCTCGTCGAGCCGACCGATCTGCGCCTGGCGACACCCGAGCACGCAATGCAGTAATGGAACCCCTCAAGCAATAAAGCCAACACATGTGCATCAGCACGGTGTTGGCTTTTTTCATTGGATCATCGCTCGTGTCACTGCCTCGGCACTTCAACCCAGCAGTTTTCCGCGTGCCGCACGATCGCGCCGGTCGTCTGATAGATCACCTGCTCTGCGATGTTCGTGCAGTGGTCCGCGATCACTTCGCACATGCTCGCCGTTTCGTGCAGGTGGAATGCGAACTCCACCGGATACTTGCCCTTCGCCACCTGCTGCTCGGCCTCGCGCAGCAACGCGGCCTTGAACGCCCACACCGCATGCTGACTCTGCAGCACGATGTTGGCAATCGCTGGATCATTGCGCGACATGCTGGTGTTCGTATCCCGCAGAATCCCAATCACACTGTTCGCCATCACGCGGAACGTATCAGGAAAAGGCGTCGCGATGCGAGCCACCGCAGGCACCATCTCCGCAAGATCCACCGCCACATCCGCCACGCGTTCCAGCTCGTTGTTCGCCTTCACGATGGTCAATACCGCCCGCAGATGCTGCGGATCAAGCGAAGCTCCCGCCCGCGTCGCATCCGTCAGCAGCGCAACCGCCGCCTGCTCAATCGCCACATCAGCCTTGTCGATGGCTTCATCCATCTCAATGGCCTGACTCGCCAGATTGCTCTTGCGTTCAAAGAGCGCGGCACAGGAAAGCTCGAGCATGGCTTGCACGCGCGATCCCTGAGCGACAAGATCAGCCTTGATCTGCTGCGTGCGACTGGCGAAACCTTCCGCGGTCGTGGGCATGATCAACGGTATGCCGCCGTGCGATTCCACGACTCCCACCCAAGCAGGTTTAGTTCCCGCTCTTCTCGTCCGAACCCGCGGGCCGCCCCTGCTCGCTCGCATCCTTGGGCCGTTCAAACTTCACTGTCGCTCGATCCACCCGTTGCACCTGGGCAGGTGACGTCGGGTCGTACATCGACACCGATTCACGCCCCTGCCTTCCGCGAACCACACGCACGATGGTGTACACCGCGATAGCAACCAGAAACGGCGCGGCACAAAACAGCACACACGGCGAAAACCACGACAGCGTCTGCTCGATGGATTGGAAGCGGTTGTTCATGCGTCTCCAGCCTGCTCGCGTTCCAAGTGTTGTAGGCGTTGCCGCGCCGTGTGACGCACTTCCTTGTTCCGTCCTTGTTCAACCAACTCGCGCAGAATCCAAGCCGTCTTGGCATCAGCGATCAACGCCTTGTGCACGCTCGCATCCCCGTGCTCGATCGCCCGGCGAATCAGATCATCGCCCAACGTATCCGCGCCGCGATGCCAGTGATACTCAACCCACAACACATCGCTCGCGTCACAGCCCAGTTCGACCATCGCCGCTTGCACCGTGCGCATCTGCTCAACGGATTGCTCACGCCCCGCGAGAGTGTGAATGAGAAACGACCGCGCCATCACGCGATCTTCGTCCACGCGCAAGGCTTCGAGAACCGCCGCAAGTTCCTCGTCGGTCGGAAACGGGTGGTACAACGCCCATGCTTGCAGTGCCGAGTACCGCAAGTGCTCGGTCGATTGGGCGTAGCTATACCCCGCCTCGAAATCCTGAAACTGCCGCAGCATCATGTCGGGCGAGATCAACCCACGTTCCAGCCAAAACGCGTGATACCCAAGCTGCTGCATCGCTTGCACAACGAGTGCGTGTCCTTCAGTCATTGTGGTGCTGCCTCTTCTCCGCTCAGCTCCCCTAACTGCTGCAATCGCTGCTTTGCCACGTGACGGACCTCTTTACTCGTGCCGTGACCTTTCAACGCCTTCAGCACCCACGCAGTTTCAGACTGCTTCGCCAGCAACAGGTGGATTGCAGCGACCCCTCCGTCAATACCGCCTTGCAGGAATGGCTCTGTGCGGATGCCCTTGTTCCATTCGCGGGCGAATCGCTGGAATGCAGCGACGTCACTTCCCAATCCCACCAGACACGCCAACGCAAGCACACGCTCAAACTGCCCGTCCCTCAGGTTCGCACTGAGCAGCAATCGCAGTCCACTCAACGTGCTCAGCACGCCGGTCTGCGACTGCAACACGACCAGCGCGTTCTCCAGTTCGGCGTCCGTCAGCTGATATCGCATGGTGAGCCATGCGTGCAAGGCGTTGACATGAAAGTGCTCGAGATCGGTACTCCAAGGCACATTGTCGCGAAAGTCTTGATGCTGTCGGAGCAGGTTCTCAATACTGAGTAGCCCACTGGAAAGCCAGACCCGGTCGTATCGCAAGTCTCGAAGCGCAGTCTCAATGACGTCAGAACTTGAGTCCTCGCTCACTCCGCCCACCACTTCCGCCCCTCTCGCTTCACCCGCCGATACAGCGTGTCGCGCTCCACCGCCACAAACCCGGCCTCACGAATCGCCTTCTGCAGCGTCCACGTGTTCACTTCCTGGTGCGTCGCGACCGCATCGCCCGCACTGCCCTGGCCCGCCCCGTGATTGATCTTCGTAATGTCATACCACACCACGGTCCCGTCGATGTCATCAGCGCCGCTCTGCAGCATCACCTGCGCCATGGGCAGCGTCTGCATGATCCAGAACGCCTTCACGTGCGGGAAGTTGTCGAGCATCAACCGCGCAATCGCCAGCGTGCGATAGTTCTCCAGCCCGCTGGGCCCAGGCAGGTGCTCCAGGTCGCATCCATCCGGAAAGAACGGCAGCGGAATGATCGTCTGGTAGTACCCCGGCACATCTGTGCGTGCGCCCGTCTTACCGCCAAACGCAAAGTGTTCCGGCAAAATCGCGCCGGGCTTCGTTAGCGTCACCACCGGCGCACCACCCGCATTCTCCCGATAGCCAAGGTGCCCGCCTTCGCTCGTCGTGAGCGCATCACCATCATCCCCCTGCTGCCCACCAGTGACAGTTGCCGAGTCGCCAGCGCCTTGCCCGCCAAACAGCCGCGTGAGCGCTTCATCCTGCGCTCGCCGCAGCATGTCCATGTGCACAAGCCGATCATGCCGCTGCTCAATGTGCCCGTACAGCAGCGTCGCGTTCGTGTTCAGCCCAAGCTCGTGCGCCGTGCGGTGCACGTCCAGCCACACATCGCTGCGAATCTTCCCCTTGTACGCCTCGTCGTGCACGCGATCATCAAACACTTCCGCGCCACCGCCCGGCAAACTGCCAAGCCCCGCCTTCTTCAGTTCGCCAAGCACATACGCAATCGCGTTCCGCCGCGCCTTGCGGCCTTCTTCTCCCGGCGCCGCAGATCCCTTGTACACCTTGGCGATCTTGCACAAGTGCACGATTTCAACCGCCGTGAACGCCTTCACGTGCAGATCGCTGCCCATCCGCTGCGCCTCATCACGCAGTGTCGAGATCAAATCGGTGTAGTAGCTGAATGGCAGCGTCGGGTGCAGTCCACCCACGCTGTGAATCTCCGTTGCGCCGCTCTCAACCGCCAGCCGAGCCTGCTCACGCACGTACGTCATGTCACGCGCGTACGCCTTCTCCTCACCCAGCTTCGCATAGAAATCGCAGAACTTGCACGACAGCGCGCACACGTTGCTGTAGTTCAGGTGGCGGTTGATGTTGTAGTACGCGTTGTTGCCATGCAACCGCCGCCGCACCATGTCCGCGAGCTCGATCACCGTCCAGATGTCCGGCGTCGTGAACAGCAGATCGCCATCCGCCAACGTCAATCGCTCGCCGCGCTCCACCTTGGCAGCGATCGCATCAAGTCGCGGGTCGCGACGCGGCACTGACGGACGGACAACAGTGGGGGCCGAAGACGTGGCAGAACTCATGTACAAGGATAGGCTGCCATCTTTCAATAGTGATTGAAAGTTGTGAACTGCGACTTTCGTAGCGGATATTCCGGGTCTTCCCCTGCCTTTGGGCTCGCGATGGCCGGTCACCGCTCAGTCGGGTGTGCATCCCGTCGATGCTCCTAACCGGATGAGTGTTCCAGGTCGCCCCCAAACCTCCAAGTGCGCCAGCGACCGGCTGGCGATCGTGCTCGCTGTGCAAGCGGTCGCGATTGCTGGCGGTTTGTCGATCGTCCTGTTTCCGATCCACTCAAGATTGCAGTGGCTCACGCGCGATCACATCGTGAGTCAGAACCTCGCGGAGTCGCATCGCCTCGCACACGCAGCCGAAAGCATCTCTCGCGAGATCGATACCAGCGAGCCGGCATGGCAACAGGCCATGCAAACCCTTGTCGCAGACGCCCACTTTGCCGCACACGCACGAGTCCTTGCCTTCACCAGCGATGGTCGCGTTGTCGCCAACACCGGCTCGCTGAACCACGCAGACGCCAATCTGCCCGCTGAGACCATTGCACTCGATGGCCACGCTAAACAAGTAGGCGACGCGCCTCTCGACGCCACGCTGATCGGCACACAGCAGAGCGGCGACTGGCTGTTCGTCCATCGCTTGCCCAACGGCGGCTTGCTCACCATCCAGCAAGACGAAGCCCTCATCGCCGCGGCTCTCACGCAGTCTTCTCGCATGATGCTTGGCTGGTCCTTCGCCGGCCTCGTCATCATGTTGAGCTTTGCCGGCCTGTTCGTCCATCGCGTGGTGCGACGCGAACATCGCTCGCTCGAAGCCCGAAACAGCGATCTCGCCGTAACGCTCGATCAGCGTCTCGAGCAGGGGCTCAGCGCCCGCGCAGCGCTCATCCTCGGTCTCGCAAAGCTCGCAGACTACCGCGACACCGACACTGGCTCTCACCTCGAACGCATCTGCGGATACTGCGAAGTTCTTGCTCGCCAGCTCCAGCCGCGCCATCGCGAGATCAACGATACATGGATCGCGCACCTCCTGCCCGCCGCCAGTCTGCACGACATCGGCAAGGTCGGCGTGCCCGATGCCGTCCTCCTCAAGGCAGGCAAACTCACGCTCGCCGAGCGCAAGCTCGTTGAACGCCACACCTACATGGGTGCCGACACGCTTATCGCGATTCGCGAAGAGCTTGGCGACGACGAGCTCATCGATCTCGCGATTCAGATTGCTCTCTGTCACCACGAACGCTGGGATGGCAGCGGCTATCCGCTCGGGCTCAAAGCTCAGCAGATTCCGCTCGCCGCCCGCATCGTCGCGCTCGCCGACGTCTACGACGCGCTGACCAGCCGCCGCGTGTACAAGTCAGCCATGACGCACGAGAAAGCCTGCGAACTCATCCGCGAAATGAGCGGCACACATTTTGACCCCGAAATCGTCGAGATCTTCCTCGCATCTCGCGATGAGTTTGACCGAATTCGAAACAAGATGCAGCCCTTCGGCGATCTTGTCGAAGCCGCGCACGCGAAAGCCGCGTGAACTGCACGTAAACTGCGGAGCATGTCACGTCCGCTCGTGCAAGCGATCATCTCCGTGCTGCTGTACGTGGTGCTCACGCTTGCGCCCATGTGCATCATTCTCGTCTCGGTCGACAAGCCGGGCCGCTCCTTCTGGACAGAGTTCAGCGTGGGCCTTGGCTTTGTTGGCCTCGCGATGATGTGCCTGCAGTTCATTCTGACCGCGCGCTTCAAAACCTTCAAAGCTCCCTTCGGCAGCGACATCATCTACGCCTTCCACCGGGCCATCTCGACCATCAGCGTCGTTTTCATTCTCCTGCATCCCGCCATCTTGTTCATTGAGCGGTGGGATCAGATGAAATCCCGCCCCTTCACGCACCCCTGGCCCTTCTGGCTGGGCACGCTCAGCGTTGTCGCCCTCCTCGTCCTCGTGGTTGTCTCGGTCTACCGCAAACAACTGCGCATCCACTACGACGGCTGGCGTCGCACGCACGCCATGCTGGGCGTGCTCGCCGTGGCTACAGCAGTGGTGCACGCCCTGCTGGTGGGCCACTACCTCAGCGACAACTGGCAACGCATCGCTTGGTTGGCATATACGTGCGTGTGGCTCCTGCTCATCGCGTGGGTCCGACTGATCAAGCCCCTCAAGGAGCTTCGAGAACCGTGGACCATCGCCGCTCTTGAGCCGCAAAGAGGCGATGCAATCCGCGTGGTGCTGCGTCCCAAAGATCACGCCGGCCTCACCTTCCAGCCCGGTCAGTTCGCGTGGATCACCATGTGGGGCTCACCCCTGAGCGATCGCGAACACCCATTCAGCTTCTCTGGCAGCGCCGTCGCTGCGCAGAACCGTGGACCTATCGAGTTCACGATCAAGCAACTTGGCGACTGGACCCGCCGCGTCCGCGACGCGAAAGTGGGTGACATCGTCTACGTCGACGGCCCCTTCGGCGCACTCTCCGCCGACCGTTTCCCAGGTCGAGCCGGCTACGTCTTCATCGCAGGAGGCATCGGCATCACCCCCATGATCTCCCACCTGCGCACCTTCGCCGATCGCAACAACAACACGCCCTGCTGGCTGTTCTATGGCAACCCCACATGGGACAGCATCACGTATCGCGAAGAACTCGAAACACTGGCAGCCCGGCTTCCCAATCTCAAGATCATCCACGTCCTCTCACGCCCCGACGACGCATGGCAGGGCGAACGTGGCTTCATCACCAAAGACATCCTCGCGAAGCACCTTCCCAGTGATCTCACTGCCACCCGCAACCGCTACGAATTCTTCATCTGCGGCCCCGTCCCCATGATGGAAGCCGTGGAACGATCACTCGCACAACTTGGTGTCAGCGTGGGCGACTACCACGCCGAACGTTTCGACCTCGTGTAGCGCTCTTGGCCTGTCCTTTCGCTTTGTCGGTTTCCACTTTCTCGCTTTCCCCATGCGTGAACGCCTCGCCACCATCGCCGCATACGTCATCGCCGCACTGCTGTTGCTCGCAGTGGCAGCATTCGCGTTCTTGCGCTCCTCAGGCACCCCATGAACTTGCGCCCTTCTGGTCCGGACATGCTCTCGAGCGAGCAGACCGCAGATGCCATCGCATCCCCACGCCGTCTTCGCTGGTGGGCACCCGCCATGTGGCTCTACATCCTCAGCATGACACTCGCTGCCTTCGGCGTCTGGACCTGGGTCGATGCCGAAGCCGACTTGCGTCTCGCGTCCACACCACAACTCACAGCCGGTTACGGCACCATCACCCACATCGACAACAACAATTCGCGCATCACACGCTACGGCGGCGTCTTCTCCCTTCGCTACCAGTTCGAAGTCGGCTCGCTCACATACGCCGGTACACGCGTGAGCCCCTATGACGGCCTCACCACCGCAAACGCCCAGTCCATCCGTCAGTATCTCACACTGGGCGCAACCGTGCCCATCAAATACATCGCGACGGATCCCGCCAAGAGCTTCATCGACGCCGCCGCATGGTGCAACCTCTCGGAGGAAGCAGCCGCAACCCGCCAGTCGCGAGTCATCGGCATCGTGTTGGTCATCGCTGCTCTCGCAGCATTCATCGCCAGCGCGTGGACATTCTTCACTGCGCAGGCTCGCCGCCAGCTCGAACACGACTTTCAGTTGCCCAGTTGAATCAGCACAATCGCCGGTCGAATCGGCCCGGTCAAGACACGGTGAGCTTCGCGTTGCCGCCGCAGTACCTCTCGCACAAGCGCCGCCGTCTTGGCATCTCTTCGCGCCATCACCCGTGCCTGCGCTGCGATCCGCCGATATAACGTCGCATCCATCCGCGTGACCTCAGCCCGTGTCATCACATGCTGCCGCACAACCCGGTGCCCCGCATCTTCCAGTTGCTCGCGCAATTCCGCCATCGTGCCCGGCAGCCACGCTTCTTGCTGCACTCGCGCCACACGCACCGCATCATCCAGCAGGACCAGCCCGCCGGGCTTCACATGTCGCGTCATCACCTTCGCCGCGTCCAAAGCGGGCAGCACGCTCAGCATCATCCCCGCATCCCATACCCGCCGTGATTTCCGCGTCAGCAAATCACCCACTTCAAACGTGCACCGCGTCTCCATACCTACACGATGCGCCAATCCTCGCGCCGATTCCACAAACGGCCCGAATCCATCAATGCCATGCACCACGCACCCACACCGCTGCGCAACCGCCACCGCTGGCGCACCCTTCCCACACCCCAGATCAATCACTCGATCCCCGTGCCCCACGCCAGCCCCATGCAGCCACATCGCCGCGCGCCGACGCGACGTTCCGAGTCCCTCCAAATCAGAAAACAACTCCGCCGCAAGCGGCAGCGCCGCCGCAGGCAAATCAAGCGAAGCGGCGACCCGCGCCGCAAGGGATTGACGTTGGCTCACTGTTGAATCGTCGGCTTGCTGCGCTCGCCGCGCTGCTTCCAGTTCGCAAACGCGCTCGCGCGGTCAGCAAACTCCGTCGTGCTGAACACCAGCTTCGACGAACCGATCAAAATCTCATCCCCATCCACCAGCGGCGTTTCCACGGTCACGCCGCGACCATTGATCAGCGTGCCGTTCGCGCTCTTCATGTCCAGCGCGAGGTACTGGTTCTTCGCATCATCAAATCGAATCTGCAGGTGCTTCCGCGAGATGCGCTGATCCGTGATCTGAATCGCCGTGCCTTCGTCACGCCCGATCACAAGCGTCCGCTTCTTCATGGGGTAGTAGTCACCCTCGTTCGGACCCGCAACGATGAGAATCGACGCCATGAACCTCGCTCCTTGGCCAGTCGGCACAACACCAAACCGCCGCAACTCAGCGGTCTTGCGCCGGAACCGTAGCCACCCGATGACTATCTCATCGCGACAACAGGCTTGGCATTCATCTCAAACATGGTCTGCGTCCGAACAACAGTGCCCGTCGCCGGCATCAGGTGGTAGCCCAGCGCCGTCACAACGTTCGACTCGCGGTCGATCTCCAGCACGCTCAGACCATGCCCTTCCGCCTGTTCCCACGTGTGAGCCAGGTGGCCGTTCTCCTTCGCCAGCCGCAGGTACTCGTCGTACGTCTCGTAGTACAGGTTCGGCGCAAGCGTCTCCAACTGGATCGAGCTCACGTATCGAACCCCGTTCTTCGTAAACCGGTGCTCAACATCCTTCTCCGCCGTCACCACGTGCATCAGCACGATACCGGCCGTCGGGATCTTCTTGTCATATTCGCACACGAGTTCCGTCGCGCACAGCCCGTTCGCCTCAAGGCGCAACGCGTGACTACCCCGCATGATCCACGCTTCGAGCTCGTAGTTCCGTCCGTTGACCGTCCGCCGGCCATGCATCTCCACGTGCTGCGGATGCAAAGCCTTGCTGTATAGAACGATCTGGTGCCCGCCCATGATCACGGGCTTCACCCGCACCTCTGGCGCCGACTTCATTTCAGACAAATGCCCAATGTCCGCGGGCAGCTTTACCTCTACCAGCGGCTTCTTGGGTGGTACAACGGCTTCTCCACCCGGTACTTGGCCCTTCATGTGAGATACCCCCTCCTGCTTGGTCTGCTCCACATCCTTGTCGGCCAACGGCTTACTCTCCGCAGGCTTGGTGTGGGGTTGCTCGCGCGGCGGTTGCTCGCGATTCGCATCCGACGACTCAAATGGCGTGCTCATACTGCTCGCTCCGAGATGTTGTCGCCGCGACCGTACACGGTGCGGGGGTTGCGTCCTGACAACCACATTCGTGCAACAGAGCGAGAATCGCCAACTGCCGCACTATTCGACATAGTGTGCGAGACGTTCATGTTTCCGACTGTCGTCCGCTTCCGTCTGGACTTCTGTGTCCCCGACTTCAAAGTCCGCGACTTCAAGGTCATTGACACCGCAGCCACACGTCTGGACGACAATCTTGACCGACGATCACACATCTCCAGAAGGCGACCGCACGGGGTCCACGCACTTCTGCGTACACAAAATACAACATCACTGTGCGCTTGTCCAGACGATCTTGCGAGATATCCGGAGGAAATGTTCGATACATGATAACCGGCGGGCGCACACGGGGATATGTTGTCGACTTCGCGCAGCATTTTCCCAGTTCTCCGTCGTCCATTCCCGCATTGAGGTATCTTGTGTCTCGCGCAACGTGTCGTCGCTTGTCAGTCTTTCGTACTGAGTGATCGCAGGAGGCGACCGCTCAGGTGAGTCCGCAGTCAGACTCACCAACCGGCAAGGAGTGCCCGCTCATCACGAACGCTCCCGTTCCATCTCTGCCTGACAAGCTCGCGCGGCTCAGCAAGCTCTCCGTCGCTGAACGCTCTCGCGTCATGAGCGAAGCCCTGCTCGTCTGCTCGCAAGACGAAGCCGCATACATCGCGCCCATCCTCATTCAGCTCGCCCTTCGCCCCGAGACGCTTCACACCGCCGCGCCATCACGCCCGCTCACCGCGCGCGTCAACGCCACGCCGAGTAAACCCGACGGCAAGCCAGATATCGAAGCTCTCCGCGCTCGCTACGGGCTCTCAAAGGCTGGCCTTGGTGCCCAGCAGCCAATCAGCCAATCCGCTCGCGAGCAATCTGCGCCGGTCGCGCCGAGCGACCCGTTTGCAACGCAACCTCATACGCACGTCGGGCCTCGCGGTTTCCTCTCAAAGCTGCGTCACTGGCTGCAAAACTCACGCGTGCAAGATACCGACGCCGCCCTGACCGAACTCGCCCGTGGCTGGCTCGGCGTGCCGCCGCTCGCCCGCGATGCCGCGCTTGCCGCTGGCTCCAATCGCTGGCACACCATCGCTGCACGCGTGGAAGACACGCGCGCGACCGTACTCCGCGGCCTCTCCTTGCTCGCCGCCGAAGCTGCAGACGCTCGCCTCATCTCCTGGCCCCTCGCCGCAGCCCGCGCACCCGATCCGTCCACGGTCGATGCCGCTCGCTGGTCCCTGTTCACCCTTGCTTTGCTCGCGACGCCGCTTTCGCCTCTCGAGCGAGAGTCTTGGCTCGCCGCCGCACATCGCGACGAAACGTGGCGACGCCTCTTGACACGTGGCCTCGCTCGCGGCCTCGCGGGCGACGCCCGCGCCGTCCAAACCGGCATCCTTGCCGCCCTGCAAGATCCCTCCGCATGCGAGGCTGCCGCAGAAGCTGCGTTGCTCATCATGCCGCAGGCCACGCAGCAATCGCTGGCTTCCCAGCCCGAGCACGCGCAGCGAGCGCTCGCCGCCGCCATCAAGTCACTCCGCGCGCCGTTTGTCCGCGTGCGCGCGCTGGAACTGCTCGCGTCAGCCCGCGGCGCGATTGCTTCCGCATGTGTGCTGCGGCTGGCCCGCACCCAAGGACCGCTCGATCACCAGTTCATCCTGCAACGTTCGTCCCTCGCCATTCGTCCCGCAAGGCAAGCGGCGCTCAACCGCGTCATCGTGCGCGGCGCACGCCGCACAACTCGCGCTGGTGCAACGATCGATCTCACCGCGACAGCTCTCGCCAACGCGGGCGAGGTAGCTGCTCTACCCGTGGAAGCCGTGCGAGCCCTTCCCCGCTGGAGCGCAAGCATCAACGCTGACGCGCCCACCCGCGAACGTGCGCTCGAACCGCTACTCAGCCACGTCGACGCGACCACACGCTTCGCAGCCGCCCTGCACGGCCCCACGCGTCTCGCTCGCGACTTCGTCTTTGACGCCGATTCTCGCATCGCACGCCACGCCCTCGTCCGCCTGACCGCCGCCGCTCGCGATGGTGCTCCCTTCGACGCACTCCCCGCATCACGCAGCCCACACGCACACGTTGCCGCGCTCGCATCCGCTCACGCTGCTCGCCATGCCGCCGCGTTCGAGCCGACAGTGGGGGGCCGGCTTGCCACGCTCCGCTGGTACACCACCGACCGTGACGCGTGTACCAAAACGCTTCGCTGGATGCTCTCGCAAAGCGACGCACCCGCCGCACACCGTGCCATCAATGCCCTTCGCCGCGCCGCACTCGTCGATGTCATGCTCGATGCACTGCGAGAACGCGCGACGAATGCCGCCACCGATGAAGCCAGCCTCCGAGCGGCAGCCTCCGCATGTGCCGCGTTGGGAGACAGTCGCGAGCCCATCGCCGCAAGCACAGTGCGAGCGTTGCTCGCCCATGCCGACGCCCGCATGCGTGCCAACGCCGTCGAATCCCTCGCGCGTCTTGCAAGGCGCGGCGTTCGCCCGTTGCCCTCGGAAGTCTTCGAGCTCAAGACCGACCCGCATCATCGCATCCGCGCCAATGCTCTGCGCGAAACGCTGCTGGTAAGCGTCGAGCCGCGCATGCAACTTGCCGCCGCAGACGACCTCGCCTCCATGCTGTCTGACGATCGCCCGCTACACCGCCTCGCAGGCTTGTGGCTCGCCTCGCGCACGCTCGTCGGGCCCACACGTTCCATCCTGCGTGCCCGCTGGACGGAAATGTCCAGTCGCATCGGCGCGCTTGCCACCTCCGACACCGACCCGCGCGTCCGCACGCGTGCCGCTGCCTGTGCCACCGCGACAGCCGCCTTGACCCGCGCCAGTTGGATCGCCAGCGCGGGCGATCTTGGCACGACCTCACCACCAACCTTCGATCTCGCTTCAGTGCTGGGTGAACCCATGCCAAGTGAATCCACGCCAGACATCGCCGAGCCGTCGTCTGCACAAACCGAAAGGAGCAATCCGTGAGTACGTCATCACTCGCAGTCTTCACGCTTGCTCAATCACGCGAACTGGTCGAACCCCTCCACGTTGTCACGGGCCAACCCCAGCCGGTGCAGCCGCCCGATTTCACGTGGATGCTCTTCGCCGCGGCGGCAATGTGCGTGGTCGGTGCGGTACTGCTCGCCATGGCCATCACGCGCAGCGTCTGGTGGCAGTCTCGTCGCAAACCCGTCCAGCCGCGCGAAGGCCCCGAGCTCTTCGCCGCCGCCGCCGAATCGCTGGGTGTGCCCAAGACTCGCGCCAAAGTTCTGCTCGAACTCGCCGAGTCGCAGAAGATGAACCCGTTGGGCCTGCTGCTCAGCGACCACGCGATTTCACGCAACATGGTTGCCAGCGCAATCGCCCAGCGAGAGAAGCGCCTCTACGCCTGACCGTCTCGATCCGGTCTTTGAGCCATTGCGCAGTGCCGATCACAACCGATCAGTCACCGCTGCTTCAGCCCAAGCCCCGCAACTTGTTGAGCCCATTCAACGCGGCGATCTTGTAGCACTCCGCCAGCGTCGGATAGTTGAACACCGCGCTCACGAAGTATTCCGCCGTCGCCTTGAACGCGATAGCGCACTGCCCAATGTGCACGAGTTCCGTCGCTCCCGTGCCAATCACGTGCACGCCCAGAATCGCATGGCTCTCCTGGTGAATCAGCAGCTTGAGCATGCCGATCTCATCGTTGAGCAGTTGGCCGCGTGCCGTCTCGCGGTAGTATGCAATCCCACTCTCAAACGGCACCTGCTCCGCCGTCAATCGCTCTTCCGTCCAGCCCACCATGCTGATCTCCGGAATCGCATAGATGCCGTATGGCAGCAACGTGTCCGCCTGCTGGCACTTCTCACCAAACATGTGACAAGCCGCCAGTCGTCCCTGCTCCATGCTGGTTGACGCAAGCGCCGGGAACCCGATCACATCGCCCGCCGCGTAAATGTGCGGCTTGGCCGTCTGAAAGTACTCATTCACTTTAATGCGCCCGCGATCATCCGCGCTGAGCCCCGCATTCTCAAGCGCCAGACCATTCGTCGCGCCTTGCCGCCCAACCGCATATAGCAGGCAATCCGCCCGGAGCATCTTGCCGCTCTCAAGCATCGCCTCCGCCATCACGCGGTTCGCTCCGCCAGGCCCAGCTGACGGCGATTCCACCTTCTGAATCTTCACGACCTTCTCGCCGCATCGCAACGTCACCCCCGCCTGCCGCAAGTGATACTGCAGCGCCTCGATGATCTCGCTATCAACAAACTCGAGCAGTCGCGGCCGTCCCTCCACGAGCGTCACTTTCACGCCCAGTGCCGCCATCATGCTGGCGTACTCCGTCCCAATCACCCCGCCGCCCACCACAATCATGCTCTTGGGCAGCTCATCCAAGTGCAGCAGTTCATCGCTCGTGATGATGTCCGGCTCACTGAAAGGCACAGAACTCGGCCGCGCGGGATGCGTGCCCACGCCAATCAAGATCTTCTCCGCCTTGACATGCTCCACCCCAAAGCGCGTCGCCACGTTGATCGTGTGTTCATCCGCGAACGAGCCCATGCCATGCACAACCTGCACGCCGTTGCTCGCAAAGTGCGTACGGATCAGATCAATCTCCGCCTGAATCACGCGGTTGCAACTGCTCCACAGGTTGGGCATCGTTGCCGCCCGCGCATGCTCCATGAAGTCTGCACTGCTGGGCATCGCCGGCATCGGACACCCGCCAATATTCAGAATCGCCTCGCGCAGCGCCTTGCTCGGAATCGTCCCCGTGTTGACCGCCACGCCGCCCACCACATCGCGCGACTCAATCACGCACACGCGCTTCCCCAGCTTCGCCGCCTGAATCGCAGCCTTCTGCCCGGCCGGCCCCGAACCGATGATGGCAAGATCGAACACGCGCATACGCCATTATCGGCATCCTGACGCACACGAGCGCAGTTGAAAACCAGTACACTCCGCCCATGCCGCCCACTCATCCCTTCGCCGGTCTATTCAAAGCACAGAGCAAGCCCGTCCCCGCCGCAACCGATGCCCAGATCGCCCACGCCGAAAGCGAACTAGGCATCACGCTCCCAGCGGCGTACAAGCAAGTCCTTCGCTACCAAGACGGCGGCTACCTGCGCCTCACCCAATTCGAACTCACATTCGATCCGCCGGAAAACTCGTACGCCCGCCGCCTCTACAACGTCAAAGCGCTGCCAAGCGTCCGCCACGACGACTACGACAACATCATGCGCCAGACGGAAACGCTCCGTGACGAATGGGAAGCCCCCGAAGGCTACTACCCCCTCTTTGGCGATGGTCATTGGTGGTGCTGCCTCGACTATCGCAGCGGGGGGCCCCACGCCGAACCCATCATCACCCACATCGACCTTGCCGAAGTCGATCCCAACGAGCCGCCGCAAGAAGTCGCAATCGCTCCCTCGTTCGCCGCGCTTCTCGCAGGACTCAGGATGGATCCTGAGAATCGCAAACCCGCGAGAATCACCTTGAATCCTGCGACTTCCATGGATGCCATTGACACGGCGCTCACCAAGGTCGGCATGACCCGATGGAAAGATCCCGGCGGGTATCCGCGCGGCATTCAGCCGCCGCCCGCTTGGGAATGGCCCAAATACCGCAGTTTCGTCAAGGGTTTCCCCGCCCGTGTCGAACTGTGGACCAACAAGTTACACCTTCACAAGCCACTCTTCGCCGAGCCGCATGCCATCCTGTAGGTCTACATCGCTGCCGACCAAGAGCAGCTCGCACTCGACGAACTGCTCGAAGCGCTCCAAGCACTAGGCACACCCCCAACCCTCCTCCACGGCCTCCAGTAAACGCCGAAGCGCATTGCCTTCGCTGTCTTGGGCCTAATGCCCATTCCCAAATGCCTTCCCTCAGCAGCACGGCCCGCCCGCCAGCACCGTGAAGAAGTCAATCACATCCTGATCTTCCGGGAACACGGCATTGCCATTGAAGTCAATCGTCTGGCAAGTCTCGCAATCAGCGCCCGAAAGCACGTTGAAGAAATCAATGACGTCCTGGTCTTCCGGGAACACGCCGTTGTTGTTGAAGTCAATGCGCTCGCTCACCGCAACCGAGAACTCAAGCTTGGGCATCAAACCCAGTGTCACCGCCGTGATGTTCTCTTTCGTGTAGAACGCCGGAAACGTCGCATCGCCCACCCCGCCGCCCGGGCCGCCCGCTGCAAGGTGCAATCCACTGATCAGCACCGCGATGCGCCCTTGGTCAAGCCCGCGCGCGAAGTACGCCTTCGCCGCCGGCGAGGTCAGATCGATATCAAACACGATCTCACTCCCCAGCGGCACCAACTGCCCCGGAGCCGCAGCAGTCGTCGTCCCGATCGACAAAGGCGTCGCCTCAAAGCGGTCGCGCACTTGGTTCGACACATCCGTCGTCGCCACGCCCGTCGCGCTCAGCGCCGCCGGATACACACGCCGCACGCCCTCAAGAAAGCCCGGCACGCCCGTCGGTGCGAACCCGCTGTTCTCTGCCCACGTCGCCAGTTGCGCCCCGCTGCGGAAGCCCGCCGCAAAAAGCTCGATCGGCTTGCCGGCGTCGGCATCAGCGACATACAGAGGATCGCTCGTCGCATAGCACGTCGCGACGCTGTCAAACGTCGGGTCATACTCAAACCGCGGATCGTTGCTGGTGTACACCCGCACGCGCAGGCTGGTCACGTCATACGTGCCGTAGTTCCGGCCAGGTGTCACGAGCCCCGCCGTGTTGAAGATCAGCAAGAACTCCGCATCTCGATCGTCAAACGCAGGCTGACCCGAGATCGTCGCGTCGCTGGGCGTACGAAAAATCGACGCCGATGCCTCAGCCCCGGGCGTTCCCGCGAATGGATACATCCAACGGTCGATAGTGGGGGAGGCGAGGTTGCCGTTGACAGTTGTTTGACCAAATGCCGAGCCAGCGAGCAATGTTGCAAGAACCACAGAGCACATTTTCATTTGACGACTTCCTTCTCCGATATTACGATACTCGCCGCGACTCGGTTGCCTTTCCGGATAATCCTGTCAGACAAGAATGATTGCTGTCTCGCGGGAGAACGTCTACGATTCGTTCCGATTTCAGCAAGGATTGCCGAATGTTCGTGAATCACTCACAATCCGCTCCCAGCCCCTGCCCCTTCACCCGGCTTATGGGCCGCTTTGGACTCGCACATTGCCCCGTCATGTGCGCCATGCGCGAAGCTCGCGCCACCATGCTCTCCATGCGCAGCCGCGCATTTACCCTTATCGAGCTACTCGTTGTCATCGCCGTCATCGCTGTACTCATCGGCCTGCTGCTGCCCGCCCTCGCCAAGGCTCGAGCGCTGGGCCGCCAAACCAACGAGCTCGCCGCCAGCCAGCAAATGATGCTCGGCTTCCACTCATACGCCAACGAAAATCGCGATAGCGTGCTCCCCGGCTATCCCACAGCCAGCATGGTCAACACGCGCATGCCCGTCTACAACGACCGCGGCGATCGGCTCTTCAACGAAGACGCGCAGCGCTATCCCTACCGCCTCGCCCCGCAGCTCAACTACGACTTCCGCGGCCTCTATCCCAATCCCAAGCTGCTCCAAGATATCCGCGAAAATCCCGCCGATTACGCCAGTTACGGCGTTACCTACGACTACATGGTCACGCTCTATCCCTCACTGGGAATGAACGTCGCCTTCGTCGGCGGCAGCGAACGCTTCGGCGCGTTCGACCCGCTCTTCCAGCGCACCTTTGGTCGCCAGCACGTCGCGCGTCTCGACCAAGCACGCCGCCCCAGCGATCTCATCACCTTCGCCAGCGCACGCGGCAACCCACCCGCAGAGATTCCCGTCTTCCGCAATCTCGACGGCTTCTTCCGCGTCGAGCCTCCCTACTTCGCCGCCAGCCAAGGCCGCCGCTGGGACACGGCCTACGACTCTCGCACAACCGATCCCGGTCCCAACAGTGGTTTCATCTCACTCCGCCACAACAACCGCGCCATCGCCGCCCAGCTCGACGGCCACGCCGCAGCCCTCTCGTGGGACCAGGTCCAGGACATGCGCCGCTGGGCCGATCAGGCCACGCGCCCCGACTGGTTCTTCGGCTCCAACTGAATCAATCGCGATCGCATACGATTTCTCGCCAGAAACGTCCTCGAAAGACGACGTATAGTTACTCCAAGCGGAAACACGAGGGAATCTGTGCGTGCCTTCATCTGACGACCTGAAGTCAAAAGCAAATGATTTTTCGGCTCGCGCTCTGGGCTTCCTGCCCGCGCAGTTCCGATTGCCCGCACTCATCGGTGTGCCGGTCGTCATTGTCCTTTCGATTGTCTGGATCCCCTCCATCTTGAAATTCGCTGGCGGCGAGCCCCAACCAGGAGGCATCGATCCTGCCGTCCTGCAGGCCGCCCTGGAGAAGGAAGATCGCGACCGGCTCCAGGCCATGCCGTCCGAATACCTCAAGAGCGAAAAGCTGACCCGCCAGACCGTCATCGACATGGCCAAGTACGAAAAGAACGACAAAGCTCTCGTCGAGGCCGAAGCCGCCATGGCACGTTTGCAGGAGGTCATGAAGGCAAAGGGGCTGAAGTAGCAAATTTCTGCATTCTCGGGCGTAAGCGTCTTGCGGTGCCCAGAGTTTCCAGTACACTGTCTCGAGCGACATCTGAGTCGCCCACAGGCAAGGACGAGTTTTGTAGGGAAACGCGTGGACGGGTTCGTGGTAGATGGTGAAGTCTCTCGTCGTGTAGTTCAATCACCCGTGCGTTCGCACGGTCGCCAAAATGTCTCGTTTTCGCGGGTAGGTGTCAGAGGAGAATCGCATGGTGCAGCACACCGGCTCCAACAGTCAGCGTCGTTCAGCATTCACACTCATCGAACTGCTTGTCGTCATCGCGATCATCGCGCTGCTGATTGGCTTGTTGCTCCCCGCCCTGGGCAAGGCACGTGATCAAGCTCGTGCACTCAAGGAACTGGTGCAGGGCAAGAACATGCAGGTCGTTTACTCGTCCTACTACACCGACAGCCGCGACGCGCTCATCCCCGCGAACCCGCACTGGACGTGGAACCACCTCCACGGCGGCGCCCACGCCCCCAACGGCTTCTATCCGCCCGATCCGTTCAATCAAGGCAAGCGCCTCGAAGGCTCCATCACGAAGGTTTGGGGCTTCAACCTGTATAGCTACGCGAACATTCCGTGGGAAGCCATTCAAAGCGATAAGGCCACGCTCGAGAATTTCTTGACTCGTCAAGTCCCGCCGACCGTCAACGGTCAGTTCGTGGGCTATCCCGATACGTCTTTCCACGCCGCCATGAACTGGCACCCCACCTTCGGCATGAACGGCATCTACGTCGGCGGTAGCTATCAGCACGGCGGTTTCCGCAGCCTTATTTCGCCTCCGACTCCGAACTCAGGTTGGGGCTGGGGTGCGAACCCGATTCCCGTCAACCGTCAACGCCAGCAGCATGGTGGCAACTTCTATGTCGATCGCATCGACCGTGTGAAGCAGCCCTCAACGCTGCTGGTCTTCGCCTCAGCGCGTGGTGCAGACGTCGCAAACCAAACCTATTGGGGTTACGGCGGCACCAATCCTGATTTCACCGCCGCCACGGTCAACAAGGTGATCCCGGGCTACTACTTGGTACGTCCGCCCAAGCCGCACCCCACTGGTCAAGGCAATGGCAGCGTCGCTGCCCTCTCGGCCTTCGGCTGGGGCATGTCTGCTGCCGCCCCAACCTTCCCCACACTCTCGGGCGCCAACGGTACCGCCACCATCCCTGCTGACAACAACTACGACCCCCGCAAGGGCGTCAGCTGGTTCGGCAACCTCCGTGCTCAATACGGCAACACCGTTGCCGTGGTCAACATGGACCTCAGCGCATCCCGCCAGCAGCTCTCCCAGCTCCGCGACATGCGCAAGTGGAACAACTGGGCCGACAGCGCCGACTGGAGCCACCCAACGCCCACGACCACCTCGTGGCGCTACAACGACTGATGCACATGCGGCAGCTCAAACAAGAAACCGGCACCCCAAGGTGCCGGTTTTTTCGTCTGCACAATCGACTCAGCATCCAGCCGCGATCAAGCTCTCATCACGATCTCAACTCACGAACACTTCATCACGCCCGCCGGCGCCGCCGCAGCGTCCACGCCGCAAACCCGCCTGCCAGCCCCAAGCTCCCAGGCGCCGGCACCAGGAACTCAAAGTTGAAGTTCGCGACTTGCTCCGCACCCGCGACCGTCAGCTCGTTCTTGTACCGCACCGCGTACGTGCCCGGCTGCAGCACACCCGAAAAGTTGACGCTTTGCGGTGCGTCCAGCTCGCTGATGGCAAACAGGTCCGTATCCGTAGTCAGGTTAGTCAGTTCAACTTCAAACCCGTCTTGCGGATTGCTGCTCTGCCGTGGATTGGCCAAGAGTTGAAACGGCGTCGGTTCACTCACAGAAAACGTCACATACAGATTCACCTGCGCTTCACCAAGCTCATCCGCCCCGCCTGTATTCGTCCCGCCCTGCCCGGCCAATGCGCCGTTTGCCCGAATGGCGTTCGGATCGGTCACGCAGTTGATCTCGCTTCGCGCACTGTTCACCGCCACGCTGCCTCCGGGTGTGCCGAATGTCGTCGAGAGCTGTACGACCTGAATGAACGGCCCAAAGTCAGCCGCCGCCGCGGTCTGCGTCCCCGCGTTCGCCGTGGTGATCGCCGTAATCGAGCGATCTTGCGTAAGGAGCGCGACTGATCCCTCGGCCGCACCTGTCAGGAACGCGACACACGAAGCAGCGACGACGGTGCCAAAGGTGATTTGACGCATAGTGACTTCCAAGAGCAACGGGCAGGGGGCAGGGGGCGAACACGCGGGCGGTGCCTTATCGGCACGTCACAGCGCCACGCGTCGTGGCGTGGTTCATCCAGTATGCGTCATTTTCCTTGCTTGACCAGCAAAATGACGGAGTAATCTCTCCCGAAGCGTACGACCGCTTCAGTTTCTAGGACCACGTCCCCATGACCACCATCCATCCCGCGATCCCCATCGTGACCTTCTGCCGCAGCGTCCCGCCCACCATCGAGATTCCAGGCAGCGCGGTTGTCACCGGTCCCCAGCGTGCCCTCCCTCGCGCCGAACTGCTCAAGCACGTCAAAAACGCCACCGTCCTCGTCACATGGGTCAGTGAGCGCGTCGACCGCGAACTGCTCGACGCTGCAGGCCCCAATCTCCGCGGCGTCTGTAACTTCGCCGTAGGCACCGACAACATCGATCTCGCCGCCTGCAAAGAACGCGGCATCACCGTCACCAACACGCCCAACGCCGTCACCGAAGGCACCGCCGATCTCGCATGGGCCCTCATCCTCGCCGTCGCGCGTCGCCTCAACGTCGCCGACCGCTTCGCGCGTAGCGACGAATACGCGAAAGTGGGGCCCCTCGGCCCCGACGAGTTCCTGGGCCAGGACATCACCGGCAAAACCCTCGTCATCGTCGGCGCAGGCCGCATCGGCTACGCCGTCGCGCTGCGCAGCCTCGGCTGGCGCTGCAACATCCTCTACGTCGCTCGCTCGCGCCACATGGAGTTCGAAATGGCTCCCCTCGCCGGCCGCCAAGTCTCGCTCGAGGAAGGCATGGCCCAAGGCGACATCATCAGCCTGCACACACCCCTCACCAAAGACACGCGAGGCCTCATCAACGCTGGCAACCTGCGCCTCATGAAGCCCAACGCCATGCTCATCAACACCGCGCGCGGCCCCGTCGTCAACGAAGCCGACCTCGTGGACACCCTCGAACGCAAAGCCATCTGGGGCGCAGGCCTCGACGTCTTCGAACAAGAACCCATCGTCCACTCGCGCCTCAAACAGCTCGACAACTGCGTCCTGAGCCCCCACATCGGCAGCGCCAGCAACTGGAGCCGCGGCATGATGACCCGCATGGTCTGCGAAAACGCAAGAGCCATCATCGCCGAACAGCCCGCCCCCAATCGTTTGTGGTAAGTAGCGCGGCTGCTGCGACGCAGCACTCCTGCCTTTGGGTACCTCAGCGCTCCGTGCCGAGCCCTTCCCTCTCTACATACCGCATGCCCAATCACGCCCCGTGCCATCAGGCTTGGCTCTGCAAGCCTGATGCAAGCTACCCGTCGCGCAGCCCGAACCTCATCCCCCGCGCTTCCGCTTCTTCTTCCCAGCCTTCTTCTTCACCGTCTTCTTGCTCACCTTCTTCGCACTCTTCTTCTTCGCTTTGCGTTTCGTCTTCTTCACAGGCGCGGGCTCGTCGTCTTCGATAATGAACATGGGCGGCGTCTTCGCTTCAATCTCCTGCGCCGGCAACCCGCGAATGGCATGCAGCACTTCCACCGGGTTGTACATCGGGTTGACCTTCTGCCACACCCGCTCGACGCGTCCCTCAGCGTCGATGAGATACGTCGTCCGGCTCACGCCCATGTAAGGCTTGCCGAACATGCTCTTCTTTACCCATGCGCCATACGCCGAAATCATCGCGGGCGTGCCGTCCACGCGATCATCCACCAGCAGCGGAAAATTCAGCTTGAACTTGTTCGCGAACTTCTGGTGGCTCCGCTCGTTGTCCGCGCTCACACCCAGCACCACCGCATCCAGCCCGGAGAAGTGGGGGAGTTTGTCACGAAACGTGCACGCCTGCGTCGTGCAATCCGGCGTGTCATCCTTGGGGTAGAAGTACAGCACCACGCGCCTGCCGCGATACTGCGACAACGTGTGCACATTCCCCGCATGATCGCGAAGCGTGAAGTCAGGTGCAATGGAACCCACAGCGAGCATCAACATCTCCTTCTGGGCCACAACCTCAATCCCGATCCTGTCCCATCGGCCAACCCGCCCGCGCGAGTGCAGCCATCTGTCTCAACCAAACGCGCCGTCTGCAATCGCCTCCGCCACCATGCTGATATCAGGCCCCGGCGGCCGATCACCCGTCAGCGGTGCAATCACATTGCGCACCGCCGCGTGCAGCTTCTCAACGCCTTCACCGCTGCGCAGCGGGCGGTGATACTCGAGCGCTTCCGCCGCGCACAGCAGTTCCGTCGCGACCACATACCGCGCCAGTTCGACCGCACGCCGCGCCTTCATCGCGCTGCGAGGTCCGAAGCTGTTGTAATCCTCAATCCCCGCGCTCGTCACCACATTCGCCGGGCTCGCAGGCATGCACAACCCGATGATCTCATTGCAGCACGCCGCCGCCGTGTACTGCGCGATCATGAGCCCGCTGTGCACGCCCGGCTTCTTCGCCAAGTAGGGGGGCAGATGCGCTTCAGCGTCAAACGCGCTGAGCATCCAGAACGTCCGCCGCTCACTGATGCCCGCGATATGACTGATCGCAATCGCCGCACAATCCATCGGAATGGCAATGGGCATGCCATGGAAGTTGCCCGCCGAAACCAGCGCATCTTCAGGCATGGCATCAGCAAACACCAGCGGGTTGTCGGTCACCGCACCGAGTTCCTGCTCAATCTGCCGCTTTACATAACCCAGACAGCCCCAGCTCGCACCCAGAACCTGCGGAATGCACCGCAAGCAGTAAGGGTCCTGCACACGCGGATCGTTCACCTTGTGGCTCTCGACAATCTGGCTCCCCTTGAGCATGCCCAGCACGCGGGCAGCAACCTCTGCCTGCCCCGGCTGGTTGCGAGCCGCGTGCACGCGCGGATCAAGGAACAAATGACTCGCCCGCACCGCATCAATCGCCATCGCCGCCGCGCCCACCGCCGACGCGAACAAACGGTCCATGTCGTTCACCAGCAACGCACCCGTGCCCGCCATGAGATGCGTGCCGTTGATCAGCGCGAGACCTTCCTTAGCCTCCAGCGTGATGGGGGCCAGCCCTAGAGACTGCAGAATCTTCCCGCACGCCAGAACGCTGCCGGCGTACGACGCATCACCCTCACCAATGAGCGCCATCGCAATGCTGGCAAGAGGGGCGAGGTCACCCGATGCACCCACCGAGCCCACCGAAGGCACGACCGGCGTCACCCCCCTATTCAACATTTCAACCAGCAGCGTCACCACCTCAGGCCGCACGCCGGACTTCCCGCGAGCCAGGCTGGCGGCGAGCAGGAACATGGTCGCCCGGACGATTTCAGTCGGTAGGGGGTCACCAACGCCCGCGGCGTGCGAACGGATCAGATTGCGCTGCAGGTCGCGCAGTTCGTCCGCGGCGACGCGTGTGCGTGACAGGCTGCCAAAGCCAGTATTGATGCCGTAGTGAGCGAGGCCGTCGTTGAGGCAGTTCTCAACCACCTTGCGGCTAGCCAGCATCGCCTGGCGTGCATCATCTGACAAAGCCACAGGCATCTCGAGCCGGGCGACTTGAACAACGTGGTCGATCGTGGAGGGGGCACCAGTCAACGAAACAGTCGGCATAGCGGGCAGTGTACCGACAGGTTGTAGGATGTGTGCTGATCCAGTAAACTGAGATACGCGGAATCGGGAGCTGCGAAGATGCCGACGAATCAGGGGCATGAAGCACGTATGGGCAAGGGGATCAGGCCGGAATCGGTACCAAGGCCAACGTCCTATAAGATAGGTTATGTAAAACGGGTGATACTGCAAGCCGTTGCGATGCCCTTGCTGGCGATTGCAGGCGTGCTTGGGCTGGCTGCGGCACTTGCCGCCGGGCAGAACCTGAGCATCGGGATGAGCGATCCGTACGAGCAGTTCTCGCCGGAACTCGAGCAGCGAGACATCACGCTGTTCACCCGCGTGCTGCAACTCTCCCCCGCTGAGGCCCAAGCGGTGCAGGCGCTGTATGACGGGTACTACAACGGACTGCGCGAGAAAGCTCGCGAGCTTTCGGAGAAGACCGAAGCCGCGCTGGAGGAAGCTCAGACGCTGGGCGATCAGGCACGGGCGAGATTGCCGCGGGATGATTACGAGGCGACCACAAAGCGGATGACGACGGAGTTCCTGCAAGAGCTGCAGTCGATGTTGACGGCTCAGCAGGCGGGACGCTGGCCGGTTGCGGAACGCGAGATGCGGCGACGCAAGCGGATTGGTAGTGGGCAGTATCCTGGCGAGAATGTGGATGTCGTGCGGCTGGTGGAAGATGTGGCGGCGGAGGCGGTGCATCGCGAGCAGATCGCTGCGCTGCTGGAGCAGTACGCGGCGCAGTTGGATGCGGCCATGCAGACGCGCGACAGCTTTGTTGAGAGCAACGGGCAACGATTCATGGAGTTGATCGAGACAGATCCGGGTGCGGCGGAGCGGATGTTCGCGGAGTCGCAGCGGAATCGGCTGAGTGTGCGTGATATCAACCGGCAGTACGTCGCGCAGATCGCGACGTTGCTGCCTGATGCGGAACGTGTCGCACTGCAGAAGGCAATGTTCAAGCAGACGTATGGGTTTGCGTGTGAGCCTTCGCGGTCGGAGCGTTTCATTCTGGCGGCACCGAAGATTGCGGGGCTGAGGGATGATGTGCGAACGCAGATCGAAGCGATTGTCGCGGGGTATGAGCCGCGGCGTGATGCACTGCTGCGGCGCGCGTGCGAAGAGGAAGAGAAGGTGCGGCTCGCCGCCAAGCCGCATGCGCTGGCGGTCAAGATGGGGCTGCGGCCGCTGTATGAGGATCAGGAACGCTTCAACGGACGGCCGGCGGTTGATCCCGATCATCCGCTGCAACAGGCCAAGCGTGAGCGATTGGAACATGATCGCGCGACGCGTAAGCGCATCGAATCGCTGCTGACGGTCGAGCAGCGGGAATCCATCCCGAACGACGTTCGCGGCTCGGCGGCGTTTGAGCAGATTACCGAACCTTGGCTGTGAGCAGTCGGGCTGGCGGAACCCCCCTGCCGTGCTGGCGGCGTGGGTCGTACGCTTGCTCCCGATATGAGCGCAGACACTTTTTTGGTTGCACGTGGCATCTCGAAGCGGTTCGGCATCACGCAGGCGCTTGATGACGTGTCTGTCACGTTCAAGCGGGGCGAAGTGCATGCGCTGATGGGTGAGAATGGCGCGGGCAAGAGCACGCTGGGGAAGGCTATCGCCGGGCTGCACAAGCCGGATACGGGGGCGGTCACGATTGATGGGCGTGAGCTCAAGCCGGGCGATATCGATGACTCGTTTGATGCGGGCATTCGCCTCGTGCACCAGGAGCTGGCGCAGTGTCCGAATCTGTCGGTGGCTGAAAATCTCTGTCTGCATGACATGCCACAGCGCGGCGGGATTGTGAACTTTGCGGCGATGAAGAGCCGTGCGGAGCGACTGGTACACCAACTGGATCCGACGATTGATGTGACTGCCCCACTGGGCGAGCTTTCGCCGGGGAAGCGGCAGATCTGCCAGATCGCGGCCGCGCTGGATGATGGCAGCGATGGTCTGGGCAAGGCCAAGGGGGCGCCGAAGGTGATTGTGCTGGATGAGCCGACAAGTTCGCTGTCGATTGCGGAAGCTGAGCGACTGATGCAGATCGCTCGCACGCTCGCGAGCCAGGGGATCACGATCATTTACGTGAGCCACCGGATGGGTGAGATCTTCACGGTGTGTGATCGCGTGACGGTGCTGCGCGATGGGAAGTTTGTCGCGACCAATGTTGTGAAAGAGATTGATGAACCGACGCTCGTGGAGCAGATGATCGGGCGGCGGATTGAGACGGCGAAGGTGCGCGAGTTCGCGGGCAACGCGGGCACGAGTGCGGTTGGCAGCGTGCCGACGTTGGAAGTGCGGAACATCACCAGTCCCGGCAAGCTCAGCGATATCTCGCTGCATGTGCGGGCGGGCGAAGTTGTGGGCATTGGCGGGCTGGTGGGAGCGGGACGCAGCGAGCTGCTGAGCGCGATCTTTGGGCTTGACGCGGGTGCGCGTGGTGAAGTGCTGGTTAATGGCAACACAGTCAACATCGGGTCGCCCGAGGGGCCGATCGGCGCGAAGATCGGGTACGTGCCGGAGGATCGGCGCAATCAGGGATTGTTCTTCCTGATGGGTGTGGGCGAGAACATGGTATTGCCGTTTATGCGGCAATTGAGTGCCGCTTTGGGGCTGCGGGGTATCGGCAGTGAGAATCGCGCGATCTCTGACAAGATCAGCGAGTTTCGCGTCAAGACCGCCAGCCCGGCAAGTTTGCCCGGCGAGCTCTCGGGCGGGAACCAGCAGAAGCTGCTGATCGCTCGGTGGCTGGGCAAGGACACCAAGGTGCTCTTGCTGGATGAGCCCACGCGCGGTATCGACGTCGGCACCAAGAACGAGGTCTATCGGTTGGTGCGCGAGGCAAGCCAGCGCGGGTTGGCCGTGCTGCTGGTCAGCAGTGAGATGCCCGAGCTGCTCGCTTTGTCGGACAGAGTTCTGGTCATGTGCGCTGGGCGCATCACTGGTGAACTGACTGGTGACAACATGACCCAAGCAAACATCCTGCGGTTGGCGACTGTCGATAGTGGTCGCAGCAAGAGTGCATGATGCTTGATCGTCGCTTTGGTCGTCGCTGAGATTGGGGTTGCTGGCTTGAGCAGTTTGGTGCGCGGGCGCGGTCGTTGCTTGCGCTGGCTGTGCGCTGGGGTTGGAGTTTGGTTGCGCGGGGGGCTGGGCGAGTGCTTTGGCAAGGGCTTCTGCGATGTGGGGTTGGCGGGACCACCAGAGGACCTGGTAGTAACGCAGGTCGCGCGCGTAGCTGACGGCTTGCATGTCGCCTTTGGCGGCGTGGATGAGTTTGATCAGGTCGCGGTCGTAATCGGTCAGTCGTGCATGCATGATTTTTGTGTGCCCTCCATATACACCCCCATGTGGCAGGTGGCGCGCGCACAGATCTGCTGATGTGCGGCTTTTGCGAGACGCAAGTGCTTGGAGGAGCGGGAGAAGAAAATCTGGAAAAATCCGGGAGGTTCCGGCGGAAAACTGCTGGGGCGCGCGCACAAAGCTGGCTGCAAGACTGAGAGGCGGTGTTTGCCGCGGAGAGCGCGGAGGACGCGGAGGTGGGGTGATGTGGAAGCGGTCGTACGCGATCTGTGGCAGCAAGGCTTGGCGGTGAAGAATCTCACGCCTTTGAAGCCGAGCGTGATCGCACGTGGAGCGTGCTGCTGCCTGGTGTGCCGCGCGATTCTGGTTGAAGCGTACAGTGATTCAGAACACACGCGCGGCTATCAGGGAGACTCTCAAGCACGTTGATTCTTCTTAATACCTTCTTCAGGAATAGTGCCATGCGCATTACTGTGGCTTTCGGACCTCAGATCGATTTCGATGGCTCTGCGGCGTTTGTCGAGAGACTTTTTGATTATCTCAAGCCACTCGTCGATGCGACAGGGTCTGACGAGCTCCGGGCGCGATTTTCTGATGACTGCAAGGAGGTGCTGCAAGCATACTTCTGGGACCTGTCACAACTGCAGCCTGCCGATTATGAGCTTCTCCTGCGACTTTCAAGTGAGCTGCGACAGCATCTCGACGTCGCGATGGCTCCATGGGAGAGTCGTAAGAAGTACATCTATGAAACGAATTACGAGGAGTTCGTCTCGACTCTGGCGTCCGTGACGCGGGCAAGCGACGGTACCTGATTGCCCTGCATCGTCCATCCCCATTTGGGTGCGCAGGCGTGCAACAACGAGTACGGAAAGACACAGAGCCATCTCGCGGAAACGTGCAGGCTGGGGCAATTCACTGGGTCGTTGTTGAGGTCGTAGCGGGAGATTCTGGTCGATGTCTACGGTGAGTCAGAGCACCAACGCGCGGCCATCATGGAGGCTCTCAAGCACGTTGATTCTTCTCGGTACCTTCTTCAGGAATAGTGTCATGCGTATCTCTGTGGCTTTGGGGCATGGGCCGTCTTTTAATGGAGCAGGCGGGTTTGTTGAGAGACTTTTCGATTATCTCAAGCCACTCGTTGACGCATCAGGGTCCGTCGAGCTGCGAGATCGCTTTTCTGATGAGCACAAAGAAGTCTTGCAAGCACATTACTGGGATTTATCAGGTCTTCAGACAGATGATTATCAGCTTTTGCTGCGACTTGTCGTCGCAATGCGGCCGCACCTTGCCGCCGCGATGGCTCCGTGGGAGGATCGCTTCAAACACATCTATGAGGAAGACTACGAGAAGTTTGTCGCGACTCTGGCTTTGGTGGCTCGGGCAAGCGGCGACACTTGATCGCTCGCTATATCACCGCGTTCACAAACGCCAGTACGTACGCATCACACTGCTTGCGTCTGGTCGGTCACGCTGGCTGGGTGTTGCCGCATTCGGGGCACTGGACTGTTTCGTTGAGCGGATATCCGCAGTGCTCGCATCGAGCTTTGCGGCGACGCCATCTCGCGCGAGCAGTGAGGCACACATGTTGGAGTAACAGTGCGACGCATGTGATCACGGCGAAGTCTGCGGCGAGCCACGGCGTGGGGATGTATGGAATGATCCACTCGCCGTACGCCACAGCGCCTTGACGGGCTCGCACGGTTTGTGTGATCGTGTCGAAGATCGCGACCGAATCAAACGATGCGAAGAGGATGCCTGAGCGCAGTCGCCACACCACTTCCGTGTCACTTACGTCCTGGGTGGACACATCGAGCTTGCTCACGGCGTTGCCGAAGAGATAGCTCGGAATCGGTGACGCGACGGGTTCACTGGCTTGCGTTGCATGTGGCAGGTAGACGAGCGATTCAAAGAAGAGCCCCTTGCGGTGCGTGGCCATCCATGTCGTGTCTTTGCCGGTTGCGACGAATGCAAAGGACTTTCCCCGAGGAACGAAGCGGGACAGCGTCTGTGAGCCAAGGCAAATTGTGAGTGTCGGCAGGATGATGCCGACGGTGCACGCATAGACGAGATGACGACGCTTGAGCATCACGTTGGCAATGTACGGTGGAAAGACTGAGTGGTACCGGCTGGGGTGAGGCGTGTTGGCACACGCTGCGCCATGGGTTGTGCTGCGTCGGCAACTGCACCGCTGCGCGGTGCGTGCGTGTGTGGTTGTCGCTTTCCGTGGGTTTCGCGTTGCTCAACCCACGGCTATTGAACGGCATCGCTTTGCGATGTGGAGTTGGTTGCTGCTCGTGCGGGTGTGATGGGTTGCATCGTGAAAGCGAGTGGTTTGGTGGACTGATGCAAGGAGGAAGGGAGGCCCTTCCTCCCTGCACCCTCCTTCCCTGTCGGTGTCGGGCGCGATTTGCGGATTGGGTAAGACATACGGCCCGCCCGCAGAGCCGGCAGGCTGTGGCACTTCACTGGGTGGTTGATGAGGTTGTGCCGTCGGCCGTGTGGCAACGGAGGGGAAGATTGCACGCGTCACGACTTGATGCGAGTGATGCACTGAGCAACAAAGTCATCTGCCGTTTGCTTTGCATGACTCGCTAGAGGTGAGATGCGAAACAACAGCTTGTGGTCGCCATCCGTGCACTTCAGCATCATGCCCGATTGCCAGAAGCCAGTACCATGTTCTCGTGCCATTTTCCCCGCAATCGCATCGATGGACTGCAACGAGTCGCATTTGGCGATGGTCATGCGTTCGTCGTGGCTCTCTCGAAATCGGAGTGACCTGTTCACAAAGTTCAATTCAACTGTGACACGGTCGTCGCCACTGGGCAGAAACGCGTAGCCCGCGCCGATCACCAGTCCATTGAGAAGCATGGCCAACACCGTGCCAACGGCAAGTTTGGGAATGGTGAAGAAGGAACCACTCATTCCCAGGATGTTCGCCGCAATCGTGCCGAGAATGATGGCTGCGGGAGTCATGATGGCACCCCCCACCCACAGTCTCCGGGCACTCGCCTCTCTGTCCACTCGCAGTTGGACGGACTCGGCACTCGAAACCACTACGTAGCGAAAAGTCGTCAGGTTGATCTTGTGGATCCTGTACTCGTGCACTGAGACTCCGCTGCAGATTGATGCGGACGCGTGGTCAGCCGAGTTCGACGCTCCAGTAGGCGTTGTCGAGGAAGGCTTTCCAGCTGCTGTACTTCTCGTTGCCGAGGCGCAGGCTGATGAGGGGGTTGCGCTTGGGCTTGATGGGTTTGGTGATGAGCTTCATGCCGGCTTGGTCGGGGGTGCGGCCGCCCTTCTTGGCGTTGCAGCGGATGCAGGCGCAGACGAGGTTTTCCCAGGAGTCGCCGCCGCCGTGGGCGCGGGGGGTGACGTGGTCGATGGAGAGATCGCTGGTGGGGAAGATGCGGCCGCAGTATTGGCAGCGGTTGCGGTCGCGGGCGAAGAGGTTGCGGCGGTTGAGCTTGACGCCTTGCTCGGGCAGGCGGTCGTAGCCCAAGAGGCGGATGATGCGCGGGACGGCGATCTCCATGCGAACGGTCTTGACCCAGTCGTGGCGTTCGCGTTCGATCTCGTGCTGCAGCACGCTGAGTTCGAGCCAGCTTTCGAAGTCGTAGTTGACGTAGCGGCCCCCCACTGTCGCGCCGGCGGCTTCGTCCTGCTCGACGTGGATGACTTCGGCGATGTTGCGGGCGAGGAGGCAGAAGGCGCGCTTGGCGGAGACGATGCGTGTGGCGGCGAAGGCCTTGTTGAGGACAAGGACTTTGGCGTTGAGGCCTTCGTGACTTTCGAGTGCGCCGGTGGCGCTGAGGACGCCTTGGGGTGAGACTGACCACTCACCCGAGTTCATCTCGTGGTCGAGATCAGGCTCCGCCGGTCCTTGCGGAGTCGCGCCAGAGGCTTGCGCCTTCTGGCCGGCATGTCGTGGTCGCTTGTGCATGACCAACAACCTCCGGATGGAAGTATATCGGCATATGCAAGGGGTGTGTGCAAGGGAATGATGAAGTCCGCGAATCAGGCGGATTCATGGGGTGGGAGGGGCATTGGGGATTCGTGATTCGGCATTCGTGGTGAGTATCGGGACGACTGCCGGTACGAAAACGCGGTTGGCGATAGGCCTCAACTTCGACGAAACCGCTTCATGGACGCGAGGGGCTGGAAGTTCTTCGTCGCAAGAGGCAGAGGCCGAGTGGGAGTGTGAGAGTGACTAGAGGTGTTGGACTCGGAATCGACGCGGCGATGCGCAGGCCACTTGTCGACGTAGTCGCGAACCCGCCGCCCCCGATACTAAAATCAAGTCGATCTTCGATGTCAGGGAAGAACGATGAGTTCGACGTGCCGCGACTCATGCCACCCAGTTGGCCAGGCGGCAGTCCATCCCACTCAACCATCTCCCGCAAGCCGCCGGACCCGTCGAGCAAACCCCACGGCGAGGCGGCG
>JBKDAN010000048.1:0-20171 GCA_046316615.1 Phycisphaerae bacterium
CAACGCCGTCTCTGAGAGTTTCTGGGGCAGACTCAAGACCGAGTTGACCCACCACCGCCGATTCGCCACACGCGAAGAGGCCAAGCAGGCAATCTTCACTTACATCGAAGTCTTCTACAATCGCCAGCGACTGCACAGCACGCTCGGCTACCAAAGCCCCGAACAGTTTGAGGCAGGCCGACGTTGACAGGAAATGAGTGTCCACTGTTTGTGGGCAAGGTCACTGCCAGCTCTGCGGCTGCCTGTGCGAGTTGCCTGCGACCGCCGGCCGGTGGCATCACGTCGCTTCTGCGATGACCTCGTCTTCGTGCCACAGCCTGCCCGGCTCTTCCGGCAGCCTGCATGCCTTTCCAATCCCGCAACCCGCGCCCGCTACCAACCGGGATGGAGGGTGCAAGAGGAAGGGCCTCCCTTCCTCCTTGCATCAGCCCACCAACTCCGCGCCCGCGTTCATCACAACAGCTCAAGACAACATGAACATGCTTTGTGCGCGCGCCCCAGCAGTTTTCAGCCGCAGCCGCCCGGATTTTTCCAGATTTTCTTCTCCCGCTCCTTCAAGCACTTGCGCCTGCCAAGAGCCGCGAATCAGCACATCTGTGCGCGCGCCACCTGCCACATGGGGGTGTATACGGAGGGCCACACAAATGCAAGTTCGTCTCACCGACTACGACCGCGATCTGATCAAACTCATCCACGCCGCCAACGGCGACATGCAAGCAGTCAGCTACGCGCGCGACCTGCGTTACTACCAAGTCCTCTGGTGGTCCCGCCAACCCCACATCGCAGAAGCCCTGGCTAAAGCACTCGCCAGCCCCCCGGAGCAACCCGCGCCGCAGCCTGCGTCGCAACCCGCAAACCCCATCGCGCCGCCCGCGCCCGCGCCAAGCATGCCGGCATCACTTGAGCAGCCGCTCCCGCCCAAGCATGCCGAACCACCCACCGTCGGTGTCGTGCCCGCACAGCCCGAGCCCTCAGCCAACATTCCACGTGAAAACGCGGCGATCCACCAATCGCCCGCTCCACCTTCGCTCGAGAGCTTCACGTGCTCACAGCGAACGACGCACGAAGAACGGCGGCGCGATCGTGGCCATCGTGTGCAGGCCGGGCTTGGCTTCCATGATGCGCGGGATGCTGTTGATGACAATGCTGCTGGTCGCAACGTCGCCGTGCACGCCGCCGGGAATGATGACGTCCAGCGGCGGCTCGCCATCGACGACGATGCGATCAAAGCTCTCCTGGTGCCCCACAGCCGCGATGAACTCGAGGCTGACGACAACGCGCTCGTCGTGATAGCCACGTGCGATCTGGCGCACGCCAGCAATCCTGCCGCGCGGAATCGGACCCACGCCGCTCACGACGTCGCGATCAGCGCGAACCGGCGCAAGGTCTTCGTCCCACCGCTCAATCGTGAGCCCCAGATAGTGAGCCAGGAAGTGCAGACTCTCGCCCAGCCCGACGTGGCGCAGCGACCCATCGCGAACCTTGGCGTTAAACGCGGCATCATCCAGACCCGCGCCGATCTTCTGTTGGAAAGGAATACGGCGGACGCTCGCATCCTGCACGCGCTGCACCTTCACACTGCGCACGCTCTTGCTGACGCACGTGACAAACGCCGGCAACGCATCCATGAGGAACCCGGGGTTGACACCCGTGCCCAGCAGGCGGCCGCCGTGGGCGATGGCGAGTTCGTCGAGTTCTTCGGCAAGGGCGACGTGCCGCAGCCACGGATACACAAGTTCTTCACACGTGCTGACGATGGGCTTGCCCTTCTTGAGCAAGAAGCGCAGCGTGTCAGCACACTTGGCCAGGTCGCTGGCGGTGGTGACGACGGCGCAGTCAATCTGCGACCAGTTGTCGATCTCTTCGAGCGAGCCCGCGATCTTCATCTCAGGGTTCACGCCCGGCCCCCCACCGACGAGCTTGGCGAACTTCGTGCCAGCAAGGGCAGGACTGCTGTCAACTGCAGCGACAACGTGTCCGACTTCGCGCTCGTGCAGGTCTTGCACAATGCGAACACCCAGCGGGCCCATGCCGACGTGAAGAATGCGTTTCATGTTGGGGCGACGGTAGGACGCGCGAGCCACGACGCGGCGGACCGGCAAACAGCTTTGGCCCGGAATTCCTCGCAAAGACACTCAGGCGCGGCCCACCGGCTTGCGTCCCGTCCGACTGCGTGTAGCGGCACTGGCTCCTGTGTCGCGCTGGGCGATCGCCCGCTGGATGCGGTCGCGCATCGCGGCAGGCATGGTGCCCGCCGAGAGCTGGGCGCAGGCATCCTGCACGATGTCAAGCTCGCGGAACACCGCACGACAGCGGGCGCAGACTTCCGCTTGCGGCACGGCAAAGCCCCGAGAGACGCCGCCTTGGTCCATGGCAGACATCTTGGCTTTGAGCAAGTCGAGGCACACCTGCTTCTCGAAGATGGGCGCGGGAGCGGAAACCTGCCGGGACGTGGCGAGCAAAGCTTTTCGCAAAGCGAGTCGAGCGCGATGCAGGCGAGTTTTGACCGTGTTCTCGGCAACACCCAGAATGGCCGCGGTTTCCTCGACACTGAGTTCGAGCACCTCCTTGAGCACGATGGGCACGCGAAAGTGCTCGGGCAGGTCGGCGATGGCGTGCTGCACACGCACGACAGCTTCGCGGCGTTGCGGACTGTCGGCATCATCTCGCGTTGCAACGGCGGTAACGGTTGTCTCACCCCATGGGGCGAGCTGCGAGACAGCCTTAGGAGCGCGACGCTGGCGTTTCATGCGGCGGCGGCAGGCTCGCACGGCGATGGTGTACAGCCAGGTGCTGGGTTGTGCCTCGCCTCGGAAGGTGTGCCACTTGCGGTAGGCCTGCAGAAAGACATCTTGCACGAGGTCTTCGGCGTCGGCCTTGTTGCCGCAGAGGCGCAGTGCAAGGCCATGCAGCTTGGGCCCATGCTCTTTGAGCAGCGCGGAGATGGCTTCGCGTGCGTCGGTGGTGGCCATGAGTGAGCGTAGTACACTGTGGCATGAAGACGCGCATGCTTGTCGTAACTGGTGCGGGAGTGCTTGCTGTGCTCGCGGGCTGTGAGAAGAAGGCGGAGACACCCGCGCCGAAGGCTCCGGCTGCGAGCGAGACTGCTGCACCTGCGCCCAAGGCGCCCGAGCCGACCAAGCCCGCTGAGGTTGCAACGGCGGATGCGGGAGCGACGACAGCGGCACCGACGCAAGTGCGCGCGGCGGGGCTCACCTTTACATTGCCGACTGGATGGGAAACGCGCAAGCCTTCAAACAACATGCGTCTGGCGGAAGCACGTCTGCCCGGTGCGGCGACGGATGGTTCGCAAGACTGCGTGGCCGCATGGTTTCAGAGCGGCGGCAGCGTGCAAGACAACCTTGCGCGTTGGAAGGGCATGGTGACCAAAGCGGATGGCTCTGGCGCGGATCCCACGGAAGCCACGATTGAATTGCAGGGTGTCAAGGTGCACACGATCGAGATGACCGGCGCGTATGTCGAAGGCGGCATGATGGGCGGCGGCACCAAGCGAGAGAACTGGATGTTCCGCGGCGCGATCATTGAAACGCCGGGCCAACTGAGCGTGGTGCGGATGACGGGTCCGGCGGATGTGATGACTGCTCAGAAAGACGCATGGAACGCGATTCTGCAGAGCATGAAGTGATCGCGGCGCGACAGGAAATAACTGGTCGCAAAAGCACAAACGGGGCACCCCCTCTTGCGATTGGTAGCCCCGCTGTGCGTCCTCGTTTCGACGTGTGAATCATCGGCAAGTGACGTGATTAGTCCATTGCCCTCTTGGGGGTAGCGCGACGCTTTGCTGTCCGCGTGGTGCGTTGGCGCAGTGCTCGGCGGGCAGGTTCGCCGACGAGCAGCGGCTTGGCGCCTGCGGCAGCCATGATCATCTCCGGGGTCATGCTGAGGGCACGGACCTGGGCCAAGAGTTCTGTGCGGGTTCTGACGCCAAAGACCGTGTGCAGACGCTTCATGTACTCGTGCACGGTGTGCTTGCTGAGATTGAGTTCGCTGGCGATGGTCTTTTCGCTGCCGCCGCGGAGGATGCCGACGAGTGTGTCGCGCATACGGGGTGTGAGGTCTGCGATGACGGCGTGCGTGCGTCGCTCGGCGATGCGTGCGTCAAAGAGCGGGGGCAGGGACTGGGCGAGGATGTTTGCGAGCGCGATATCTCGTGCATCGAAGAGCGGCGCCTTGAATTGACGATGCACGGTGATACCGCCCCAGAGACCGGCTGTCGCCGTGGGAACACTGATGAACAGTTCGGCGCCGACATTGCCAGGTGATCGCACGGCGTTGAGGTGCTCGCGCCATGCGAGCGAATCATCGGCGACGAGTTGATCGTGCGAGCGCGCGCCGCAGAAGGTTGGGTTGTTCAGCATGAACTCGCACATCAGTGTGTGCGCAGGATCTGGAAGACGATGGATGTCAGCAAAGTAGCTGAGCATCGCGGCCTGCTCGGTTTCGGTGAGATGACCGGCGTGTGACCCCTCCACCACTTCGACAGATGCGAGGCCGCGTGGCGTGTCTCGCGTGGGACGCAGGACGCCGAGGGTGATGAGCTTGGCGTTGAATATCTCGAGCAACGAGTCCAGAAGTAAGGCGGAACGCTGCGCGTAGGTTGGACTGACTGTATAGACGCGAGCGATAAGTCGAGCCATATCGGCGGCATCCGCCATCGAGACGCTTTGGTTCTCGACAACGGCACGAATAGATGATGACATGGACACCCTTCCCACACAATGACTCTGAAACGCTGACACGAATACGAAAAAGGGGCGACCCCTATGGCGCACCCCTTCTTCGTCTCTATATGGGCGACTAAGGCCTATGGATGCAACGCCTGACGCAGGCGCGTGCACCGTGATTTCGTTCATTGACCCCGCTCGTCTGCGCCTGTCCGACCAAGTTGTCTGAAAAATCCTACTTTGTTTTGCCCGCGTGAAGCGCGTGTGTTCGAGGCGGAAGCATGATGGCTCAGCGGAGTGTTCGGGGCGGTCGCTTTTCTGCGGGTGTGGACTACCCTTCGTGCGGTCGCGACACCTTCTCGATTTTGTCGCAACCAACTGGTTGGATCCAAGGAGACATCATGCCTCACGCCGTTATTCTCGCCGCTAAGCGCACGCCTGTTGGTCGTTTCTTCGGTTCACTCAAGGGCGTTCACTCGCCGCTGCTGGGGGCGTATGCGGCACAGGGGCTTTTTGCAGAGAACGCGGCGCTGGGCGCGGCTGCGAAGGACGGACAGATTGATGAAGCGATCTTCGGGTGTGTGCTGCAGGCCGGGCTGGGTCAGAACCCTGCTCGTCAGGCTGCGCTGAAGGCGGGTCTGCCCGACACGACGAGCTGTCAGACGGTGAACAAGGTGTGCGGCAGCGGTCTGCAAGCGGTGATGCTTGCGGCGCAGAGCATCAAGGCTGGGGACAACAATCTGGTGCTGGCCGGCGGGTTTGAGAACATGACG
Organism: Phycisphaerae bacterium; assembly: GCA_046316615.1. Classification (GTDB taxonomy): domain Bacteria; phylum Planctomycetota; class Phycisphaerae; order Phycisphaerales; family UBA1924; genus BJHL01. Next base: position 5,459 of record JBKDAN010000048.1, read on the forward strand.
GCGGCCCCCTACTTCGCTCGGGTGCGTGACGGCGCGGGCGGCCCCAAGTACGGCCCGACGAGCTTTGAAGACCACATGCAGTACGACGGGCTGCGGTGTGCGTTTGAGAACTGCCTGATGGGCAGCAGCGCGGACTTCATCGCGAAGAAGTATGACATCACGCGTGAGGCGCAGGACCGCTGGGCGGTGCGCAGCCATACCAAGGCCGCGGAAGCGACGAAGAACGGCTGGTTCAAGAACGAGATCGTCGCGCTCACGGGTGAGCAGCTCTTTGACAAGAAGAGCCCGGGCTGCGCGGCGGACGAAGGCATTCGTGCTGATTCGAGCATGGAGAGCCTGGCGAAGCTGCGTCCGGCGTTTGAGAAGGACGGCAGCGTGACGGCGGGCAATGCATCGCAGATCAGCGATGGCGGCGCGGCGGTTGTTGTGGCGAGCGATGCGGCGGCGAGCAAGCTGGGTGTGAAGCCGATTGCGAAGATTCTGGCGTATCACACTAGCGGCGTTGCGCCCAAGGAGATCTTCCGGGCTCCGTCGCTGGTGGTGCCGGCGGTCATCGCGAAGGCCGGGCTCAAGATGAGCGACATCGATCTGTTTGAACTGAACGAAGCCTTCGCTGCGCAGACGCTGCAGAACATCAAGGAAGGCGGCGTGCCCGAAGAGAAGGTGAACGTGTGCGGCGGCGCGATTGCGATCGGTCACCCCATCGGCGGCAGCGGCGCTCGCTGCCTGGTGACGCTGCTGCACCAACTGCACCGCACGGGCGGCAAGCGCGGCGTGGTTGCGCTGTGCCTTGGCGGCGGCAACGCAGTGGGCATGGTTGTGGAAGTGGCGTAAGTTCGTCGCTCGACAAGTCTGTTAGAAAACGCATGAATCGCTCCGGTGCATGAAGGCCGGAGCGTTTTCTTGCGCGCGTGGGAAGCGCGGTACTATGGGGCAAACGGACTGCAGAGCAAGGTCAGGCTGCGTACGAGGGGAGGCGTCGGGTTGGGTGCCATTGCCATCATCAATGAGTCGTGGGTTGAGTCGGCTGCACCGAATGCGGATGCGGCGAAGAACGGCCGAGCGCTGGTTGTGAAGGGGAAGTTCGCCGCTTTGCATGTGGACGAAGCGGAGACGATTCTCTTTGGGCAGTGCGCGGGATCGGGCAAAGAGCCTTACGCAGTGTCATGCGACTTTGCCCGGGCGGATCAGCCGACGTATCGGTGTTCGTGCCCGAGCAGGCAGTTTCCGTGCAAGCATTGTGTGGGGCTGCTGTTTGCGTATGCGATGAAGAGAGCGGCATTCAAGGTTGCGGCGGTTCCGGCGGAGTTGGCGGCAAAGCGTGACAAGCTTGCGGAGCGCACGGAGAAAAAGAAGGAAGAGGCAGCCAAGCCCAAGACGGTGAACAAGGACGCGCTGGCGAAGAAGATCAAGGCTCAGTTGGAAGGGCTTGATCTGCTGGAGAAGCTGACGCTGGATCTGACGCGCATCGGTATTGGCAACATGAACGCGAAGGCGGCGCGGGAGATTGAAGAGAAGGCGAAGCAACTGGGGAATGCGTACCTGCCTGGGGCGCAGGCGGCGCTGCATCGGTATACGAAGCTCTTTGACGCGGATGAATCGAGCGGGGCGGGTGGAAAAGGCGGAACGGGTGAGAAGAGTGCGGTGGGCGAAGCGATTTACAGCGAGGCGCTGGATCACTTGTCGCGGCTGCACGCACTGGTGAAGCAGGGCCGGGCGTATCTCACGAAGCGGCTGGATGATGCGGAACTGAAGCCGGAGACGGAGACATCGATCGCGGCATGGCTGGGCCATGCGTGGCAACTGAGTGAGCTCAAGACAGCGGGCCTAGTGCAGAACGACGTGGAGCTGATGCAGCTTGCGTTCAACACGCATGATGATGTCGCGAGGCAGGAGTATGTCGATACGGGCGTGTGGATGAACCTGCAGAGCGGACGCGTGCAGATCACGCAGACTTTCCGGCCTTACAAGGCTTTAAAGTTCATCAAGAGTGATGACAGTTTTTTCCAGGTCGCGCAGGTGAAGGAACTGTGCGTGTATCCGGGAGATGTGAATCCGCGGGTGCGATGGGACGCGATGGCGCCGCGGGCTGCGGAATCGAGAGACTACCAGCGTGTGCGCGAGCTTGCGCGTGCGGACTTTGCGGGAGTGGTGAAGGACGTACGCAACAACTTGAAGTCGCCGCTTGCGGACAGGCAGCCGATCTATGCGCTGCGGTTCACTCGCATCGGGCAGGTGGGTGAACAGTTTGTGGTGGAAGACGCCAAGGGTGATCGGCTGACGATGACGGATCGCGGAATGACCGAGGAACCCGCGAGTTGTCACCTGCTGCATCTGGTGTCGCCCAAGCTCCTTGAGAATCAGGTGCTGATCGTGCGGTTCCGACATGACTTGGACAAGCGCATGCTGCAAATCAAGCCGCTGGCGATTGTGACGGATGCGAGCGTGGTGCGATTGACGTTGTGAGAAAGCGAGAGGGTGGCGATGAGCATCGCGATACTGGTTCAGGTGCAGGAAGAAGTGCGGCGGCTGGCGATTGCGGGCAGCGCGGTCGCGCCGGGGGACTTTCGACTGAAAAAGTTGGTTGGGCCGCTGGAGCAGGCGGGTGCGAAGGCTCCGGTGTTTGCACGCGTGGCACAAGCGACGCAGGCGGTGGTAGAGGCCCATGACAAGACAGCATCGGCGGCGCTGCTTGACTTGGCGACACTGGTGCATGCGATTCTGTACACGCAGGGCGAGACTGGCGCGACGGGTGAGATGAGCGCGATTGAGTCGGCGGAGCTTGCGGTGCAGAGCACGCAGACGAGTGCGCGGGTGCTCAAGCCGCTGATGGATGCACTGACGACAACGGGATCGGGTCGGACGGAGCTGGTGCGGGAAGCGATTGATCGCGGGGCGTTTGCTGACCTGCGGCTGGTGAACCCCGCGTTGCACGCGCTTGATGACCCTTACCCGGAGATGGGCGAACTGATGGCGGAGAAGGTGCTGCCCCTGTATGGCAAGGCGGTGGTGCCTGCACTGCGGCGCGGGCTGAACACCAAGGGGCGCGGGGGCAATCTGCATCGGCTGCGGCTTTTGCATGCGATGGATGCGGAAGGCACGAAGGAGACGGTGAAGCGCGTTCTTGATGAAGGCTCGAAGGAGATGCGCGTAGTCGCGATTGAGTGCTTGAGCACGAGCGGCAGTGATCTGGTGTTTCTGCTGGAACAGACGAAGGCGAAGGCACAGGATGTGCGAACGGCGGCGCTCAAGGCGCTGGCGGGGGCAACGACTGCGACGCCGGAGATTGTGGGTGCGCTGACGAAAGCGGTAGACGGCGCTGATCTGACGCTTTGTGTTGCATTCCTGCATGCATGCGCGATTCCAGCGGTGAAGGATCATGTACTGAAGCGGGCGAACGAGCAACTGGCTACGACGCTTTCACTCAAGGTGGCGAAGGAACAAGGGGAGGCGATTGGGCGACTGACGGCACTTGCTCTCTGCTTGCGAGAACGGACTGATGCGGGAGCGGAAGCGTTCTTGCTCACGTGCCTGGAGGCAACGCCGGCGTTTGTGAAGATCAAGTCGACACCTTCGGGGCTTGATTTCCTGGAGTCTTTGTCGCGGCTGCTGTCGCATGGCACGATGAAGACTCGCGAGCGACTTTTGCAGGCACGCGCGAAGCTGCCTGATGAGATGCTGCGTGAGGTGTTTGATGCTGCGATGCGGACGCTGCCCCCCACCACTTTCTATGACGAGTATCGCTCGGTTCTTCGGGCTGGCGTGAAGAAGGGGCCTGATCGTGTTCGTGCGGAAATGCTCTGTGATGTAATTCTGGTTGCTTGTGAGCGACGGACACCGGTGTATGCGACTGCCGCGGACAAGACGCCTGCGGTGGCGATGGATCCGCGATGGGTTGACGATGCGATTGAGTTTGACAGGATGGAGCTCGTGCTTGCGCTGGCGCAGCGGGGACAGAGCAGCACGCATGCGTACTTGACTGCGAAGCTGGCGGCGGCCAAGGGGCATGATGAGTTCGGTATTCTGCAATGCATGGCGGACATCGGCCATCCTGGCGCGACTGATGCGGTGATTGCGATGCTGCAGAAGCGAGCAAAGACCGCCTTGACGTACTGGGGATACTGGTATCGGCCGCTGATCATCGCGCTGCCCAAGAGTGCGGCTCCGCGCCTTGAGGAGGTGCTCAAGACGTTGCCGGAGAAGCTGGTGGACGATTTGCTAGAATCGATTCTCGAACTGAAGAACAAAGAGGAGTGAGCGATGGCCAAGCGGTCGAGCGCGGAGGAACAGGCGGCCGGCGGGGGTGCGCCCAAGGGTGCACCGACGACACTGCGCGAGCCGGCGGAGCGGCTGTTTGCGCATGAGATGGATGTGTTGATCGCGGCTGATAGGGCGGAGCGGCCGCCGGGGTGGCGGATGTCGCCTCGTGCGGTGCTGACGTACATCACTGGCGGGAGCGTGGGTGATGTGAAGGTGACACCCAAGTACATCGGGCATCAGCGACTGGTGGAGATTGCGATCTCGACGCTGGTGACGGATCGCGCGCTGCTGCTGATTGGTGAGCCGGGTACGGCGAAGAGCTGGCTGAGCGAACACCTTGCGGCGGCGATCAATGGTGATTCGTCGAAGGTTGTGCAGGGCACGGCGGGCACGACCGAGGAGCAGGTGCGATACACGTGGAACTACGCGATGCTGATTGCGCGTGGCCCCAGCCCAGAGGCGCTGATTCCGAGCCCGATTCTGCGGGCGATGGAATCGGGGTCGATTGCGCGGTTTGAAGAAATCACGCGGTGCGCATCGGAAGTGCAGGATGCGATGATCTCGATTCTGTCGGAAAAGACGATTGCGATTCCGGAACTCAAGAGCGAGACGCCGGCGAAGCGCGGGTTCTCGATCATCGCGACGGCGAACACGCGCGATCGCGGTGTGAACGACATGTCGGCGGCGCTCAAGCGGCGGTTCAACATCATTGTGCTGCCGACTCCCAAGACGCTGGAAAGTGAGATTGAGATCGTCGGCAAGCGTGTGCGTGATCTGGCGACGAACCTGGAGCTGCGGGCGAAGGTGCCGGCTGCGGAGGCGATTGAGAAGGTTGTGACGATCTTCCGTGAGCTGCGCACGGGACAGACGCTGGACGGCAAAGCGAAGCTGAAGACGCCCAGCGGCGTGCTATCGACGGCGGAGGCGATCAGTGTGCTGGCGAACAGCATGGCGCTGGCGGGCAACTTCGGCAATGGTGAAGTGTCGGCGGCGGATCTTGCGTCGGCGATTCAGGGCTCGGTGGTGAAGGACGAAGAGAAGGACCGCGTGGTGTGGCAGGAGTATCTCAACAACGTGCTGAAGAAGCGCGGGGCGGAGTGGCGGCCTTTGTACACGGCGTGCGCTGAGCAGAACGACTGACGCGTGTTTGATCGCGATTGAGCGTGACTGACCATGAACACACCGTGGCGTGTCAATGTGTTCGGCGTGCGACACCTGTCTCCGGCAGGTGCGTGGCACCTTCGGCGGTATCTGGATGCGATCAAGCCTGATGTGGTGCTGATTGAGGGATTGTCTGACGCGACGGAACTGATCTCTCAGGTGACACGGCGCGGCAGCAAGCCGCCGATTGCGCTCTTGGCGTACACCGATTCGCTGCCCGTGCGCACGCTGATTTATCCGCTGGCGCAGTACAGCCCGGAGTATCAGGCGATGTGCTGGGCACGCGAGCATGATGCGGCGTGCGCGTTTATCGATTTGCCTTCTGACGTGTTTCTCGCACTGCAGGATGTGGAGGAAGAGCTGCTGCTGCGCAAACAACGAGAACTTGCGGAGAAGGGCGAGGAGGCCGCCGCGGAGAGGCAGGAAGCGAGCGGTGAGGGGCGTGAACGCACGAGTGTGTATGAGCAGTACGCGACGCTAGCGGGTGAGACAGATCACGAGACGTACTGGGAACGGCACTTTGAGCACAATTTGAGCGAGGAGGCGTATCGCCTTGCGGCGTACGAGTTCGGCGCTGCGCTGCGGGAACTGGAGGAAGACCAGCCTCGGTGGCGGGCGGAGAATCTGGTGCGCGAGGCATACATGCGGCGGCGGATTGCGGAGACGATTGCTGCGGGGACCAGGCCGGAGAAGATTGTTGCGGTGGTTGGGGCGTTTCACGCGCCGGTCATGACGGGTGAGCACCCGGCGATGACGGATGAAGAGCTTGCATCGCTGCGGCGTCGCGCGAGCAAGTTCACGCTGATGCCTTACTCGTACTTCAAGCTGTCGACACAATCGGGATATGGCGCGGGGAACCGTGCGCCGGCGTACTACGAGCGGTTGTGGGAGTCGTTGCAGGAAGGTGATCTGGCTGGGTTGCCTTCGCGGTATCTGTCGATGGTCGCTCGGCACTTGCGCGATAGCGGCACGCACCGCTCGACTGCGGAAGTGATCGAAGGCGTGCGACTGGCGAACACGTTGTCGGCGCTCAAGAGCGGACTTGCGCCCACGCTGATTGATCTGCGTGACGCGGCGATCACGCTGCTGGGGCATGGCGAAGTGGCGACGGTGAAGGAAGCCATCGCGAAGGTCGAAGTCGGCACTGATATCGGGGCGTTGCCAGAGGGCGTGAGTCGGACGTCGATTCAGGCAGACTTTGAACGCGAATTGGTGCGACTGAAGCTGGAGAAGTACAAGACAACGGTGAAGCAGGATGTGAGCCTGGACCTGCGCGAGAATCGGCAGGCGAAGTCGCCAGAGGCGGCTTTCCTGGATCTGCATCGGTCGTCGTTTCTGCATCGGCTGCGTGTGCTGGGCGTGAGCTTTGCGGGGCCTGCTGCGGTATCGCAGCAGTCGGCGACGTGGGCGGAGAAGTGGGTGCTGCAGTGGAGCCCGGAGAGCGAGATTCAGCTTGTCGAGGCGGTGTTGCTGGGCGAGACTGTGGAGATTGCGACGGGGTACAAGTTCAAGGCGACGCTTGAGACGTGTACTTCCATCGCTTCGGCGGCGGATGTGGTGCTTGATGCTTGCCAGTGTGGGATGCTTGCGGCGATGGACGCGGCGCGGCGGCGGCTGCAAGAGCTGGCGGTTGCAACCAGCGAAGTAACGGCGATTGCGCACGCGGCGCATGTGCTGGGCATGATCGTGCGATACGGCGATGTGCGGTGGTTTGATCCGGAGCCACTGCTGCCACTGATGGAAGAGCTGTTTGTGCAAGCGGCCTTGGCGTTGCATGTGGCGGCGGGGTGCGACAACGAGCAGGCGAAGAGCGTGATTCGGGCGATGGACCAGATGAATGTGCTGGCGCTGGAGCACGCGGATCGATTGAATGAGCCACTGTGGATCGAGCGACTGCAGCGACTGGCGGCGGCTGATGATCGCAATCCGCTGCTCTCGGGCTATGCGTGCGCGATCTTGCTTGAGCGCGGGCTGATGTCAAATGATGAGCTTGCGCGCGAGGTTTCGCGCAGACTTTCGCCGGGCGTACCGGCGGATCTGGGGGCTGGATGGTTTGAGGGTTTGGCGAAACGCAACCGTTATGCGCTGCTTGCGCGGCAGGTGCTGTGGACGCAGCTTGCGGACTACATCGATTCGCTTGATGAAGAGCACTTCCGGCGGTCGGTCGTGTTTCTGCGACGTGCGTTCGGCGGGTTCAGCGCGCGAGAGAAACGGCAGATTGCGGAGAACCTGGCGGAGCACTGGGGGGTGCATGCAGATACTGCGGCAGAGGCGTTGGAAGCCGTGATGACGGATGAAGAAGCCAAGAAGCTGAAGGATCTGAACGAGTTTGACTTTGGCGGTTTGTAAATGGCAATAGACATATGGCGATGAACCCCGCACAACTCGCACGCTGGCGCTTGATTCTGGGCAAGTCGGCTGAGGATCCGCTGAAGGAGATAGCGGGCATGTCGGGCGGCTCGATTCTGGGTGCTGACCAGGCGGAGCTTGATGACGCACTGGAGGCGATCTATTCGGGTGATGAGCTTTCGCGCGAAGAGTGGGAAGGGCCCAAGATGATCGGGGCTCCGAGTTCTGGCAAGCGGGAGCGGACATTTCCACGTGTGGCGAAGTGGCTCGACCAGATCCGAACGTTCTTCCCGAAGGATGTGGTCGTGCTGCTGCAGAAGGATGCGATTGAACGGCGCGGATTGAAGCAGTTGCTGCTTGAGCCTGAGGTGATGGCCAGCGTTGAGCCTTCGGTTGATCTGGCGGCGACCGTGCTGGCGATGAAGAACATGGTGCCAGAGAAGGCGAAAGCGACTGCACGCGAACTGGTGAAGCGTGTGGTGGATGATGTGCGCAAGCAACTGGAGTCGCAGTTCACGCAGGCCATTCGCGGTGCGTTGATGCGCAACAGGCACAGTCCGTTTCGCAGCTTGCCCAATCTGGACTGGCCTCGCACGATTCGGCGGAACATTCGCAACTACCAGCCGGAGCTGGGAACGATCATTCCGGAGCATCTGTCGTTTTTCAGCCGCCAGCAACGCCAGAACCAATGGAACATCATCATCGCGATGGATCAATCGGGATCGATGGCATCATCACTGATCTATGGCGGGATCATGGGGTCGATTCTGGCGAGCATCGGGGCTGTCGAGACACATGTGGTGGCCTTCAACGACTCTGAAGTTGTTGACCTGACAGAGCACTGCTCGGATCCGGTGGATCTGCTCTTTGGCGTCCAGCTTGGTGGCGCAGAAGACTATTGGAAGGCGACGTGCTACTGCGAACGCTTCATGCACACTCCCGCGAAGACGCTGTATGTTTTGCTCGCTGACCTGCACGACACCAGCCCGAACACCGCACGCTTCGTGAAGAAGATGGAGTTCCTGCTCGAGAGCGGCATCAAGGCGATCGGCCTGCTCGCGATCTCTGATCAAGGCACGCCGTCACACAACGAGGAACTTGCCAACAAGCTAGCAAGCTTGGGCATGCCGTGCTTTGCTTGCACACCCAACCACTTGCCAGAGCTGCTGGCAGGTGTCCTGCGTGGGCATGATCTGCGAGCAATTGGAGCGAAACTGGGCGCGACGACGACCGCGAAGGCGTGAGCACGCGGGGATCAGACCGTGGTAGTTGCCAGCTTTCATGCAACGAGAGCGGTGATGCAGCAAGCGGAGGACCGAGGCATCTGTATCGGCGCGCGAGCGACTGTGCAGCGGTGACATGTTCCGTGATGCCACAAGGCAGGCTCAGTTGCCGATGATGGCTGTTCCGGTGTTTGGGTCGACCCGCAGAATTGTCGGACGGTTCATGACCGATGCGGGGCCAGCGCTGTAGGTGCCGCCCAACAGGTTGAGCACGCCGCCGGCGGGCGTGTAGTTCCAAGCGTTGAGGAAGCCGAACATCGGGTTCGAACGGCCACCGGTGAAGGTTCCACCCGCCCCCGCCTGGCCCCACACGCCCAACGCGCGGTGCACATTGAGCCGGCCACCGGACACGCACTTGCCTTGCAGCGCTGGGCTCGTCGTCACACTGTTGAGAATGAGGTCCTTCGCCTGCTGCCACGTGAGATTCGGACGGCGCGAGAGGACTAGTCCCAGCGCACCGGCCACGTGCGGCGCGGCCATCGATGTGCCGCTCTTGAGTTCGTACGTATCCGACTCCACCGTGCTGTAGATGCCACCACCCGGGGCGAACAGGTCGACTTGGGTCGCACCGTAGTTGCTGGAGTTGCTGATCGCGCCGCCCTCGTTCAGCCAGCCCACGGAGATCACGTTGGATGCCGTGGAGTTGGCGGGTTGGAACGGGTTGACGTCATTGTCGCTGCCGTCGTTTCCAGCAGCGCAGACGGCGATGTGCCCGAAGGCCTGGCCGGCTACGGCGAGGGTCGTCCATGTAAAGTCGAATCCCTCGCCGCCGTAGCTGTGATTGGAGACGCGTGCGCCGTTTCTGATTGCGTAGTCAAGGCCGTCGTGCTGCTCGCCGTAGAACCAGCCTTCGCAATCGCGGTCGCACCGAAGGGCCATGATGCTCGTTGTCCAATTGACTCCGGCGACGCCGAGGCTGTTGTTTCCACGCGCGCCGAGAATGCCCGCGACGTGCGTGCCATGGTTGTTACAACCGGAAGGGTCCCGGGTATTCCCATAGAAGAACCAGCCCTGCAGATCGTCGACATACCCATTCGCATCGTCGTCGATGTTGTTGAGCACCTCGTTCGGGTTCGACCACACGTTCTGTGTGAGATCCTCGTGCCCGATGGTCACGCCCGAGTCGACGACTGCGATCGTCGTCGCTGCCGAGCCACGGAACTCTTCCCAAGCCAGTTCGGCTGCGCAGCCGCCATTGGCCGCAGCCATGGCCCACTGCTGCGAGTACTGCGTGTCGTTGGGCGTGACATCCGCGTAAGCCATTGCGATGGGGTGGGCGAACATGACGCTCGGCTCGTCGAGGTAGGCGTTGACGACCGCCGCCAGATCAGCGCCGTCGCGCTCGACTCTGCACAGGTTCGCCACCACGCGCGAGCGCCACTTCTCGGTCATCCCGAGCTTTGCATGCACGGCGGCCTGCTCCATCCGCGTCGTGCCCGGCCTGAACGCAACGCTGACCCGGCCCGGAGCTGCGTTCTTCAGATCCATCGTGCGAAAGTTGCGTTTATCGATTGTCAGCGGCGCGTCGACGATTTGTGAGGCGTCCGCGTTCTGGGCAACGCGCGGGTCGTCCCAGTTCAGCAGATCATGCGCCTGCAGTTGCGTCACATTCAACGCGTCGTCGCCCTTTAGGTTCGCGACCTGCTCATTGGTGAGCCTCTGGCCCGGCTTCACGATGGCGTCGCCCGCGGCGAGGGCTGAACCGGCGATGACGAGCATGACAGCGATAGCGGTGAGCTTCTTCATGGAGCGACCTTTCCTTTCAGAGTTCACAAATCGCCGCCCGCGAGTTCCGCCGCGGACGGCGTTGAGTAACGCGTTACTGCAGACTGACGAGGACGAGCACGAGCCCCTTGCCGGATTCAAGCGAAGACATGGCCTTGCCGAGCGTGGCACCCTGCGAGCGTGCATGGTCGTTCACTTTCATGGCGTGACCGGGCGTGTCCGAGGTCGTGAGCATGTCGCCCGCGCTGATAGGCCCGCCCTGATCGGCGTCGCACCAGCACCACACGCGTCCGATGCTGGCCACCGGCATGTCGCCGTCTGCGATTGTGCCTGTCTGCGTGAGCGTGATGCCCGGCGTGATGCCGTTGGCACCGCTGATGATGCCGGCAACCGTGCGGTCGTACGCGCCGCTCACCACGCGCATCTTGCCCACGTCGTCGGGATCGATCGCCACGACCATTCCGGCGATCGGTTCGACACCTGCTGTCGCCGCAACGTCGTAGGGTTCTGCAACGTCGCTCCCGCCCGTAATTTCCAGCACGGGCACGATCACGTTCCCGCTGCCTTGGTTCAGGTAGAGCGGCGCCGCTGCGCCGTTGTTGCGCGCGATGATCTCGTTGTTGTCCATGACGATGTTGAGACCGACGGTATCGCCGGAGATGATGTGACCGCCGCCGACCAGGGAGGCGTCCGACCCATTGAACACATGGAACGTGGCGGCGGGCACGATTGTGCCGACACCGACCTGACCCGTCGACGCGAGCGAAAGGACCTCACCGTTTGAGGAGTTGTGGCTGGCGCCCGTGCCGATCAACAGACGCCCCGCGCCGCCGCCGTTGCCCGAGCCTGTTGAGATCAAGTGCCAGTGCGTGCCACCAGTCGAAGAGTTGCGAAGATTGAACCACGTGCCGGCCGGGTTGTTGCTCTCGACGAGCAACGGGAAGAAGGACGAGTTGGAGATGTGTACTGGCGCGACAGGCGCGGTCGTGCCCGTGCCGATGCCCAGTGCCGTGCCCGTGGGGTTGATGATGAGCGGAGCCCAGGCGCTCAGCAGGCCGTTGTGGCCGCCCAGCGTCGCGAAGCTGTTGAGTTCGCCCAGCACCGTCGCGTTCGAGTTGCCACCCGCAGCGACACCGCCCCGCCACGGGCCACTGCCGCCGGTAAGCTGCAGCCGGAACGCGCTGGAGTTTGGAAGGCCGACACCGATCGAGTTGCCAAAGAGTGTGGTGCTTTGGAACGTGACGGGCGCACTGAAGGTGTTGAGCCCATTGAGCAACGGGACGTTGGAAGACAGCCGCGCATCTGGCAGCGTTCCCGCGGTGATGTTTGATGCGTTGAGCGCGGTGATGCCGGCACCGTTGCCCAGGTATGTGTTGTTCGTGTTGTTGAAGAGATTTGCCCCGGTGAAGGTGTTTGATCCGCTAAAGGTCTGGTTCGAGCTCCGCAGCGGGACGTTGTTGGAGAGGCGAGCATCGGGCAGTGCGCCTGTGAGATTCGCCGCGTTTTGGAAGAACGCCGGGGACTGACCGCCCAGCGTTGCCGCACTCAACGCGTAGGCCGCGTAAGGCGTTGCGGTGAGTTCCTGACGAGGCGAGAGGGAGGTGAACACGCCGCCGGAGTTGGTCGACCGAACGGCGATCTGGAGCCAGCGCTTCTGACCATCAAACGGGTTGATGCCGAATTCGCCGGCTGCGTTGAGCGGCACGGCGAAGCGCCCGTTCACGAGGGTGACACCCAGCGCGGTCTGTGTGGCGCCAATTTGCACGCCCCCACTGGCGGCGGACCAGATGCTGAACTCAAGGTCGGCGAATCCTTCAACGGGCAAGCCTTGGTCCCGAAGATCGCCTTGGTACGTGAAGGCGCTGGTGACTGCTTGGCCGCATGCCGACCACGTGGCGCCTGCGAGGACGAACAACAACGATGCGAGACGAACTCTGTTCTGTTGCATGGTTCAGTGCTCCACTAATCGCGCCTCCGGACGGAGCCGCCACCCATGTAAACACGATCCGCGACAGTGTCGCGACATCAAACGCGCGGTTTTTCTGGATTTTCGGCGTGGAGATACTGGCGGAAGATGGCCGCAGACTCTTGCTGTCGTCGCCGTATCGCGTGCACGTCCCGCTCTCTACGCGAAGATCGGAGTTGGGAAGGACTTGCTTGCCGGCAAAGACTCGCATGCGTGGGAGGACGGTTCGGCGGGTGAAGCGGCGATTGCCGGAGTGACTTGCGTGAACGTAGAAGCACGGGGCCGGCGCGCACGGGTTGCAGAGTTGAGCTTGCGGCGAAGGGGTTGCGCCCACTAGCAGAGCACAGCGACGTTTATGCGGCGTCGATCAGTTCGCTGGAACTTGGCGAGCGGCACGTGGATTGAACATCGCGGACCATTCGCACGCTTGCGGCGGCGCTGGATCAGACAAGGCGCGTCGGCATCAAAGTTCAGATCTCACGATACATCTCGACAGCGTGCTCCAATCGACACGCGTGCTTCAGGCCGCGCTTCTTGCACAAGAACGTTCCTCGCCAATATCACCGCGTGGCGGCTTCGGATTGCGGCGAGAGTCTCGCGGCACAAGTTGGCTCGTGGGCTGGGTGGGCTGCCTCGGACGATTGCATCGCGCATGGGCGAAGGTCAGACGCGCTGGGCGACGGACATCGACGATGCCGCGGCGTTCCCCCGGAGCGACACGGCCGAGATGCGCCATACCAATAGACTTAGCCCAGGGCCGCTGCGGAGCGGAACACCGCGATACTCGCGACAGACGCAACAAGACCCCGCCTGACGGAGGGGATCGGAAACACTTGCAGATTGGGGGGGTGGTGCGACGAGCCGCAGGGTGGCGCGGGTTCGTGAGAAAATGCCCCCCGAAGGACTCGAACCTTCGACCCGCTGATTAAGAGTCAGATGGGAACCGCTGGAAACACGGGACTTACGGCGCACGCCCCGCGCTCAACTACGCAACCCGCTGCGGAACCGACCCGGGCGACGCCCACCGATCCCGACCTGGCGGCAATCATCGCGGCATGGCCGACGCTCCCGGCTGCGATGCGGGCGGGCGTGGTGGCGATGGTGAAGGCGGCGGCAACGTGATGGGTGGAGCGTGATCGGTCGCTACCCTCATTTCAGACTTTCGCCAGAAGGGGAAAGGGGTTGCGCGTGCAGAGTCAATCATCGCCAACAAACCGCACGGCTGTGCCGATTACCGTCGCGGGGTCCGAGGCCGTGATTGCGGCGGATGACGGTGCTGTGCCGACCGACGGACGTACGTTGCGAGAAGTTGCTCGTGAGGTATTGCTCGAAGTGCGACTGAAAGAAGAATGGGAGCGCGAGGTTCTATGGCCCAGCGTGCTCGCGGCTGCCATTGTCGGCGGGCTGCTCGTGTTTCTCGCCATGAAGCGGCTTTCGGTCCCCCTCTGGCTGGCAGCGTTCCTGACGGCTTTACGGCGGCGTGCGTGGATGCTGTGCCGGGTGGTGGGCGCGGGGCTGCTCGTGGTGGGCATGTTGGGGGTGTACGCGGCATCGCGGGCGGATGAAGGGTTTGAGTGGTGGGCGGTCGCGGCGGGCGTGGGGGCTGGCATGGTGGCGACGACGCTGCCAATGCGGGCGACGAACTAGGCGGGAGGGCCGATTGTCCTGCACAGTTCTGCGCGGAATATGCACCTAGTTTGCGACAATCAATGGCGGCGCAGCTATCGAGCAAAGATGTAGTCGAACTCGCCGTCAACGTAGAGTGAAATGGCAAGCACGACGAGCGACGCTAGCGCGAACGCGGCAAACGCCAAGTACACGCCATAACGCGAGAGGAATCGCTCACGAGCGAGTTTGGCAAGATACGGCGCGTCGCATCGGCGGAACTCAACAAGTATGACTGGGTCGCCGCTGCCAGTGGCGATGTGATGCACACGGCCATCAAACGCTGCGCCATGCACTTTCATCG
>JBKDAN010000049.1:0-171014 GCA_046316615.1 Phycisphaerae bacterium
CCGCCAGTGTTCTTGGTCCTCCCCCCCTTTGGTCGGGTTGGTTGGTGGGCGGCGGGGCGTTGTGGGGGGGGCGGGGGTTTCTGGGGCGGCGGCGGCGGGCGGGTGCCGAGGAGGTGTCGAACTGAAGCGCGCAGTGTGCAATGCTGTAAACTGAACCCGAAAGAACGCGAAGAACACGGGCGGCCACACGGTTTGGCCGATGAATGCCGGATCACCACGGGTGGAATGCGGAGGATTCGAGCATGCGCTGGTTCGGGCTCATCATCGCGTTGGCGGGCGGCGTGCTGGCCTTTTTCATGGGGCCGGCGGTGTGGCTGCAACATTCTCTGAATCAGACGGCCAAGCAGGTGGAAGGCACGGTGACGGAGAGCCGGGTGCAGGAGTATCGCGGGCGGAAGAACCGCAAGCGGTATCGGGCTGAGATCGCCTATCAGTACGAAGTGAACGGCGTGACGTACGCCAGCCGGCGGATCAACGCTGCGGACTATGACGTCAAGGGCAGCACGCGAGCGACGTCGGTGGTGGCGCGATTTCCGGCGGGTTCGCAGGTGCCGGTGTTTGTCAGCCCTGGTTCTGAGGAGAGGGGGTTTCTCGTCAAGGAGTGGCGGCACGAGCCATACACGTTTCTGATCATCGGTTTGAGCGCGATTGCGGTGGGTGCGGGCATGTTCCTGCTGGCGTCGCGCGTGCGCGAGCCTGCGCCGGTGGAGGGGGCGACGCCGCCATTGTGGGAGTTGTCGCCTGGTGTGAGTTTGTTGACGAAGTGGATGACGCTGCTGGTGGGTGGGGGCGTGTGGCTTGCGACGCTGGCGGGAGTGGGTGGGCACTATGTGGCGATGGTGGCGTGGCAGCAGGTTGATGTGGCGTTTTACATTTTCGCGGGGTTCTGTGTGACGTGCGCGGTTGTGGCGGTTGGTGTGGGGGCGTGGGTGTTTTGGGTGAGTCGGGCGTTTGCGGATGCGCGGGTGATGCTGGACTCGCCGCGGCCTGTGCGCGGGAAGAAGCTGCTGGTGGTGGTGGAGCAGCCGGTGCGCAGCGGGAGCCCGGTGGATGCGATGGATGTGTCGCTGGTGTGCACGGAGACGATTGTGACCGGCGCGGGCAAGAGTCGCAGCGTGAAGAAGCGCGAGGCGTGGAGTGAACTGCACAGCCCGTTGCAGGCGGGCGGGGTGATGGCGGACGGCGATGGCGTGGTGCGGGGTGTGGTGACTTTTGATCTGCCGGTGAGCACCATGCCGACGAGTGCGAAGAGTCAGGTTGATCATCGATTTGATTGGGCGCTGCGGCTGCGCACGCATGCGGCGGGGCCGGACTACAAAGCTGTGTGGCCTGTGACCGTGGAGTAGTGGCGTTGGAAGCCGATCTGGCTTCACGCATCAGGTAAGGGGCGAGCATGCGGTGGATCTGGATCTTGTTCATGATCGCTTCGGCGATTTTCGCGGTTTTCCAGGCTCGGGCGCTGCTTGATCAATTTGTACTCAATCAAGCGACCACGCAGGTACAGGGCATCGTGACGCGGAGTGATGCACAGACACCCCGGCATCGTGTTCACGGTCGCGTGTGGATCACGTTTACGTATGAATACAACGGGGCTCGCTATGAAAGCGAGCGGATCTACGCGGCGGATTGCATACTGCTGATGGAGGGGCCGAAGTATCAGGAGCTTGCGGCGCGATTCGCGGCTGGATCGTCCGTGTCGGTGTGGGTCAGTGATCGTGCGCCGGAGAAGGGGTTTTTGCTGAAGGGCTCGCGTGCGGAGCCGTTTGCGTTCTTTCTGTTGGCGTGCATGTCGGTGGTGTCGTT
This sequence comes from Phycisphaerae bacterium, assembly GCA_046316615.1. Taxonomy (GTDB): domain Bacteria; phylum Planctomycetota; class Phycisphaerae; order Phycisphaerales; family UBA1924; genus BJHL01. The sequence goes on from JBKDAN010000049.1 coordinate 1,804, forward strand.
TGGCATGGGGGCTTTGCCACAGGCGAGAAAGGTGTCGATGACGCTGGTGCGGGGTGTGACGCCTGCGTTGTGGGAGCTGCGCAGTGCATCGAGCGTTCGGGCGCGGTGGTTGACGAAACTGCTTGGCGGCGGCGTGCTGCTGGCTCTCACGTTGCTTGTGGGCATTTACGGCTGGGTGTCGGTGTCGCAGGAGGATCGCAACAAGCTTTGGTTGTTGCTGCCTGCCGCGCTTGCGAGTCTGTACGCCGCGGGATACATGCTGGTGAGCGGCGGCGGACTGTGGTACTCGCGGCATGCGGCGTCGATGCGTGTAATGGTTGATCGCGTGCGGGCGCGACGTGGTGAGCCGCTGCGGATTGTGGTGGAGCGAAGCGTGCGGAAGTCAGCGGCGGTGCAGGCTGTTGATGTGACGCTGCGATGTGACAAGCCTGTGGGGAAGCAGTACGAGTTGCTGTGGTCGAAGACTGCTCAAGTGATGGATGCGGAGAAGATCAGCGCGGCGAAGCGAGATGTGGTGCGAGCGGTCGCAACGTTTGTGGTGCCTGTGGAGATGCCGCCCTCGAACAACGATGAGGACGGTCAGCCTGCGATGTGGTCTGTGTATGTGCACACGCACGCGAAGGGGCCTGATCCGAGTGAATCGTGGGAGATTCCGGTGGATTGAGTCAGGGCGTGAGCCGCTTGAGCAGCTCTTCGCGCACGGTCTTTGCGTCGCCTTTGCCTGCGGCGAGCTTCATGACTTCACCCACCAGGCGGCCCACGGCTTGGACCTTGCCTGAGCGCACGTCGTCGGCGACTTTGGGGTTGGCGGCGATGACTTGATCGATGGCGGCGTTGATTGCTGCGTCGTCGCGCACGATGAGCAGGTTCTTGTCGCGAGCGACCGCTTCGACAGCAGCGAATGTAGTTTGCGGCGAAGTTGCAGCGTGGGCTGTGCTGTGCGGCGATGATTCGCTTGAGCTGCACAGCAGATCAAAGAGCTCGTCAACAGCTTGGTTGCCCAGTTTGCCTTGTTCACGCAGGATGCCGATAGCGGCGGCTTGCAACGCGGTGATGCCCAGTTCGCTGGCGAGGACGCTTCGTTCGTTGGCGCGCTTGAAGGCTTGTTGCAGCACGAGATTGGCAGCGACTTTGCCTGCGCGGGGGCGCTCGATGCCTTGCAGGGTCATGGCATCGACGATCTGCTCGTAGAAGAAGCAGACATCGCGCTCTTCGACGAGGGCGAAGGCTTCCTTCACGCCCAAGCTGGCTTCGTTGACGTAGCGCTCGAAACGCTGCATGGGCAGTTCGGGCACTGATTCGCGGACACGATGCTTCCATGTGTCGTCGATGGTCAGCGTGAGGATGTCGGGATCGGGGAAGTAGCGGTAGTCCTGCGCGTCTTCCTTTTCGCGCTGCACGAAGGTGCGGTTGGCGTGGTCGTCCCAGCCGCGTGTGACTTTGGTGCTGGGGCCCATTTCGCGGCCGTCTTGGACCCAGCGGGCGGGCTGGTCGCGCAGTTCGGCGTCGATGGCACCCTTGATGCTCTTGAAGCTGTTGAGGTTCTTGACTTCGACGATGGGGGTTTTGATGGTCCGGCCGTCGTGGAGCGTGAGCACGCAGTTGATGTTGGGCTCAAAGCGCATGTGGCCCTTTTGCATCACGCCTTCGGACACGCCCAGGAACCGGCAGACGTTGCGTAGCAGTTTGGCGAAGAGCACGACATCGTCGGCGTCATCAAAGTCGGGCTGGGTGACGATTTCGAGCAGCGGCGTGCCGGCGCGGTTGTAGTCAGCGATGGAGTAGTCGATCGCGAAGCCGCCGGGCGCTTCGTGCAGGAGTTTGCCAGCGTCTTCTTCGAGGTGGGCGCGGATGATGCCGATGCGCTTGGAGGGTTTGGTGAGATCAGGGAAGCCCTTGTCGTCGACGGCGGGCAGATCGACGCTGCCATCGAAGCACACAGGCAGGTCGTACTGACTGATTTGGTAGGCCTTGGGCAAGTCGGGGTAGAAGTAGCTCTTGCGGTCCCACTTGGTGAGGTCGGCGATGGAGCAGCGGAGGGCAAAGCCGACCATCATGGACATCTCAACGGCTTGCTTGTTGAGGACGGGCAACGCGCCGGGCAGCGCGAGCACCACCGGATCGATCAGCGTGTTGGGCTCCACATCGCCCACGCTTGCGTGCGCAGGGCTCGCCACGCGAGCGAAGACCTTGGTGCGCGTGGCAAGTTCCACGTGGACTTCAAGGCCCACGACCAGGCGCACCGACGCGATCATGTCGAGGGAGCGGGACATGGGGGGGAGAGAAGAGATCGGAGAACGGAGAACGGAGAGCGGAGAACGGAGAGCAGAGATGGTTTGTTCCTGTTCTCTGTTCTCCGTTCTCTGGTCCGTGCCTTACAGCACTTCAACCGACGAGTACTGGTCGAGGTTGACGTAGACGATTTCGCCGTCGTCCTTGCGCACTTGCAGGCGGTCGAGCCAGAGCTTCTTGTCCTTGCTGTGGGCAAACCAGCTGCCGGTCTTCATCTGCTCAAAGCCCAGCACCGTGCCTTCGATGGAGGTGCTGAACGTGGGGCGACCGTTGCCCAGGTGGGGCAACTGCTGGGTGACGCGAACGCGCTGGCCGGCGGCGTAGGGGGTGGTGGGAGTGGGGGACATGCGGGCGATTCTATCGCGCGTGCGGGCGTGGGGGGCGTGGGTGCTGGGTCAGGGTGTCTCTAGTCAGGGGCACTCGCCGCCTGCGAGGACGTTGAGGAAGTCGGCGATGTCGCGATCGTCGGGGAAGATGCCGTCGTTGTTGAAGTCGATGCCGTTGCACTCGGGGCAGCCCGAGCCTGCCAGTACTGCGAGGAAGTCGGCGGCATCGGCGTCGTCGGGGAAGACGCCGTCGTTGTTGAAGTCGATGGATGCACAGGGGGACTGGGCGCGGAACCCCAGTTCGCCGTTGCCTGCCAGCGTTGTGGTGCGGAAGCCGGTGCCGCCTGACTGGCTGACCTGCAGGAAGTAGAAGTAGTTCACGCCAGGCAGGGCTGTGGTGTCTTCAAACGAGGTGGCGGTGGTGGTCGTCAGCGTTTCGGCGGCGCCGGGGCTGTTGATGGTGTTGCGAACCAGCCGGTAGTTGGTCGCATCCGGAATGGCGGGCCACGAGATGGTGACCCTGTCCGTGAACGTGCCATCGCTGGCGACGGGCTTGAGGCTGGCGCTCAGCACTTCGACTCGGAGCGTGTACAACTGCACGGGGCCCAGCGGAGCATTGGAAGAGACGCGGACGTAGCTGACGCCCTGGCTGAAGAGTGCTCCGGCGAGCGTTTCGGTCTGGCCTTCGGGGTTCACATCCGCAGCGTTGACGGGTGTGGTGCCATCCACATTCAGCGCGGTGAGAATGAGGTTTGCGGCTGTCAGCGAGTTCTGCGCCACGCCTGCATCGCAGCCGCCGCCTTCACCAGAACCTTGCGGGCCTTCGTTGTAGGTGCTGCCGATGGGTACTGCCGTGACGCGCAGCAGTCGGGGCTCGTTGAGGCGGAACTTGAACAGATCACGATCGCCCGAGGACGTGAGACTCAGCAGGGAGCCGTTCGCGACTGCGGGTGCGGGCACGGCGCCAAGATCGATGATCGCGCCTGCGGCGAGCGTGCCAAGATCGAAGGCGTTGGCGGTTGTGCCGTTGGGTTCAAAGGCGTCGCCATAGTTGGCGTGAGCGGCGCGCAGCTCGTCTTGCTGGGGGCCGTCAAAGCTCGTGGAGAGGAAGGGTTCCATGAGCTTGGACTGATTGACGGGGCACACGTGAGCGAAGCCCAGTCCGTGTCCCAGTTCGTGCGCCAGCGTGTTGCGCAGAAAGCGAAACGAGTTGTTGGCGTTGGCCCAGTTCTCGGCCGAGTCCATGACCATGTCGCTTACGGTCGGAAAGAAGTTGTACGCGAGCACGCGACCGCCGCCGTCGATGGGCTTGCTGCTGACGCGGACATCGCCGCGGGTGGTGCCATTGCCTGCGCTGCCCCAGGCTGCGCCGTCGTCCCACGGCTGGCCCGGCGCACTGACGCGCACGTAGTTGATGCCTGAGATGGCGGACCAGCGAGCGAAGACGGCTTCAAACTGCGCGATCCACGTGGCGCGGCCGCCTTGACTCGCGAATCGCGAGTCCATGTTGGCAAAGAGCGTGCTGTTGGCGGCAGGCTCGCCGTTGCCGCTGGGAATGTTGAGCCCGTCGGGCACCAGACTCCACGTGATGGTGACGGGCGATCCTTGCGCGGGCGACCAACTGCCGTTGAGTTGATAGCGCGGGTTGAATCCCACCGTGTGCAGCGCCTGCATCGCGGCGAGTTCCGCGGCGGTCGGGGCTGGACCTGAAGGATCCCAGCAGGCCTGCACCGTGCCCATGTTTTCGGGGTCCGCCAGATGCATCGTGGTGGGCAGGCCGCGCGCGTTGAGCGCGACGGCGGCTGCGATCTCGCGCTGAATTGAGGTCAGCGTGGAGCCATCGGGATACGCGACATCAAACGCAGGATCGATGAGGGTGGGGTCAAAGAGATCGCCGTGCTCTTGCGCGAGCGCAAGAGGCGAGCAGAGAGCGACACAGCACACAATGCGCTTGAACATGATGAGAGCGACTCCGCGAGATGGCCCGATAGCGAACGCCAGAAGCCACGATCCATTCAGAAACAGGGGGCGCTCGTTTCGGAGCGCCCCGTGTGGGATACGAGTTTGCTGCCCGTTGCGGATGCAACGTACAGACTTACGGGCAATTGCCGCCGGCGAGCACGTTGAAGAAGTCAACAATGTCTTGATCGTCGGGGAAGACGCCGTCGTTGTTGAAGTCGATGTCGTTGCATGCGGTGCACGCGCCGCCTGCGAGCACGGCGAAGAAGTCGACCACGTCCTGATCGTCGGGGAAGACGCCGTCGTTGTTGAAGTCGATGCTGTCGCAGCCGGTGGGGGCCGGGGCGTTGACCGTGATCGTGACGGTGTCGACGCCCGTCACGTTGTTGTTGTCAATGACGGTGAGTTCGATGACGTGCGTGCCGACAGGCAGCGAAACGTTGCCGGTCTGGCCCGTCAGAATCACGTTGCCCAGGCGGCGCCAGGTATAGGTGCCGATGGTTCCGTCGATATCCGTGGCAGAGCCCGTGAGGGTCACGGTTTCGCTGCCGCTGTTGTCCGTATCGGTGACGGTCTGGTCAGTGCCAGCATTCGCCGTGGGCGCCGCGTTGCGACGACCTGCATCACCCGCGCCGCTGTTCTGCGCTTCGCGGAAGATGCCGCTGCCGAACTGCTCGACAGCGAAGTAGTAGAAGTACTGCGTGCCGGGCACTGCGGTCGTGTCATCAAACGTGTTCGTCGGCGCATCAATGGTTGCGACGGCGACCGCGCCAACAAGACTGTTGGTCGTGTTGCGCCGAATGCGATAGCGCGTCGCGTTGGCGACGCTCGACCAGCCCACCGTGACCTTGTCGGCGAAGGTGCCGTCGCTCGCGTTGGTGGTCAGGTTCGTGCCCTGCACCTGAATCTGAGCCGTGTACAGCTGCGTCTGCGTGATTGACGCAGTGTCCGTGTCGTTGTTGATGCGCAGGAAGTTGTCGCCTGCATTCACCAGCACCGTGGTCTGGCTTTCTGCCGCGCCGGCGGCCTGAGCATTCACGGTGATGTACGCGGTGCCGATGCCCGTGCCGCTTGGTGGCGCGACGGCGAGCACCAGGTCGTGCTGGTTCAGCGCGTTGATATTGGCGCCAGCGGAGCATGAGCCGTTGGCATTCTGCACTCCGTTCAGGTACGTCGTGCCGACGGGCGTCACGGACACGTTGATGAGACGAGGCTGATCAACGGTGAAGCGGTAGAAGTCGGTCTCCGCACCAGAGAGTCCCGCGGTCGAACCGTTGGGCACACCCGACCCTGTGCCGATGTTGGTCGCTGTGCCGGCAGCGAGCGTGCCGAGGTTGAACGCTGCAGCAGGCGTGCTGTTGGGTTCATAGATATCGCCGTACCGACGCTGCACGCCGCGGATGTCATCCTGCTGCGGGCCGTCAAAGCGATCCTCATAGAAGGGTTCCATGAGCTTGCCTTGTGCGGGGGCGGTGGTGATCGGGCAGACGTGCGCCATGCCCAGGCCGTGACCGTGTTCGTGAGCGACGACGTTGCGCAGGAAGATGTACGTGTTTGCGCTGGTGCCCCAGTTCTCATTCTGGTCCAGCACCATGTCACCGTTGGTGGGGCTTGCGTTGTAAGCGAGAATGCCATTCGCGCCGTCGATGGGCTTCATGCCGATGCGGATGTCGCCGATGGTGGAGCCGTTGCCTCCGGTCCCCCAGCTTGCGCCGGCGTCCCAGTCAACGCCGGCGGCGGTGACGCGGGTGTAGTTGACACCGGTCAGGGCCTGCCAGCGGTTGAAGACGCTTTGGAACTGACTGATCCAGAGGGCGCGGTTGCCGCCAAAGCGGTCGTCCATCGTGTTCGTGCCAGGCTCGAACAGCGCGCTGTTGGCGGCAGGCTCACCCACGCCGCTGGGAATATTCACGGTGTTGGGAACAAAGCTCCACGTGAGGTTGACCGGCGTGCCCACGTTGCTCGCCCAGCTGGGTTCGCCGCTGAAGAACTGGTAGCGACCGCTGAAGCTGTCGAGAATGAACTGGTTGACGGTGGCGATCACTTCCGGTTCGGGCACGGAGCCGTCGGGGTTCTTTGCGAAGCATGCGTGGATCGCTTCGGTGGGGTTGGTGGGATCACCCAGCGTCATGATGAAGCTGGGATCAACCATCACGCGGGCGATGTCGTGCTGAATGCTGGTGTTGGTGCGAGCGTCGGCGAAGCCCACGTCATACGCGGCATCAATGAGCTGCGGCACGTACTCGGGTGTTGCGCCGGTCGCCGGCTGGACTGACTTGCCGGTCATGCGGGCGAGCAGGCCTGCGGAATCCGCGGCGTGCGCTGAGGCGGCGAGCGTCGCGACAAATGCGAAGCCTGCGACCTGTGCGAGCACAGCAGTATGGGAGCGAGGACGAGAGCGATTGGTCATGAGACTGATCTCCGCGATGACTGACCCAGAAACGGACGAAAGCCCAAACGACGACCCATGACTTGCGACTCCGGCGATCGCCGGTTTGCGCAAGCTGGTCCCCTGCCCAATTTCAATCCCCGATCAACGACAGTTCACCTGCTCAGTGTGCCCGAAGATGGTTGACTTGCAAGCGAATCTCACCGGAATTCATCGGCGAGGATGAATGCCGGACGTTGTGCGCGGTGCGAGTAGCTCAGCGTCGGACGAGAACCGTCCGAGAACACGACGCGAGGACACGCCCCATCGGAAGTCGCGGCGGCAAGACTTCCTGCTTGTCCATCTTCCGTCTGGGCAGTGACAGGGGTTGCGGTGATCTTGAAATCTGCGCAAAGAGGTCCGGATCTGGAAACGGAGCCGACTCGTCCTTACGAGTCGCCGCAGGGGCCGCCAGCCAGGACCTGGAAGAAGTCGACCAGATCGCGGTCATCCGGGAAGATCCAGTCATCGTTGAAGTCGGGCGTATCGCACGCCTCGCAGGTCGCGCCGGCGAGGATCTCGAACATCGCCGTCACGTCACGATCGTCGGGCACAACTTGATCGTTGTTGATGTCCAGGTCCGAGCAGGGCCCGGGATACACAATCAGCCGCAGGTCATCCGCGTACGCGTCGTTTGCGGGTCCGGTCACGCGGGTCATGAGCAGGATGACCCGGGCCGAACGCGTGCCGGCTGGCAAGATGCCCTCACTGCGACGATTGACGAGCACGGTGCGGTTGTCGCGCTCGAAGATGTTGGGCCCCAGCAGCGTGTCTGTCCGCAGGCTTTGCCCTGCGGCATCGAGCCACACAACGACCATGCGAGCGCCGTCTTCTTGGTTTGCAACACCGCCAAACGAGCCGAAAAGTTCAAATCGTGCTCCGCCCAGACTGATCACCGGCACGAAAGGCGCAAGATCAACCCATTGAATCGCCTGCGTCACTGTTGACCACGGTCCACCTGCGAAAAACTGTGAGCCGGGGTTGATGCCCGCGTGCGCGGTATCCGGCAGCGAAGGCGTTGCGCCGTAGGTATTCACCGTGAGTGAGCCTGTCACGGACCAACCGGGAATTGGGACGACTGTCTGCCCATTGGGTGACGTCGTGCCCTGCTCTGCATCACCGTTAAAAATGAGGTTGTCACCCCACGTGGGGTCGGCTTGGGCCGCTGTGGCGAGCAGTGATGCACAGCCGACAGCCAGCAACGCAAGCTGTTTCGAACGAGTAGCAAGTTGCTGGACCATGCACATCTCTCCGCCGACCCGATCGAAGGAACCCTGGAAGATTGTACTTGTCCAGGGAGGAATGCCAATCAAATTCGCCGTAAATGCGCTGAATTACTGCGATATTGACGGGGCGAGAACAGTCCAGACCGCATTGCCCATACATCCGTGGGGGCCAGAACGCGTTCTTCCGTCAAAATAAGCCTTGCACAATTGTGAACTGTGCGTTAGGCTGACTTGATGCAACCGCGGCGGGTCCTTCGGACGTATGGGTCCGGTCCGTCGTCACGGCGAACAGCTCTGTTCGCCACGGCTTGCTATCGGGGCTGGGGATTGTGTCCACCGAACGCGTTGCGTCCGGTGGTCTTCTGTTTCGCTCCCGTTCGCGGAAGGAGCCCGGATGAATCGTCGCATCGTTGGATCGTCTTTGGCGTTGGTGCTTGTGCTTGCTGCTGGCCAGACCTTGGGTGCAGACCAAGCCGCGCGAGATGTCGCGGCTGACTTCCCCGGTGTCCAGACCATGATGATCGAGGGCCGGCCCTCGATGTTCTATGGCGTGCCGATGAACAGCGGCGCGACTGCCGAGGCTGCCGCTGATGCTTGGCTTGCCACGTATGGCCAGCAGTTCCAAGTTGGTGACCTTGACCTTCGCCTCCGGCGGGTCAACCCGATCGCGATGGGTCGCTTTACGGTCTTTGCGTACGACCAGTACCTGGATGGCCTGCCTGTTGAACTCAGCCAGGGTCGTGTGCTGGTGAAGAACGCGCAGGTCAATGGCGCCATGGCTCACGAAGTTGTGCTTGCCAGCGGGCGTCTTGCGAAGATGCCTGAAGGCGGCTTTGCAGCGGTGACGGTCACTCCGCAGGAAGCTATCGCCACGGCGAGCAAGATCAACCGCTTTGCAGCGCTCGACACATGGTCGCAGCCCGAGCTGGTGGTGTTCTTTGGCGAAGGCGACTTTGATCAGCGGATGGAGCCGGTGAAGGCGTGGAAGTTCGTCGGCGAGATGGCTGACGTCAGCAAGATGCAGCGCTTCACGTTCTTCGTTGATGCAAGCACGAACGAACTGATCCATGCTCGCTCTGAGATTCTTCACGCGGACATCACGGGCCAGGTGCGCGGCTTCGCGAGCCCCAACAACACGGCGGACATTCCCACGAATCCGCCTGCGATCACCGATATTCCTGAAATCCGCGTGACGGAACAAAGCACGGGCACGACCGTGACAACCGATCGCAACGGCAACTTCACGATTCCGTGGAGCGGCACGGCGCCGGTCAACCTCACCGTCAGCGCTACCAACGCCGCCCGCGGCGTGGTCGATAGCTTGATCGATGGCGAAATCAGCGTCACCCAGAGCGTCACGCCGGGCGTCCCCGCGACGATCACCCTCAACGCAACGCCCAGCGAGAACCCCACATCGCAGCTCAACGCGCTTATTCACACGACCGTGACGCGCAACTTCTTTGCAGACCGCGCGCCCACGTTCGCTTCAACGCTCGACACTCTTGGCACGAGCACCGCGCCGGCACGCATGACCATCAACGTCATGCTGAATGATGTGTGCAACGCGTTCTACAACGGGACGAGCACGAACTTCTTTGCGTCGGGCCTTTCGGGCACCACGCAGTGCAACAACAGCGCCATTCCCAGCGTTGTCGCTCACGAGTACGGTCACCACATCGTCAATCGCCTGGGCCTTGCGCAGGGCGCGTTTGGTGAAGGCTTCTCGGACAGCATGGCGTTGCTGATTTACAACGACGCTGTCATGGGCCGCGGCTTTACGGCGACCAACGGCCTTGTTCGCAACCCCGACACCGCCAACCGCCAGTATCCCTGCACGTCCACGGCGATTCACACGTGCGGTCTCATTCTGGGCGGCGTGACGTGGGACATTCGCACCGGCTTCATCAACACGTACGGCTCCACGCAGGGCCTTGAGCTGGCGCGTCAGACGCACGTTGACTGGGCGATCCTCACCAACGGCGGCATCGGTCTCAACTCGATGCACCCCGAAACTGCGATTGAGTATCTCACGGTTGACGACGATGACGGCCGTATCTGCAATGGCACGCCCAACTACAGCGTCATCCGTCAGGGCTTTGTGAATCACGGCATCACGGTGCCGCCGTTTGATGCTCGCCTCAATGCTTCGCTGGTTTCGGCGAATCCCTCGCGTATCGACAGCGGTCAGCCGCTCACGGTTGTTGTTGAGGCTCTTCCGGGCACCAGCAGTGTGACGGCGGGTTCGGCGACTGTGCTTTACCGCCACAGCGCCGGCAACCAGTTCTACGCCGCTTCGATGGAGCCCATCGGCAACAACCGGTTCAGCGCGACGATTCCGGCGGGTTTGTGCGGTCAGACTCTCGAGTACCGCTTTACGTTCGGCACTGGCGCGGGCACATTTGCTTTCCCCTTCGGCTGCCTTGCTGGGACGAGCTTCAGCGTGCCTGTTGATGACGGCACGATCGAGCAGGTCACTGGTCTGCAAGACAACAATGCGGGCTGGGTTGTCGGTCCTGACACCGCAACCGCTGGCAACTGGACGTGGGGCGATCCGCTCCAGACCGCTGCGCAGCCTGCGAGCGGTTTTGATGGCACCAACTGCTGGTTCACGGGTCAGGGCACCAACGGCAACAACCTGGGTGAAGCTGACGTTGACAACGGCCGCACGGTGCTGACGACCGTGGACTACAACGTCGCTGCGTATGACACGCCTGTTGTGAGCTACCAGCGCTGGTTCATCAACAACGCCAGCACGTCGTTCCCCAACGAAGACGTCATGACGATTGAGTACAGCACCGACGCCGGCTCCACGTGGAGCGTTGGTGAGATCGTCGGTCCGGCCAACACGGGCACCGGCTGGCGCGAAGGCGGGTTTGTTCCCAACATGAGCGGCTCGAGCATCATTCGCGTGCGCTTCACGGCGGCTGACGAAGGTGGCGGCGGCTCGCTGGTTGAAGCGGCGGTGGACAACTTCCGCATCAGCAGCGTGCAGTGCGATGCGGGCTGCGCTGACATCGACTACAACAACAACGGCGTCTTCCCTGAAGATCAAGATGTCGTTGACTTCTTCACGACGCTTTCGGGCGGTTCGTGCAGTACGGGCAACTGCGATCCGATCGACTTCAACCGCAACGAAGTCTTCCCCGAAGATCAGGACGTGATCGCGTTCTTCAACGTTCTTTCGGGCGGCAACTGCGAGTAATCAAGCCGGGCAGACGTTCGGTTGTTGCAGACAATGAGAGGCAAGGGCAACCGGCGGACGCAAGTTCGCCGGTTTGTCATTTGGTGTTGTGGCAATCACTTCGCCGCGTCACTTGCTCTTGGAGCAGGCGTCGGCGAACTTCATGAAGCGTGCGTTTGTGGGCGTGAGCCATGCCATGATCCACGCGCAGCTCAATGGCACCAGCAGCAGCGACTTTTCACCCGTGATCATCGTCGCGACGCTGCCCAGAATCGCAGGCACGATGAGCAGCACGGCGCGTGCCCAGTGCGTTGCGATGTACGCGGGATGGAGAATGTCGACAGCGCGCTGCACGCCCATGCCGCCCACGCGCTGGCATGACTGCTGCACGAAGACGCGACCCAGCACCAAGCCCACCGCGCCGGTTGTCGCGAACACCAGCGCGACCAGCGGAATGAGCAGGCGCTTCTGTGACAGCGTGCTGCGCGGAGCTTCCATCGTCACGAGCAGGTACACCATGACCGCTGATGCGAGGATGATGCCCAGCATGAAGAGATATGCGATTGTCAGGGAGCGCAGTTTGCTTTCGATCTTGCTGCGGCGCGTGCCGTTGGCAAGACGATCCTGTGCATGAACATGAGCCGAAGTAGCCATGAGCGACGGGGGACATGGACGGACTGATAGCAGACCGCGACTGACGACAAGAACATCGTCCTGGGATGTTAGCGGCTGTAGCCGGAATGCGGGGATGCCGCTTGCGGCCGTGATTCAGGGGGATTTGTGGGATGATTCCGTGGCCAGGCGGACGAAATCCTGCAGTTTTTGCCGAGTGGGAAACAGCAGCGCCAGCGTGGCGAGGCTTGCAAAGACGCCGATGTGGGCCAGCGGGTTGCGCGACAGAAACAGGATGACCGCGGCAAAGAGCCCCACGCCCTCGGCCATCGCACCCACCAGCACGCTGCGCGTGCTGAAGAGCTTGAGCATGGCCGCGGCGCCGGCTTCGTCGTCGGTCCGGGCGGCCCATTGGCGCCCGGCCAGCTTGGCGCTCTGAAACCACCAGAACCACCCCACACCCGCCGACGCGAGCGCAACTGCGAGCAGCGCCAACATCAGCACGTTGGCAGGCGGCGGCGACCCCGTTGGCTGCGCAGGTGCTGCCCCGCCCAGCACGAGCGTGGCGAGCACGAACATCATGACACCTGCACCGAAGGCGAGATAGATGATCTGCAGGGGCTTAATGCCGGCGGGGGTGTTGGGGGCGAGCATGGGGGATTGTTGGAGTCGTGGAAGCGCTGCGATGTCTGATGCCGCCGCACGAGGAGACGGGGACAAGTCTGCAAATTGGATCCGCATCGCAATGTCTGTCGCTTTGATTACCCACAGTCAGACGATTTCACGCTTATTGAATGGCTCGTACGCGATCGTCAAGTTCGTGCGGTTGTGCCAAACTGCTCACGTCGAGACACGGTCTCAGCATGCCACGAAAAAACCTCCGCATAGTGCGGAGGTTTTCGTGTTGGTGCGGCTGATGCGGGCTTAGGCCGGCAGGAGCTTCTTGAGGTCAGCGAGCTTCGTCGTGAAGCCATCCCACATGGTCTTGGCTTCGGTGAAGAGCTTGTTGAAGTCGCCGTCCTTGAAGTTGGTCAGGTCGCCGACGAGCTTTTCCATGGCCGGAACCTTGGCCTGGAGGTCCTTGACGAGGCCTTCGGCCTGGGTCTTCTTGGCGCCGTCGGTGATGCTGCCGACCTTCTTGGCGGCGTCTTCGAGGCCCTTCTTCATTTCGGGCCACTGCTTGGTGACGGTGTTGTCGATCCAGGTCTTGCTTTCGGCCTGGAGCTTGGCGAGGCCTTCCTTGGCAGCGTCGACAGCGGCGGCACCCTTTTCCTTGGCCGCGTCAACCGCGTCCTTGGCGCCTTCGGTGGCCTTGTTGGCGGCGTCCTTGGTCGCGTCGACGGCCTTTTCGGCGCCTTCCGCGACCTTGTTGCCCGCGTCCTTCGCGGCGTCGGTGGCGGTGCTGGCGGCGTTCTTGGCGCTTTCGGTCACTTTGTCGAGGGCGTTGCCGGCACCTGCTGAGGTGCCTTCTTTCTTTTCGCAGCCGGCAATGCCGACAAGGGCGGCAGCGCCGACAACCAACAGCAGATTCGTGATCTTCATGTGCATGACTCCGAGTGTTTGACTACTTTCCCTTGCTCGCGGCCGACGCCCACTCGGGTCGGAACTTCGCGGCACGTAGCTAGAGCTACGACGAGGCGATCCCAGCGTTCGGGGCATCCGCCTTCACGCTCCCATAATAGGCGAACCGCCCGTCGAAAGATACGAACGTTGTGCGAACAGATGGTTTGGGCGAGAGTGGTATCGTGTTCGTGCCTTGAGGCATCGAAGCACACACGCACGCAGAAGGAACGCAGCTATGGCCGGGCACACGCAACCAATCAACCTGATGAGGCCCGATCCCGCCCGCGAAGGCGTCGTTGTGGGTGATGCCGTTCCCATCAACTATCAAGCCCTGCCTTGGCATGCGCGGCTCGCCCACGTGGAAGACACCATGCGCGTGGTGAGTACGTACACCGACCCGGCGGAGATGGTGGCGGCGTATGCCCGGCGGATGCGCGGCAGTCTGGCGCCGGGGCACACGCTGGCGATTTCTCGGCGCGGGCTCAAGAAGCCGCGGGTGCGGATGACGCGGTCAACGTTGTGGAACCATCAGCCTGATCCGTGGCGCGAGACGAACCGGCTGCCCATTTTCGAAGGCGGCATGCTCAGCGAGCTGATGCACAACGGCAAGTCGGTCGTGCTTCAGCACTTCAAGGCCGACCCCGCCGACCCGGCGTACGACTACTTCAAGCACGCCAAGAGTCTTGTTGCGGTGCCGCACTTTGAGGATGGCGAACCGTTCAACATGGTGGTGCACACGAGCTTTGAGGAGAACGGGTTTGACCCGGAGAAGTTCCCGGAGTTTGTGCAGACCAGCATGCTGTTTGGTCGCAGCACGAAGAACCTGGTGCTGTCGCGCGATCTGCGCGAGGCCAACGAGCGCATGGACGCGGAGCTGAAGACGGTGCAGGACATTCAGTTGTCGTTGCTGCCGAGTGAGACGCCCGCGATCGCGACGCTGGACGTGGCGACGCACTACCAGACTTCTACCCGCGCGGGCGGCGATTACTACGACTTCTTCAAGCTGCCGGATGATCGCTGGGGGATTTTGGTGGCGGACGTTTCAGGTCACGGCACGCCCGCGGCCGTGCTGATGGCCGTTGTGCACGCGATTGCACACTTGATGCCGGGCGAACCCATGCCGCCGGACCGCGCGATGGAGTTTGTGAATCGCGCGCTGAGCAGCCGGTACACGCGCGGCGGGGGCGATTTTGTCACGATGATCTACGGGGTGTATGACGACACGCAGCGGACGCTGACGTTTGCGAACGCGGGGCACCCGGCCCCGTTGCTGCGCGATGTCGATGGGACGATTCGCGCGATCGAGCATCCCGACACCGGCTTCCCGCTGGGCATTGTGGAAGAAGCGAAGTATGGCACGCACACGGTGAAGCTGCAGCCAGGGCAGATGCTGGCGATCTATACGGACGGCATCACGGAGGCGTTCAACGCGAAGACGGAGATGTTTGGCGAATCGCGACTGCGTGATGCGATGAAGACTGGCGCGACGGCGAGCGAGACGCTAGCGTCGATCGTGGAGAGTGTGGGGGCGTTTGCGGGGCTGGCAGCGCGGAGTGATGATCGGACGCTGGTCGTGGCGCAGGTGAGGTGAGGGGCGGCGTAGTGCGCGGAGAGGTGGCTGGCGGTAGAGTACACGATTTGCCTTACGTGCGAACGTCGACACGGGCATTGGAGTGACCTTGAAACGAGGATCGCCAGTGTCTTCGTGGAGTACACGGTGGCGCGCGGGATCAAGGAGCGCTCGCTGCGGGAGTTGTTCGTTGATCAGAATGAGGGCGTGATCGAAGCGGTTGGTTGGGTGCCGATGTATGACGTGACAGTCGCTGGCCTGCGCGAGTTCGCGGAGGCGATGCGGGCGTTGTACATGGATGTGTCGCAGAATCGCGTTGATTACTCGTTTCATACGTGGCCTTGGTACTTTCGCAACAGGCTGACACGTGATCTGACTGCGCTGCGGAGCTTGCTGGTGGTGCATATTCATGCGCGCGAGCAGGGGTATCTGCCTGAGCCGGCGGCGGAGAGCGGTGCGGCGGCGTTGTGAGGATGTCATCGAGCGTCGATTCTGTCAACGAATCTGACGTGATCGGGAATTTACAGCCTGGCTTTCGGCACAATGCCCCAATCCTGTAGTGCGTCTTGCGCTTCGTGAAGTGACTCGCGATCTCGCAGGATCATGACGGAACAGCGCATTCCGGCGGCTTTGCACGCTGCGAAACAACGCTCGACGAGCGATTCTGTTACCGATGACTCATCATCGAGTACGAAGACAGCAATTCGTTGGTCGCTATTGGGACACTTGATGATCGCTGAACACTCAGCGACCGGGCTTCCGCTTTCAAAGTTGCCGGGAGCGGTCACGTTGATGTCGAGTATCGCGGCGGCCCGCTTCCAGTATGTCACGCCGATTCCGAGCACACTGGGCGGTAAGTCAGAAGTGTCGCGGTGCATCAAAGGATCGTAGAAGCCGTATCAATCGTTCTGTGCTGGAAGTCTCACTACGATGCGGTTGTGCCGCGGTATAAGTTGACCATTGCGTATGACGGGACGGACTTCTGCGGGTGGCAGAAGCAGGAGCCGTTTGTGGATAGTCACACGCCGCCGAAGGAGGCTCGGAGGCTTGCGTCTGGCGAGCGGACGGCGCCGGGCGCGGAGACTGATGGCACGGCTGCGCTTGCGCACGATGCGATGATCTTGGAGCAACTGGGCACGCGCGAGGGCGAGACACGGCCGCGTGTTGCGCTGCGCACGGTGCAGGCAGTGGTGGAGCGGGCGGTGCGCGAGATCGTGCGCGAGCCGATCACGTTGCAGGGCAGCAGCCGTACGGATGCGGGTGTGCACGCGTGGGGGCAGGTGGCCGCGTTCAGTTGCAGTCCGTGGGAGCAGAAGAGTGCGGGTGATGTTGGTGCGGGCGACGCGATTGGAGATGCAGAGGGGGGCGGCATGGGGAGCCGCGGTATGGGGTGGCCTCTTGAACGGGGCACCGAGCGACTGCTGCGTGCGGTGAACAGTCGTTTGCCTGATGATGTGATTGTTCGTGCCATCGAGCCGACTTCGCATCTGTTTGATCCGACGAATGACGCGACGAGCAAGGCGTATTCATACACATTGCACACGGGTGAGATGCGGGCGCTGCGCGACCGTCGCTTTGTGCATCACATTCGAGAGCGTCTGGATGTTGCTGCGATGCATGAAGCTGCGCAGCAGCTTGTGGGTGAGCATGATTTTGTGAGCTTCGCCGCGCTGCATCATGGGCGGTTGACGACGGTGCGGACGGTCTTTTCGTGTAGCGTGCGTGAAGTGGAGAGTGCGGACACAGTTGATGCGTCGGCAGGTGTGCGACGCGTGCGCATTGATGTCTCTGGCAGCGGCTTTCTGTACAACATGGTTCGCATCATCAGCGGCACGCTGGTGGAAGTGGGCAAGGGCCGCATGAAGCCTGGTGACATACCTGCCATTCTCGCGGCGAAGGATCGGCGGCGGGCGGGGCCGACGCTGCCGGGAAGTGGTTTGTGTCTGGAGTGGATCAAGTACGCAGCGAGCGAGGGGTGAGAGAGACATGGACGAAACGGGTACAGACCTGCAAAGCACAGGCATCTCTTGGAGGGTCGTTCGCTGGGGGGTGGCGGTGGGTGTCGTTACGGCGGGGTTGGGGTTGTGTGTCAGTGGGAACGGTGCGTATGGGTGTCGGGCGATGCTGGAGTATCGCAAGAATCCGTTCACGTTGACGCCGCCGACGCCGGAGGGTGAACTGGCGAGCCGCGAGCGTGGCGATGTGATTGTGCAGGCGCTGCGGGCGCATCGGGCTGCGAGGGGCACGTATCCGCGCACACTGGCGGAACTGGTGCCCAGTCAACTGGCGAGTATCGATCCGCCGCTGGTGGGGGACAAGCAGTGGCAGTACGAACGGCTGGACAACGATCGATTTCAGCTGCGCTTCTGGATCGGTCCGTCGTATCAGAACGACGTGATCACGCAAGAGGCCCAGTGGCGTGTGGACCGTTGAGGGCGATTCGGCCGCTCCGCGCGTACATTCGGTCTTGGCCCGCATTCTGCACATCTCCACCCGGCTCATCCTTGGCGGCAGCCAGGAGAACACCGTGCTCTCGTGCGAAGGTCAGGCGCGACGTGGCCACGATGTGCATCTGGCGTTCGGGCCCATCTACGGGCCTGAAGGATCACTGCTTGACCGTGTGCAGCAGTTTCGCAGCGATGAAGGTCGCGTGATCACGACACATGTCGTGCCCGACATGATCCGCGAGGTCTCGCCGCGGCGCGATCTTCGTGCGTTCTACCAGCTCAAGCGCCTTATCGCCGACATCAAGCCCGATGTGGTCCACACCCACAGCAGCAAGGCGGGCATTGTGGGCCGGGCGGCGGCGTGGTCGCTGCTCAAGCAGTTTCCGACCATGCGCGTTGTCCACACGATTCACGGGCCGCCGTTCATGCCTGTTGAAGGTTCGCTGCTGCAACGCACCAAGGTGAGCGTGAACAACACGATTTACACGATTGCTGAGAAGTACGCGGCCCGTCGCTGCCACACGATTGTCAGTGTTGCTGACGCGATGACCAAACAGTTTCTCGCGCGAGGCATTGGCACGCCCAGCCAGTACATCACCGTGCGCAGCGGCATGGAAGTGGGGCCGTTTGTCGCCGCACGTGCGATGGATCGCGGTGCGCTGCGGCGCGAACTGGGCATTGCGGAAGACGCGTTTGTCATCGGGACTGTCGCGCGGCTCGCGCAGCACAAAGGGCACGACGACATCATCGATGCGCTGCGCAACGAGCTCAAGAGCCCGCAGTGCGCTCGCTGGCACTTGCTGTGGGTGGGCGATGGGTGGTGGCGCGAGCGGTTGGAAACTCGCTTACGCGAAGCGGGGCTGCGCGAGCGCGTCACGCTGACGGGCCTGGTGCCGCCGCAGCGCGTGCCCGCGCTCATCCGCGCGATGGATGTGCTGGTGCACCCCAGCTACCGCGAAGGCCTGCCACGCACGGTGCCGCAGGCGCTGCTGGCGGGCGCGTTGCCCATTGCGTACGACGTAGACGGCACGGGAGAGATATGCCGAGACATGCAGACAGGCCGCCTGGTGCCTGCCGGTGACATCGCACGACTGCGCGAGGCGATGACTTGGGCAGCAACACACCCGGGCGACGTGGCGGCGATGATCTCGCGAGGACAGGCGGAATGCGAGCGCGAGTTTGATGCGGGGGTGATGGTGGAGCGGTTGGAGAGGGTGTATGGCTTGTGAAAGCGTGCTGGACAATAATCGGTACGTGCTTGGAGAGTTTCAGGTAGCGACGAGGAGTCGTCCTGTTACACCACCGAGCCGAGAAGGGGAAAGCAGTGCAGCAGTCTCCATATCAAGGTTTTCACGTTCCTGCAGAGGATTTTGCCGCGAATCCTGATCCTCGCGTCCCTTGCGTCTTGCTGATCGATACGTCGTCATCGATGAGTGGGAGGCCAATCGAGGAACTGAATGCAGGCTTGCAACAGTTTCGATCTGAAGTGAATGATGATGCCATCGCCGCTAGACGGGTTGAAGTGGCACTGTTTACGTTCGGCGGATCAGTGCAGCTCGTGCATGACTTCGCGACGGTCCGCAACTTCTACCCACCGATGCTCTCGACGTCTGGCGATACGCCAATGGCAGAGGCAGTCGCTCGCGGAGTTGCGCACCTCGAAGCTCGGAAGGAAGCTTACAAGGCCGGCGGAGTCGCATACTACCGCCCTTGGATTTTTCTGATTACCGATGGTGCGCCAACGGACCGCGCTGAGGCGTGGGGTATGGCATGCCAAGCTGTGGGAATGGGAGAAGACCAGAAGAAGTTCATGTTCTTTGCGGTCGGCACGGCAGATGCCGACTTTACAAAGCTCAAGCAGATTTCGCCCGCACGTGATCCGCTGCGACTGAAAGGTCTCGCATTCCGCGAGCTGTTTAGGTGGCTATCCAGCTCGTTCAAGAGCACTTCGCACTCTCAGCCGGGAGCGGTCGCTGTACTTCCGCCTGCCACCGGCCCGACAGGCTGGGGTGAAGTTGCCACATGACAACTTGGCGGACTGCGCATGGAAGTGAAGTTGGCTCGTCTCACGCAGCAATGGGCTCGTCGTGCCAAGACGCCCACGTAATTGATTTCATCGATGACGTGTTATTCGCGGCGGTCTCAGATGGTGCTGGTAGTTGCGAGCTGTCCGCCACCGGTGCAGCGGCAGCTTGCACGTGGGCAGTGCAGTACATGAAGTCTTCGTTCACTCGTGCTTTCGAACCGAGTGCGGCTGTGAAGATCATGCACGGCGCCTTTCAGTGCGCGCGGACAGAGCTTGAGCAGTTGGCCGTGCGAGAGGGAAGGCCACTTCGTGATTATTCATGCACTCTCCTCGCTGCGATGGTAACGGATGAGTTTTCAGCCTTTGCTCAAATTGGCGACGGTGCGTCCGTCTTTCGCCTTGGTGGCGAGGTGTTGCTCGCGCATTGGCCCGAACAGGAAATGCTGAATCTGACAGACTTCTTGACCGCTGAACGGTGGCAGTCTGTGGTGAACGTGCGATTACTTCCCGGTCGAGTCACCGAGCTCGCGATGATGTCGGATGGACTTACTCAGTTGTTCATAGATAATCAGGGCCGGTGTCCGCACGTGCCCGCGTTGCTGCCACTGTGGGCGGCGTGCCGACAGTCACCTGATCCCGCGTCACTGAATCAGGATCTCCGCGCGTTCCTGGCATCCTCAGTGGTCAACGATCGGAGTGACGACGATAAGACACTTGTCATTGCCACGCGGATGGATTGAGATGAGCGAGTATCGCATAGGTTCTGGCTTGCGGATTAGGCTCGGCAAAAAGCTCGGCGAAGGTGGCCAAGCGGTGGTGTTTGAAGTCGCTGAGCACAGCAATCTTGCTGCGAAAGTGTTCAGTGACCGTAAGATTGAGACAGAATCGAAGCTCAGGGCAGCACTCCGTGTCAGGAGCCCAGCCTTAGAGTCCGTCGCCGCTTGGCCGATTGACCTTATTTTTGACGAAACCGGAAAGTGCGCCGGTTATGTGATGCCCAAGGTTGCGGGTGCACGTGAAGTTGATCTCCTGGCGCACCCCGCGGAACGCCGCATCGCGTTTCCCGAATCCGATTACGGATTTTTGTTACATGTGTCACTCAATCTCGCTCGGTCGGTCGCTCAACTCCATTCGAACGGATGCGTCATCGGTGACTTGAACGCGCGGAACGTCTTGTTGAGTTCCGATGGCGTGGTGAGGTGGATCGATACCGATAGCTTTCAATACGAGATAAACGGTGAGTTGTTCGCGTGTCCCGTGGGCAGCGAATTGTTCACGCCACCGGAGTTGCAAGGTACTCGAAGGGGTTCGTCGCGATTGACGACCAATCACGATGTGTTTGGTCTCGCCGTTCTCTGCTTTCAATTGCTGATGCTCGGCCGACATCCCTACGCGGGTGTTCCGCGTGACGGCAGAGCCCGGCAGATTCCCGAAGCGATCGTCGAAGGCGCATATGCGTACGCGCCAGCCGGTGTCCTTTCACCGCCACCAGAGTCGTTAGACATCAACCTGCTCGGCGGTCTGTCGGCGATGTTTGCCCGAGCGTTCCTGGGTACCCAGCGACCGACTGCCGACGAGTGGTGTTCGGTTCTAGAGGGCGAACAGCGTCGTGCGCGACGCTGTGCCGCTAATCCGCGTCACCTTGTGCTAGGCGATTCGACAAGGTGTGCCCTGTGTGCACTGCGAGCGGACCCATTTGTTTCAACACGGCGATCGACAGCCGGTGGAGTGTTTGAACACGCGTCGACAGCACAGTTGATGGGACTGCTTGATGGCTTGGAGCGACCATGTCGTCTTGCTGACTTTGGGCAAAGTCAGTCTGTCGAGAAGTTGGCTAGGCGAGTTCCTTATGCGTGGCCGTCGTCGAGTGGGAAAGTCTGGGGCATTGCTCTCGGGCTCGCTGGTGCTGGCATCGCCGCGCTCTGTCCATTGGACACCGACATGAGGCTGTTCTCACTCGCTATGGGTGTTGTGCTAGGTGGTGCATGCTTTGGGATCGCGTCCGTGCGCGATAGCATGACCGCACGTCGATTCACGCCTCTGCGAGACCGAGCGAACAGCTCAGTCATCGCGTATGAAGCTTCAGAACGTGAGGCTCTCGCTGTCGAACAGGCTTGTATGGATCAGCTTGGTCCGCGATGGGCTGCCATCGACGAACGGAAGCGCAAGCTCACCGAGATGAACGCCGCACTTGCGAATATCTCCGCAAATGCGATGCACACCTGGAGGACGGCAAAGCTTCAAGAATACCTTCAATCCCAGATGATTCGGACAGCAGGGATACCAGGTATTGGGCCCGCACGAGTTGCCACCCTCGCGTCGTTCGGTGTGGAAACAGCAGCAGATGTCTCAATGGCAACGGTCCGACGTGTACCAGGATTTGGTCAGGAACTGACACGGCGCGTTCTCGATTGGAAATCTAGTTGTGAGCGAGCATTCTCCAGAGCCAGTCTTCCTCCGGTACCGCAATGGCACATCGACCAGCTTCGATTGGAACAGACACAAGCGATCGCGTTGCTCGCGATGGAGTTGAAACGCGACGCCGCGGCATACACCGCAGATCGAGCTCAATTTGAATCGCGACTACAGCAACTGGCAAATCGACTTGAGAGTACGGGTACTCAAATGCGAGCTGCATTAGATGAGGTTGCGGCATTCCGCGCCTCGTAGGGGTGACGCACGGCGAGTGGCCCAACTTCGGGAGTTGGCGTCACTCGAGAACCGATCGGTGCTTGTGCCACAGCTAGCCTCATGCACGCAACCGCGCTGATTCGATGGAACTAACTTCCCGCAGATCACACCGCGCGCGCACACTCCTCGAAATCTGCACGCGCGGACCACGCTTGTGCGCGCAATGTGTGTCCTCGGCCCCGATTCTTCTTGAATCACACCAGACATTCTGCGAAAATGCGCATCTGGTGGCCCGTCACGAGTCACCAAGTTCCTCTGTTCGCGTTAAGCGGCGGTAGTCAGCTAGCGGAGTCGACGGCGACAATGCAGTTGGCGCGCCCGATGATCGAGCGAGCACGGACTTGGTAACAACCGAACCATCCACCAGCGGTCTTGGACAAAGTGGGGAAACCCGACCGCCGAGGAACACGCCACGGCATCGATGAAAATCGATGAGGTCCAAGCCCGCCAATTTCGGTGCGCCAGCCGCTTACCCACTTTGCTCTTTGGAGCAAAGCGGGCCGATCATCCCACGCACGCGGAAACCGAAAGCTGGCTCCAATCCAAAAAGCACCGAAGCCGTCACCGCGGCCACGGCTTCGCCTTGCCTGTCCTCGGGTACTCGGGCACTTCTGCACTCTTCGTCCCTACCCTCGCCCCATGACTTCAGCTCCCGCCGGAACTTCCCGATCACAGCGTCGCTACATCAAGGACATGGGTGCGCCTGAGTTTGTGCGGGGGATCTTTTCGGTTGCCAACTTGCAGCTGGGCCAAACGCGTCAGGGCAAGCCTTACCTCAAGTGCATCGTGGGCGATTCGTCGGGCGAGATGCCGGGCCGTATGTGGTCGATTGATGAGCCCACGTTCAAGCGGCTGCCGATTGATGGGTTTGTGTACATCGAGGGGGAAACGCAGCCGTATGGCGGCGAATTGCAGATGATCATTCACGCGATTGATCCGGCGGATCCATCGGCGGAGGAGATGCAGGAACTGCTGCCCGTGACGCAGCGCGACGTGGGGCAGATGTTCGCGGAGGTGACGCAACTGCTGGACACGCTCAAGCATCCTGCCGCACAGGCCCTCGCGAAGGGATATCTCGCGGATGAATATCTGATGGACGCGTTCCGGCGGGCACCGGCGGCCAAGAGCATGCACCATGCGTTCTTGGGCGGGCTGCTTGAGCACACGCTGACGCTGATGCAGATTGCGGATCGCATCTGCCCGCTCTACCCCAAGATCAATCGTGACTTGGTGATGTTGGGCCTTTTTCTGCACGATTTGGGCAAGACGCGCGAGCTGGTGTTTGATCGTGCGTTCGGCTACAGCGACCGTGGCGAGCTGATCGGACACATCGTGGATGGCGCGATCATGCTGCATGACAAGAGCCAGGTCATCATGCGCGAGCAGGGCATTCGCTTCCCTGTCGGATTTATCACGGTGCTGCAGCACATCATCCTGAGCCACCACGGGGAGCCGGAATTTGGCGCGGCCAAGATTCCGAGCACGCCCGAGGCGATCATGATCAATCTGATCGACAATCTTGACGCGAAGACGGTCATGTGCGTCGCCGCGGCGCGGCCTGAGCGGACCAACCCGATCGAAACCGGCGGGAACTTCACGGAGAAGCAGTGGGCCCTGAACGGGGCCAAGCTGTATAAGAAGGATCCGCTGGCGTAAGTGACCGGGAGCCGGGATCGTGGAGCGGGGAAAGCCGCGAATACAGTTGGCATGGAACTTGCAGTGGCGGCGTGGATCACGCCGATACTGCGCTGTGCACCGGATTAACCGCGTGCCAACGAGTGGTGGAACCACCCGATGACCATGCCAGCGGAGGCGGCGGATGCGCTTTGAAACCAGCCAATCGATGAAGCTCGGCCAGTCGATGAAGCTGGCGCCGCGGATGATCCAGTCGATGGAGATTCTGCAGATGCCGCTCGCCGAGCTCGAGGAACGGCTGGAGCAGGAGCTCGAAAGCAACCCGACGCTTGAGCTTGCTGAGGGCGAAGCGCCTCAGCTTGATCCGTCGTCAGCGACTCGCACGTCGGAAGCTGATGCCCCGACCAACGCGGAAGACTTTGAGCGGCTCGAGGACTTTGAAGAGAGCAATCCGGACGCGGTTGAGAATGAGTTTGATGAGTCGCGCGTCGAGCGGTCGTCGGATCTGGACGCGATGTCGATCCACCGCGTGCGCGAGAGCGGGGAGAGTGACGCCAAGCTTGAAGCGATGGCCGCGGCGCCTGCTCGCTCGGCGAGCTTGCTCGACCAGTTGCGCGGCCAGTGGGCTCTTGTTGATGTTGAAGCTTCGCTGCGTCCGTTGGGTGAGCTGATTCTCAACTTCCTTGAGGACGACGGCTCACTAAAGACGCCGCTCGAAACGATGGTCGACCGCGCGGTGGTGGTGGAGGGAGCGGAGAAGCTGCCCTCCACGCGCAGCAGCGGCGTGCCGGTCTTTTCGGTGCGGCCCACGGTGGAACAGTTGGAGCGTGGACTCAAGGCGCTGCAGTTGTTTCTTGAGCCCGCGGGTATCGCGGCACGCACGCCCGCGGAGTGTCTGCTGCTGCAGCTTGACGCGCTTGAAGCTGAGGAAGCCGGTGCGGGCTGGCCCGCCGCCGTGTTTACGAATGCTCGCACGCTTGTGAGCAAGTACCTGGATGATCTGATGCAGAACCGGCTGCCCCGCGTGGCGGAGCGCACGGGGCTGAACATGGAGCAGATCAAGGACGCGCTGGTGCTGCTGCGGCGGCTGAGCCTTGCGCCGGGCCGGAGACTGGTTGAAACCAACGAGCGTCCCATCGTGCCTGATGCGATCGTGGAGTTTGACGAGGTCACGGGGAAGTACTTCGCGTACCTCAATGACAACCACTTGCCCAATCTGCGCATCAACATGGAGTACGCCCTGCTCACCAAAGACAAGGCGATGCCCAAGCGCGACAAGGAATTCATCAAGACCAATCTGGGCAACGCCCAGTGGTTGCTGGATGCGGTCAATCAGCGGCGTCACACGCTGCTGCGCGTGGTGAACAAGGTGGTTGAACACCAGCGCGAATTCTTCGATTACGGCCCGCAGGCGCTGCGGCCTTTGCCCATGACGCAAGTGGGCGAAGAGCTTGGTATTCACGTGGCGACCGTGTCGAGAGCGGTGGCGGAGAAGTTTCTCGCGACGCCTCGCGGGGTGATGCCGCTACGGAAGTTCTTTTCGGGCGGCGTGCAGACCGAAGGCGGCGAAGAAGTGGCGTGGGATGCCATCAAGGCTGCGCTGCGCGAAGTGATTGATGGCGAAGACAAGAAGAAGCCGCTGAGCGATGACGCGCTGGCGGAGGAACTCAAGAAGCGCGGCATCGACATCGCGCGGCGCACGGTTGCGAAGTATCGCGACCAGTTGCAGATTCAGCCAGCGCGGCTGCGCAAGGTGTTCTGAACGCGGCAGAGTTGGTGTGCGTCAATCCACCACGATGGTGATTGCAGAAGCGGCGCCGGCGGCTGTGTTGCGCGAGACTGTCCACGTCTTGAGCCAGTTGTTCTTCATTTCAAGCGGATTGCGATCGCGTTCATCATCGAATGAAATGGTGCCGAGCTGTGTGGGCAGCGGCGTGACGGTGTCGTCATGTTCGGAGATGAAGAGGTTGTCGGGCCGCGAGGCTTGTTCGCCGTCTCCCAAGCCACTAAATCGGAACGGAATGTTCTTCGGGTCAGGACGAGTGAGAAACTCCACGTGATTGTCGTTGAACGCGATGTTCCCTTCCCACGTGTTGTTGCCGCCCATCATGCTGAGCGTCACCGATGTGGTGCCCTTGCCGACTTCACTCGTGAAGCCGGCGGACTTGGGCGCGGCCTTGGTGTCGAGCAGGCGAGATGTCGCCTGGCCTTTCTCGCCTACCAGTTCATACGATGGGCCACGATCACCGATCACTGCCTGATTCGCGTCGAACGTCGCGCTCCAGTGCGCACGACGCGCACCGAAGTATGGCACGAGGGCGTAGCTGTTGTGCGCCACGACATTCGCGTCGGCCCCGAGTGTGCCAAGCGGCTTAGTGCCGTTCTTTGCAACTTGCTCGGCGCCGGAACCACGGAACGCGGGGTCCCACTGCGATTGATCGGCCCCGTTGGCGGCCTTGACCGCCGCTGGCGGATTGGTCAGCGCGTACGTGCTGTGCACGCGGATGAGCTTGGAACGCTCGGCGGGGCTGACGGCAAGTTCGGGGGAGAAGAAGCCGTTGTAAATCAAGATCGAGAGCGTGTTGCCCAGATCGTCCTTGGCTGATTGGGCGGTCAGCGTGGTGTGGGCTTTGTCCAACTGGCTCGGCACTGGATACTGGTCCGCGTTGTTCTGGGCAAAGAGCACCATGCCCTGGTGAATGCCGCGGACTTGCGTGGAATCCCGCATTTGTGCGTTGGCGGGGTTGGCCCGGGGCGGGCGCAGCATGACCATCAAAATGACCATGAACTGCACCAGCACTGAGATGGCGATAATGATCTCGTAGATCGTAAATGCACGGCGGTCGGATTGCATCGCGAAACTCCTCGGGCGGATGAGGGGGCAACGATACGTGATCGTAGGAACGACGTCCGTGGGCAGAACATCGGGCGCGAGACGACGAATCATCCGTGGCTGCCCAACCTTGTGGTGGGGCGACAATTTGGATTGAATTGGCGTCTTTCTTTGTGCAACTTGACCACCGACATGGGAGTCAAAATAATTCGCTATGGCTGGAACACAAGCGTTGATCCAAGTGCAGCAACTGACGAAGCGTTTTGCGTCGCGCGGTGACTCGGGCGTGCGTGAGATTCTCGCCGTGGATGGCGTGACATTTAGCGTGCAGCCGGGCGAGGTGGTTGGGTTTCTTGGGCCCAACGGCGCTGGCAAGAGCACGACGATGAAGATGGTGACGGGTTATCTATCGCCTACGTCGGGCACGGCGAAGGTCGCGGGCTTTGATGTGCAGACGCACACGCGGCAGGCGCAGCAGCAACTGGGGTACTTGCCTGAGGGCGCGCCGGCGTACCCCGACATGACGCCTGAAGGCTTCCTGCAGTTCTGCGCGGATGCGCGCGGACTGAAGGGTGACGCTCGTAAGAAGGCGCTCGACAAAGCGATTGCCCGCACCAACCTGCAGGGTGTGCTGCGGCAAAGCGTCGAAACGCTCAGTAAAGGCTTCAAGCGGCGCGTGGGTTTGGCGCAGGCCATTTTGCACGAGCCGCGCGTGCTCATCATGGACGAGCCGACCGACGGATTGGACCCCAATCAGAAGCACGAAGTGCGTGCTCTGATTCGTGAGATGGCACGCGAGGGATCAAGTGGCGGTGAAAACGGCAAGGCCATCGTGCTGAGCACGCACATTCTCGAAGAGGTAGATGCTGTGTGCTCGCGCGTGGTGATGATCGCGAAGGGCAAGCTCGTCGCGGATTGCACGCCTGCGGAACTGCTTGCCAAGAGCCGATACCACAACGCAGTGACCGTGACGGTGCGCACGCCCAGCGGCGCGCGGGTGCGCGAGGAGCTGCTGGGGCTGCAAGGCGTGAAGAACGTGGAAATTGCAGAAGACCAGGTGCGTGAAGGCGCGGCGACGAGCTGGACTGCACTGCCTCACGAAACGAACATGGGGCCGGGGCTGGCGCCGAAGATTCTGGACTTGTGCAAGCAGCGCGGCTGGAATGTGGATGCGATTCGCATGGAGACAGGGCGGCTGGATGATGTGTTCAGGGAGATGACGGTGGGGTAGGCGTAGGCACTAGGCACTAGGGACTGGGCACTAGGGCAAGACAGAGACACTTCGTCACTTCGGCAGGAGGTTCGCTTGGCTGGTTGGCATGCAGTCTTCAAGCGTGAGTTTGGCGGCTACTTCGCGACGCCCGTGGCGCTCGTGTTCATCGTGATTTTCCTGGTGCTTGCCGGGGTGTTCACGTTTGAGCTGGGCGGGTTCTTTCAGCGCGGGCAGGCGGATCTGCGGCCTTTCTTTGATTTCCACCCGTGGCTGTATCTCTTTCTCGTGCCTGCTGTCGCGATGCGACTGTGGGCCGAGGAGCGGCGCACCGGCACGATGGAACTGCTGCTGACGCTGCCTATTTCGCCGTTTGGTGCGGTGCTGGGCAAGTTTCTCGCGGCGTGGGCCTTCGTGGGTCTTGCGCTCGCGCTCACGTTTCCGATCTGGTGGAGCGTGAACTTCCTGGGTGAGCCGGACAACGGCGCGATCTTTGCCGGGTATGTGGGCAGCTTGCTGATGGCGGGCGGATTCCTCGCTATCGGCAGCGCGATGAGCGCGAGCACCAAGAGTCAGGTCGTCGCGTTCATTCTCACGATTGTCGTGTGCCTGGTGCTGCTGCTGGCGGGGCTGTCGCCTGTTGTGAACTTCATCAAGGGCTGGCTGCCTGCTGGCATCGTCGAAGCCATCACCGGTCTGAGCTTCCTGACGCGGTTTGAGAACATCAGCCGCGGCGTGATTGAACTGCGCGATCTGCTGTACTTCGCCTCGCTCATGGTGGTGTGCCTGCTGATTACCACGTGGGTGCTGGGGGCGAAGAAGCAGTAGAGATCGGGCATTAGGCATTAGGCATTAGGCATTGGGCATTGGGCATTAGGCACTAGGCACTAGGCACTAGGGAAAAGACAGAAGTCACGTTGCACTTGGTTACTCCGGCACTTCGTCACTGGAATCTCTCCATGACTCGCAAATTCGGCATCGCGTTCGCGATTCTTCTGGTCATTGTGGCGTTCGTCGCGTTCAACGTGGTGAGCGGACGCATGCTGCGTTCGGCACGTCTTGACGTGACGGAGAACAAGCAGTTCACGTTGACGGCGGGCAGCCGCGCCATCGCCAAGAGCCCGGCGGAGCCGGTCATGCTGCGCTTTTACTACACGCCTGAGCTGGCTCAAGGGCAAGCGCCCATCGAGACGTACGCCAAGCGCGTGCGCGAGATGCTGGAGGAGTACGCGCGCGAAAGCGGCGGCAAGGTGAAGCTGGAGATCATCAATCCCAAGGCTGACACGCCTGAAGAAGACACGGCGGTTGCGGCGGGACTGACCGGCGTGCCGGCGGGTCCGGGTGGTGAATCGTTCTACTTCGGCTTGGTGGGCACCAACACCATCGACACGCGTGAAGTCATTGCGTTCTTTGATCCGGCGAAGGAAGAGTTTCTGGAGTATGACCTCAGCAAGCTGCTGAGCAGTCTGGCGAACCCGAAGAAGCCGACTGTGGGATGGATCAGCAACTTACAGCTTGAAGGCGGCTACACGATCAATCCGCAGACGCGCCAGCCCGCGCCGACGCGGCAGTGGGCGGTGTTTGATGAGATCAAGCAGCTCTACACCGTCAAGAAGCTTGACGCCAACATCGTGGCGATTCCTGATGACATCAACGTGCTGATGGTCGTGCACCCCAAGGGTCTGAGCGAGGTCACGCAGTATGCGGTTGATCAGTTTGTGCTGCGCGGCGGGCGACTGATGCTGTATGTCGATCCGCTGTGTGAGATGGACAGCACCGATCAGTTTGCTGATGCATCGCAGAAGGCGAGTGAATTGCCCAAGCTGCTGAGCGCGTGGGGCGTGGAAGTGCCCAAGGACCAATTAGCGGCGGACCAGGACATTGCTCTGCGTGTGATGGTGGGCAGCCGCAACGCGCCGGAGCAGGTGCCCTTTGTGCTGTGGCTGGAGGCGAAGGGCGACTCACTCGCGAAGGAAGACGCGGTGACGGGGCAGGTGAAGAACGTGAACTTTGCGAGCGCGGGTGTGCTGCGCAAAGTGGCGGACAGCAGGTCGACCGTGACGGTGACGCCGCTCGTGACAACGACGCAGCGCGGCACGACGCTCAGCAGCGCGACGCTGGGTATGCAGCCGGACCCGAAGAAGATGTTCGCGGAGTTTGTGCCAGGCACCGAGAAGCTGACGCTGGCGGCGCGCCTGTCGGGCAACGCGCAGACGGCCTTTGCCGACGGGCCGCCCAAGAACGCGGATGGTCAGCCGGTGGCGGACGCGGCAAGTCAGGTGAAGGAAGGCGACATCAATGTGCTTGTCTTCACCGATGCGGATGTGCTGGCGGACCGCATGTGGATGCAGGAGACCAACTTCCTGGGCATGCGCGGTATTCGCAAGCTTGCGGACAACAGCGACATGACGCTGGCGGCGGTGGACAACTTCGCGGGCTCGAGCGATTTGATCGCGGTGCGTGCTCGTCAGAAGACGGCGCGGCCGTTCACGCGTGTGCAGGAGATTCAGCGCACCGCGGAGCAGAAGTATCAGAAGGAAGAAGTCGCACTGAACACCAAGCTGCAGGAAACGCAGCAGCGCATCGCCGAGTTGCAGAACCAGCAGGGCGACGCTCAGAGTGGCGGACTTGTACTGACGCCTGAGCAGCAGGCGGAGATCGATAAGTTCCGCAAGGAGATGGTGTCAACGCGTGCGGAGCTGCGCAATGTGCGTCGCGGCCTGCGTGAAGACATCGAGAAGCTTGAAACCACGATGCGCGTGGTGAACATTGCTGCGATGCCGCTGGGTGTGATTGGTGCGGCGCTGGTGATTTGGGTGATTCGCAGTGTGCGGCGGCGGGCGTGAGTGGGGGGCGGTGAGAAGAGAACGGAGAACAGTGAACGGAGAGCGGGCGAGACTGATCGCTGGCTCTCCGTTTGTTTGTGGGTTCGTCTTTGCCGTGTGATGGTTTAGGGCTGTTCGAAGTTGTTGAGCAGCTTGGGCTCGCTCAGCGGCGTGACTTCGACGAGCGTGATGCCGGCGAGATCGCGCTGGAAGATGTTGAGGCCTCGTGCTGACTTGGGCAGCGAGCGCTTGTTGGACTGTTTGTCCATGAACACGATAACTTGCTTGCCATCCACCGTGGCGAGCAGTGAGTCGGTGTGCTCGCTGAAGATGTCGCCATCTTTGTTCCAGCCGATGAGCACGAGGCCATCAAACGGCTTGACGCGCAGGCCCACGCCCAGGAAGCGATGGGTGTAATCGATGAACTCTTGCTCGCCCGTGCAGACGATGTAGGGCCGGAAGCCTGCGTCGACGATGTTGCGATAGGCCTTCTGCGGGCTGAGCAGGGGCGTGGCGTATTGCTGTCGCATGTGGAGTGTGAAAATCGCGGCGCCAGCGAGCAGAATCGCCGCGGCTAGGCGCAGCCAGCCGATGCGCTGGAGGAGCGTGCGACCTGTCGCTGCGGGCTGCGCGGTCTGATCAAGACTTAGTGACGCGGCGGCTGGCAGCGGCACTGCTTGCGGCGCGAAGGTGCTTCGCAGGGAACTGCCGATGGCGGCGTCCATCGCGAGCAGCTCGTTTACGTGCTTGCGCAATTGCTCATCTGTGCGCATGCGAGCTTTGAGCGCTTCGCGCTGTGATGCATCGAGCAGGCCGTCGAGATAGAGCTCGACTTGTTCAGTGAGTTCGTTCGGCAGAGGGGGCATGGCATCGCCCGCGCCGCTGGCGGCGTCGGGATGCAGCAGGATGTGCCGCGTGATGGTCATGCCGAACCTCCGGAACGCACGCCGCCAAACGAAGCGGCGAGGAGTTTGCGAAGTACGCCCCGAGAACGGTGGACGTGACTCATCGCGGTGCCCTCAGGAATGTTGAGAAGCTCGGCGATTCTTGCGTAAGGCCAGTCAAATATCACTTTCAGCAGCACGCACTCACGGGCTGCGGGATCGAGCGTGGACAGAGCGCTCACGACTTCGTCTGAGAATGCCTCGTGTGTGATGCCGTGCGGCGCGGTGTGCGTGCGGGCTTGCTTGCTGTCCAGATGTTCCTGTGTCGTTGAGGTGGGACGCATCTTGCGTGCGTCATTCATTGCCACGTACCGCACGATCTGGCACATCCACGCTTGAAAGCTGGTGCCTTCCTGAAACTGATCGAGCTTGTTCATCGCCACGATCGCCGCATCCTGCACGATGTCGGCGGCGCGGGTGCGGTCGCCCGTCACGCTCGCCGCGACCACCCAGAAAAGCCGCGAATGCTCCGCATACAGCGCGGCGAACCGCTCACGCGAGATGGCACGTGATGGTGAGGCGGGTTGTGCGGCAACTGGTGACAGAACCGTCCTCCGGCCCAGCGTAGGAAGTGCGGTGCGCGGGCGTGAGCGGGCGCGAGGGGTTACGCTGGATCGCTATGACGTACGTTGACCCTCGACCGGTTGAACTGCACACGGCGCGGCTGGTGCTGCGGCCCTTCACGCTGGAGGAGTGTCCGCGCATCGCGACAATTGCCAACGACCCGCGCGTGGCGGACACGGTGCTGAGCATTGCGGTTCCTTACACGCTTGCGCACGCGGAGGAGTTCTATCAGCGTCATGACACATGGTGGCGCGAGGGCAAGGGATTTGTGTTTGCGATGCGACTGCGCGATGTGCCGGGGAGTGACGGCATCATTGGATTCACGGGGCTGCATCCGAAAGTTGACTGGAGTAACGCGGAGCTGGGATACTGGCTGGGCGTGGACTATTGGAACCAGGGCTACGCGACGGAAGCCGCGAAGGCTCTTTGCACGTGGGGTTTCGCATCGCGCGGGCTGCATCGCATCTTTGCGCAGCACATGACCAAGAACGGAGCGAGCGGGCGCGTGATGGAGAAGCTGGGCATGCGCTACGAAGGTCTCATGCGTGAGCACATTCGCAAAGGCGAGGAGTATCGCGACGTGAAGGTATACGGCGTGCTGGCACGCGAGTGGGTCATCTAAGATGCTGCATGCGCTACCGCACTCTTGGCAACACCGACATTCGTATCTCTGAGATCGGCTTTGGCTGCTGGACGATGGGCGGGCCCAACTGGTCGCCCCAGAACGGTCAGGCAATTGGCTGGGCCGAGGTGAATGAAGATGAGATTCTGGCTGCCATCAAAGTGGGGCTGGATGCGGGCGTGAACCACTGGGATAACGCCGACGTGTACGGCAACGGGCGTGCGGAGCGCATTCTGGGGCGCTGCCTCAAGAAGCTGGGTGTGAAGCCGGGCACACAGGTCATTGCGACGAAAATCGGGCACTTTCGCGGCACCGCGTCGCATGCGTACCACCCGGCGCATATTCGCCACCAGTGCGAACAGAGCCTGCGCAACTTGCAGGTGGATGTGATTGATCTGTACTACTTCCACCACGGCTCGTACGTGGGCGAGGATGTGAACGGCCAGCAGCACGACTACCTGCACGAAGCCGCCGCGACGATGCACGCGCTGGTGAAGGAAGGCAAAGTGCGTGCGATCGGTCAGAGTGCGTATAGCAACGAGGACTTTGAGCGGGCGATTCCGGTGCTCAAGCCGCACGCGCTGCAGAACAAAGCGAACCTGCGCTATCAGGACTTCATTAAGCCCGGCTGCAAGTTGCAGCAACTCATGGAGCAGTACAAGTGCGACTTCGTCGCGTTTGGGCCGCTGGATCAGGGCATTCTGCTCGACAAGTTTGATCCGGACAACCCACCCAGCTTTGGAGAGGGCGAGTATCGCAGCAGCCGCAAGGACTTTGCGCCGGCGACGCTGCGCGACGTGCGCGAAAGGCTGGCGATGGTGCGGCAACGCGCGAATGCCGGCGGCTTTGGGCTGCCTGCGGGTGACTTCAAGATGGGCACGCCGCAGGACATTGAGCGGCTGGCGAGCATTGCGCAGCGTTGGCTGCTGGCGCACGTGAATGTCGCGAGCGTGATTCCGGGCTTCCGCAATCCGCGTCAGGCGGCGTGCAACGTCACGGCGACCTCACACGAGCCGATGGGGCATGAAGATGTGAAGTGGTTGAGGGAGTTGTGGCAGTAAACCAGTACCGGAGTACCGAAGAGACGAAGTACCGCAGGAAAGACATTGCGGGGCCGGTAGCGGATCCGCCTTTCCTTCGGTACTTCGTCTCTTTTGTACTCCGGTACTTCTTCAGTACACCTTCTGCACTTCCGAGCCCGGGTAGAACGTGCGGATCATCTTCCGCCAGTCCCAGCCCAGGTCGGCGAAGCCCTTGGCGCACCATTGGCACATGCCGATGCCGTGGCCCCAGCCGCGGCCGGTGAAGGTGACTTGGCTGCCGTAGATGCTGACTTCCGTATCGCCGCTGTGTACGCGATTCTCGGGTGTCATCGGCATGGCATCGGGGATCGGCTGGTTCACGCTCATGCGCAGCTCTTCCGCGGTCATGGCGTAGCGCTTGCCGGTTTCGTCGGTCACGCGATAGATGTTGGGGCGGTCGGCGTCGTTGACTTCAGCGACCTGGATCTGGCGCACGCGGCCCACTTCGGCAATCTCATGCTTGTTGACGCGGCCCCACACACGCATGCGGCGTGAGACGTCGTCATCGCTGCGAGTCTGTGTCCAGCGATAGAACGTGGCCTTCTGGCAGCCGTGTTCGCGTGGCTTGCCTTGCAGCGACTCGGCCTTGTTGAAGGGCTTGGCCTCATCTTCCGCCCACGCGCCCACGGCGCTGGCAGGTCGGCCGCCGCAGGTGCTGCTGTAGTAGGAGCGCACGAGTTGGCCATCTTCCGTGATGACGTGGCCACGAGTGACGCGTGCCGCTTCCAACGCTTTGCTCGCCGTGGTCATGCCGCCGTACACCTGATCGGCGGTGGTGTCTTCCACGTCAAATGCACGATTCTCGCTGCGAGCGCGCCAGCGTTCGTGCAAGGCGTAGGTGCGGGCAGCCACGGCTTGCGCTTCGTACGTCTGGCGGGGCCAGTCCTTGAACAGTTCATGGGTCAGTACGCCCGGAATGTAGCTCTCGACGCCCATAGTGATGATGACATCAAATGCGCCGGCGTTGGTACTCCATGCGGGGCGAATCGTGATGAAGCCGGGGTAAGGCGTCTTGTCGACGCGGATCGACTGCTCGGGTGTGCGCGGGTAGCCATCGGCGGTGCCGTCACCGACCACGACTTCCATGTCATTGCCGAAGCCCCATTCACGCGTGCGCTTCTGGCCGTCCACGATGCGCACGCCCTTGCTGCCGCTGGTGACGGTGATGGGGGTGGCGACGTACTCAGGCGTGCCCGCGCCCACGCCGGCCTTGCGAAGGATGACGCGCGGTGGGCCGCTGATGACGGTGCTGCTCACACCCTTGTTCACGCGGACGCGGATGTCCGGTTCCTGGCGGTAGACGGTCGTGGCCGGACCGATGACGGCGGGCTTGGAAGAAAGCGATGGCAGCTCCAACTCGCGCACCGATTGGCAGCCGGTCAGGCTTGCGACCAGCGCGGTTGCACCTGCGGCGATAATTGCCAGCCGCGTCTTCACTTGCATGGACCAACCGCTGTACGCTCTGCTCATGACTGATCTCCGACCTGCAACTTGGCGGACAAACCTGGTGCGACCGGCATGTGTGCGCGCAATCGCCGTGGGCCTTGTCGCCTCCGCGATCATTCCTATCGGCTGTGTGGCTCCAAAAGCTCCACCCGCAATCGCGTCCGAGGCGTGGAACGGCCCGGCGATCAGCCTCAACTCCTCGCAAGCGACGCACGTGGTGAAGATTGAAGCGCCAAGCCCGGGTTGGCAGCCTGTCAATGACCAAACACGGCAGGCGTGGCGATCCCAAGAGGTGTACATCACGCTGAAGGAGCCCAGCCCGCTCTACTTCTATCCGCAGGTCATCACCAATCACAGCATCGGCACCAACGTGCCGAGCGGCACCGCGCTGCGGGTGTATGTGCGTCGTGTGCCGGCGGATGCCAAGCCCAGCGACGAGACTCCGTACCACTTGGTGGCGCGGACAGGCCAGTGATCGCAGTCAGGCCACGCATGCGATGCGTTCACCTACGCTGGCGGCATGGCAGCAACCAAGTCTCCCAAGGTCAAGCATCTTTCCAGCACGCCGCGCAAGCTCGGGTTTCGATTTCCCGCAGAGTGGGAGGCGCAGAGCGGCACGTGGTTCAGTTGGCCGCGTCCGGAGGGGATTTCATTTCCGGCGAAGTATCACACGGTGCCGGAGAACATCTGCCGGATCATGCATGCCATCATGGAGCATGGCAAGCAGGCGGTGCACATCAATGTGCCCAACGAAAACTACGAGCACATCGTGCGTGGCCATCTGAAAGATGCGAAGGTGCCGGCGGACCTTGTCAAGAAGTACGTGAAGTTCCACTTCATCGCGACCAACGAAAGCTGGTGCCGCGATCACGGCCCGGCGTTTGTCGTGAAGCGCGCGGGCAGCAAGAGCACGTTCGCGATTGTGGACTGGGGATTCAACGCGTGGGGCGGCAAGTATCCTCCGTATGACAGCGACGATGCCGTGCCTGCTCGCATTGCAGAGAAGTATGCGAGCAACAAGCGATTTGCGGGCGTGTTTGAGCCCTTGCATGCGAAGGCTGCGGGTGAACAGGTGGGCAAGCTGCGCCGCGTAGTGATGGAAGGCGGCGGCGTGGAGTTCAACGGCGCGGGCACCGTGCTGACGACTGAGAGCTGCCTGCTGAACAAGAACCGCAATCCGGGTCTATCCAAGAAGCAGATTGAAGAGCTGCTGAAGGACTACTACGGCCAGCAGCACGTGTGCTGGTTGGGTGATGGCATCGCGGGTGATGACACCGACGGTCACATTGATGATCTGGCGCGATTCCTTGATCCGCAGACGATCGTCGTCGCGCGCGAGGAAGACCCCAAAGACGAGAACTACGAATTGCTCGAAGAGAATGTGCGTCGCTGCTCAGAGCTGAAGGACCAGAACGGCGAGCCGTTCCGCATCATCGCGATTCCGATGCCGGGCAACGTGGCGTATGACGGCCAGCGACTGCCGGCGACGTATCTCAACTTCCTGTTTGTGAACGGCACGTGCCTGGTACCGACCTTCCGCCATAAGAAGAACGACAAGCTGGCGCTGGAGATTCTGCAGCGCTACCTGCCTGAGCACAAAGTTGTTGGTGTCGATTGCACCGAACTTATCTGGGGTCTTGGCGCGATTCACTGTCTGACGCAGCAGGTGCCTGCTGTCGCCAAACTGTGAGTGAAGCTGAAACGCGACGACGGCATCCAAACCGCATGCAGTTGATGCAATCACTCACCGCCGGATCGCTTCGGGCCCGCAATCGCGTGTGGATGGCGCCGCTGACGCGTTGTCGCGCGCCGGGCGGCGAGCCGACAGCGCTCAATGCGACGTACTACACACAGCGTGCCGGCGCGGGCGTGATCGTGAGTGAAGCGACCAACATCAGCCGCGAGGCCACGGG
This sequence comes from Phycisphaerae bacterium, assembly GCA_046316615.1. Classification (GTDB taxonomy): domain Bacteria; phylum Planctomycetota; class Phycisphaerae; order Phycisphaerales; family UBA1924; genus BJHL01. The sequence continues at coordinate 39,199 of JBKDAN010000049.1, forward strand.
CTACCCAGATACGCCGGGCATCTATACCAAGGCCCAGGTTGACGGCTGGCGACTGGTGACTGATGCGGTCCACGCGGCGGGCGGAACGATTGTGTGTCAGTTGTGGCACGTGGGACTCGTGAGTCACCCCGACTATCACGATGGTGAACTGCCCGTGGCTCCCAGCGCGATCAACACGGGTGGCGAGTGCCGCGTACCTGATGGTTCGCGCAAGCCGCGGGTCACGCCGCGTGCGCTGGAGACCAGCGAGATTGCGCGTGTCGTGCACGATTACGTGTACGCCGCGAAGATGGCGATTGCCGCAGGTTTTGACGGCGTGGAAGTGCATGGCGCCAACACGTACTTGATTGATCAGTTCCTGCGCACGGGCAGCAACACGCGGACTGACAAGTATGGCGGCAGCTTGGAAAATCGCTCGCGATTCCTGTTTGAGGTGCTCGACGGCGTGTGCGGCGCGATCGGCAGTCATCGCACCGGCCTGCGACTGAGCCCCAGTGGCGAAACGTCCACGCATCGCGATGACAATCCGCGAGAGACCTTCACGCATGTGGTGCACGAGCTGAACCGCTACAACCTTGCGTTTCTGCATCTGCTGCGATACTGGGGAGATGACGCAGCGACCAAGGCCCGCGAGATTCCGCTGCGCGTCTTTCGTGATGTCTATCGCGGCACGCTGGTTGCCAATGGCAAGTTCACGCCCGATGAGGCGGAAACGTGGGTTGCCCGTGGCGACGCGGATGCCGTCGCGTTTGGTGAGCTGTTTATCAGTAACCCCGATCTGCCGCAGCGCATTGCGAAGGGAGTGGCGCTTACGCCGCCGGATCGGAGTACGTACTACAGCAGTGGCGCGAAGGGCTACACGGACTATCCCGCGGCGACGTGATGCGCGTGGGTCTTTACCACGGCTTGTGTTGCAGCAGCTCCCCGGCACGCTGCTTGTTTGATGCGTCAGGGTCAGACTTCGACATCTGCTCAAGCAGCGCCCATTCATCCGGTGGGCCGGTGGAACTCATCTGAAATTCCGCGGCGATGCGATCACTCATGCATCGCAGGCCATATGCACGGACTGAGGCATCGGGATGGCGCAGCGCCTGGGCGATGATCTGATTGGGAATGTGCACCGCCTGATTGATGTCGGGATAGCCGGTGCCCAGCGAGAAGCTAACCATCGCGCTCATGAACCAGGCACGCCGCAGGAATGGCGGCTGGCCAAGTGCGACTGCGAACTCATGGTCGTACGCCTCTTGTGCGAGGCGCTGCACATCGCGGACCATCCATGTGTCTTGCTCTGGCGTTTCGAGCACGGTCATGGCGAGCGCGTTGACTTCGTCGATCATCGGTACAAGCGTGACGCACTCCGCATCGGTCATCGCGCCATCGTGTGCGGTGAGATGCGCGAAGCACACGCGCATGGCGGATGAAACCTGTTGCTGCCAGCGCAAGCGATCCCACGCCGATGTCGATTTATGGAGCGTTGTGTCGACTCCAGGCAGCCCCGCTGGGCTTCGCGGCGGCTGCTCAGCGCGAAGCGCGATCTCACGCAGCACCGCGCGGGGCAGCTTGCTGGTCCATGGTACAGGAATGGCGTTCCACACTGCAACAGGCAGCAGCAAAATCGCCAAGGCCATGCACGCGCGGGCCAGCACCGGGTGCCGCTTGGCTTGGTGGAGCGCGTATGCGGAAGACGCGACAGTGCCACACTCAGGACACTTCTTGCCCGAGACCAGCGACATGTCGTACTGACATCGCGGGCAGCGGCGACTGCCGTATGTGTTGTCACCCATCCACGCCCACCACGCCAACCCGAGCAGCGCTACGGGAATGACAAAGAGCGCGATGGTGATGACCACATGCAAGTTCATGCGAGCGCTCCAGCTTGAACGCAGACTTGGTTGTAGTGCATGCAAGCCCCTTGGAGCATGGTGGATGGACTGAGGATTCTCACACCGACGCGAGTGATTGGCAAGGCGAGCATCAGTGGGATTTGGCTGGTAAATACAGAGTGTTTTTTCTGGAATAGAGCGATTTGCGGAAGCGAGCAATATGAAAATTGAGTCTCATTTATCGAAACCGACCGATTCGGCCGGGCGTATCGCGTGTGCCAGCGCGACGGTGCCGGCGCAAACAGCCCCTACCCACGGCCGCCCCGTTAGCATCGTGCGAGCGGGGCGGTCTGTTTTTGGAGAACGGAGAACGGAGAACGGAGAACGGAGAACAGGGGGAGTCGTGGGGTATGCGTCAACAGGAACATCCAGGAACGCACACGGTCGCGTTCGTGATGCGAACAACGCTTGGCGGCACCCCGAGCGCGAGCGTCGTCCCTGCTCTCTGTTCTCTGTCCCCGCCCTCACCGCCGCGTCACGCTGATGCGGACGCTCTTGGTGGTGCTTTCCACTTTCAGGCCTTCGGGAATATTGGGGAACTCGATGGTTTGCGCGGTGATGCCGCGTTCGAGATCGCTCACGGTGAGGCTGACGAGGGCGGTGATGGGCAGGGTGCGGTTACGGACTTGCTCGACGAGTTCTTCGGAGCCGATGACGCGGACGTTGGTGAGGAACTGGTCTTGCGGCGCGATTTGGATGTTCCAGCGCGTGAGTTGATCGGGCTCGACGCGGACGTAGACGGGCACCTGCGACAGCGTGAGTTCGGTGCCGCGCATGGGTTTGGTGAGAGTCACGTCAACCGTTGGCGGCTCGATGCGCATCTTGGCGCGGTCGGCGATGTCGAACGGCGGGCGCAGCGAGAGGCCTCGCAGTGTTTCGGTCTTGCCACCGGGCAGCTTGTCAAGCAGTTCGGTGGGCATGGCGATGCTGACGATGTCCTGGGGCGCGAGGCGGGCGATATCGCGCGAGGGCATGGTGAGCTTGACGGTGGGCGGGCTGATGACGGGCACGGCGTTGCTGCCCAGAGCGGTGCTGATTTCCGCCGGCAGCCTCACAGCGATCTCACGCGTTTCGAGCTCGTCGAAGACGATATCGAGCACGGGCGGCTCGACGCGGCGGATGCTGACGCCCAGCTCGACCATGTCGGGGTTCTCGCGCAGCACCTGAGCAAGATCAATCGTGCCCACGCCCGGCACGACCGGCACGTTGACGGTGCCCGCCATGACTTCCAGCGGCGCACGCAGGCGGCGCTCAACATTTTCCACGCGAGAGCTGTTGGTCTGGATCCAGACGTCGACCGAGGTTTCCTTGCGATTCTCCGCGGTGACGAAGCTGTAGCGAGCGTTCTCAGGCGTGACCAACGTGAGGCGCGCGGGCATCTTCTGCTCGCGCAGCGTCTCGCTCTCCGCGAAGATCCACACGAAGACCGCGACGAAGGTGGTGATGACGAGATTTTTGATCGTCTGCCACATGCTCTTGCTCGGCCACTCAGGCCTTTCGCTCCCGTTCGCCCGCGGTGATGCCCGCGGCGGATGAATCACTGTTGTTCATGCCCAAGACGCCCGAACCGCCGTTGGTCGCCTCGTTCATGCTGCTGTCGCCCGCGAGCGATGCGCCGGCGAGCGTGTCGCCCGCGATGCTGTCGCCCGGGTTTGCGCCCATGATCGAGTCGTTGCTGGGGCCTTCGGCCATGGCCATGTCGCGACGTTCGGCGGCGGTGGGCACGTCGGGCACGGGCGGGGGCGGCGGCACGGTGCTGCCGCCGCGACGGCGATCGATCGTCGTCGTCAGGCGGGAGGTCAGCAGGTCACTGAACTGTTCAATGGTGAGTGGTTTGGTCAGCTTGCCGCGTTCTGCGATGCGGATGTTGCCCGTCTCTTCGCTGACGACGACAACCAGAGCATCACACTCCTGGCTCAGGCCCACGGCGGCACGGTGACGGCTGCCCAGCCGCGGATCGGGCATGTCCTGCGGGTCTGCGAGCGGAAGCTGCACGCCGGCGGAGTCGATCACGCGTCCGCGGACGATACAGGCAAGGTCGTGCAGTGCCGCACCCGGGAAGAAGATGGCTTGGAGCAGGCGGCTGGAAAGCTCGGCCCCCATCTTGGTGCCACCCTCAACCAGGCCGCTGAGCTTGGTCTGGCGTTCGATGACCACCAGCGCGCCGAACTTGGCGCGGCTGAGGTACTCGACCGCGTCGGAGACTTCTTCGACAATGATGCGGATGTCTTTGGGCGTGCTGCGAAGGAAGCTGGTTTCACCCAGACGGACCAGGGCCCGGCGGAGTTCGGGCTGGAAGATGACGACGAGCGCGACGGCGACCAGGGCGAGAAACTTGTCGTAGAGCAGGCCCAGGCGCTGGAAGGAGCCGTCACCCCCGAACAGGCGGCTCATGACGGTGAGCACGATGAGGATGACCAGCAGGCCCTTCATGGCGCCGGCGGCCCGCGTGCCCTGCACAAACCGCACGACTAGCCAGACCACCAGCCAAATGACAGCGAACTCGACTGCGATTTCCCACCATTGGTAGGTCAGCAGCCGGTTCTGCAGGCTCTGGATGCGGTCGAGCACGCCCAACGAGGGTCCCTTTAAGCATGGTCGCGTTTGGAAAACGGGAGCGACTGCGGTGCAGTCAGAAAACTCCCCCACGATTGTAACTGCCTTTATGAGTAACTTCGTGCCGGGGAGGGCGTGAAGTTCGGCGAATCTTGAAAGTTGCTGACCGGGATGCGCCCCGACCATCCTGGCCTGTGCGATAGAGCCGCGCGGGCGGTACCGTTGCGCATGCCGCGAGTGACGGAGTACGTGACCACGCCCAACCCGCACGCCATCAAGTGCGTGCTGGATGCGCCGCTGCCCGCCTTGGAGTCGGCGGACAAAGTCCGCAGTTACCGCGACGCCGCCAGCGCTGCGGCGGATCCGGTTGCGGCGAAGCTGTTTGCGATCGAGGGCGTTCGCAACGTGCTGATCGTGGGGAACTGGGTGACGGTGGGGAAGGCCCCGGAGGCGACGTGGAAAGCGGTCAAGGCGAGCGTGGAGCAGACGCTGGCTTCGCTCTGATCACTCGCTCTCATGACATGCTCTGATCATTTCTTGACGGGCTGGGCCTTTTCGTCATCGCTGATCATGCGGTCGAGCATCGTGCCGACGAGGGCGGTGGTTGCGCCGTCGTGTGAGCCTTCGCCCTGCACCATGATGCGCGGGGTGATCTGGATGTTCTGCTCGCCCACGATCTTGAGGAGTTCGATCAAGGCGGCGTTGCTCTTACCGATCTGTTCGGCGATCTGCTTGTACGCGTCGGCCTGGGCCATGGCTTTGATCTTGATGGCCTGAGCCTCGCCCTCGGCTTCAGCGATGCGCCGCTTCTGGTCTTCGCCGGCGATCTTGACGCTATAGGCGGCGGTAGCAAGCTTCTTTTCTTCTTCGCTTTCCTGAGTCGTACGGCTGAGCTGCTTCTTCTGCTCGGCGGCCTTCTGCTGCTCCTGGAAGGTCTGCTGCTCCTGCTTGGCCAGTTCACGGTCGGTCTGTGTCTTGAGCAGGCTACCCAAGCTTTGCTCGTCGCCCACTTCGCCAATGCGCACGGCGGTGACTTTCACGCCGAATCGTGACATTTGCTCGGTGAGCATGACCAGTGACTGGCTCTCCTGCAGGCTGCGCTGCTGGACGTAGTCGAGGGCGCGGACCTTCTCGGCGTTGTTACGGAAGATTGCACGCACCGCGCTGTTCATCACGTTGCGGAAGCGTTCGCCTTCGTCATCACCCAGACTGGCGACAACCACGGGGGCGTTGACGGCTTCGATGACGTACTCGACGCGCACATCGACCGGGAACTTGAAGCCGTCGCTGGTGGTCACGCGGATTTCACGCTCTTCAGCCACGGGATCCTGCATCGCGCCGCTGCGCGGCTGGGTCGGGGGCACGCTGCCACTGCCATACTGCGCGGCGGTGTAGTGGGCGACCATGACACTGCTGTAGAGTTCGATGACGCTGAAGGCGTCGGTATTGATGGGGTACTTGCCGGGCTTGAGCACTTCTCGGCGGATGCCCATTTCGCCATCTTTGGCGAAGCTGAGCACGCGCTCGTCAGGCAGCTTCGCGGCTTGTTCGGGCGAGATCTCGGCGTTGGTGGTGGCATCAACCAAGATGCTGCCCGGCGTGCCGAAGTTGGACTTCACGACGCCCACTTCGCCTTGCAGAATCTCGGTCTGATCCACCATCTTCACGCGGAAGAGCAGCGGATTGAGGCGATAGGTGCCGGGGGGAAGCACGCTGACCTGCTTGCCCTTGTAGCCCTTGCCTGTCGTAAGGAAGTAGCGGGCGTCTTGCATGTCCTCGAAGGTGGCTTGGCTCCATTCGGGGGCGAAGAGTTGGCCGCCTGTCAGCGTCAGGCCGTCGGTGGCCTCAATGATGCCGATCATGCCGCTTTCCACAATTGTGAGCGGCTGGTTGGTGACGCTATAGATGAAGGGCCAGTACCAGAAGTGCAGGCCCGGCGGGAGCGTGTCGGCCTGCGGGCCCATCTCGCCGTTGACGGCGATGATCTTGCCGTTCTTGAGCGAGGGACCAAGCCAGTTCTTGTTGACCACGCCCACTCGGTCACTGGGCACGTAGACGACGCTACAGAAGGCGAGCCCGACGAAAAGGGAGAAGCCAGCGGCGACGAGCGCGGCGGTCTTGGCCGACTTGGCCTGCCAGCGAAACGCAGCGACCACGAAGAGCAGTGCGACGATGATGGCGAGAATAAGGATGAACGTGCCGAGCATGAGCAATGCCTCCCTGCCGGGCGTGGGCGCATGACAGCGCGCTCGCGCGGCGCGAGTGTGTTTGGAGTTTGAGATATCGGGTTTCAGCATGAAAAGTGAACAAAGTTCGCCCGGAGACGGTGTCACTACGATGCAGCATGCTGCGAGGGGGCGATTCCAATCAGAGCACGCAACGACCCCGCAGTGTCAGTTGGGGGATGGGATGGGTGTTGGTGGGTCTGGGGCTCTTGGGACCGTGCGTCGTGGCAGCGGCTGTGGGGTATGCGAACTACGGCTACGTGCTGGGGCCGGGTTTGCCAGACGCGCGGTTGCGCAATCCCGCAGCGATCCAATGCGTCGCGGTCGTCTATACGAGCAACGGGGTCGTGACAACCTTTCAGCGCGATATCCCTTCGCTCGCGCGTGCGCAAACCTCGATTCCACGGCTGTGGCAGACGTATCACTCCTTCCTGCAGGCGTATGGCGTGAAATTGGCGCCGTCAGACGTCTCGGCCACGTTGCCGCCACCACCGGCCACCGACGGGTTGTTTGAGACGCTGGTTCAAGAGGGTGTACTGAGCGCGGCGGTGTTTCGCCCCGAGGTGCCGAGCAGTTTTGAAGGGGCGGTCATTCACTTCACGTCGACAAACGACGAACCGCTGGTGGGAGTCATTCTGTCAATCTACGGGCCGGACATCTATCGGGCTCGCATCGTGCAGGTGGTGGCGCGGGGCGATCCAACGAAGTGGGAGGTCTTGCACGCGCGGTCGTTCACTGCACCGATCGCGAACCAGAGCGAGGCACCGCTCTTTGAGAACATTGCACCGCTGCTCTATCTCATCCTCGGAGCACCACTGATCGCACTTGGCGTCATTGTGCTCGGTGTGCGCAAACTGCTGCTGATCTGGGATCATCAAGCGTGGCAGTGCCCGTTCTGCCGCTACGACGTGTCGGGTTTGGGTGCGGCGACGTGTCCGGAATGCGGGCATGCGCTGCCGCCGGGGCAGCGTCCTGACTTGGCGGTGTCCGACGCTCAGGCCCCTTAGAATCGCCTCCAATTTCTCGGAGGCTTCCCATGTCCTGGCTTCGCGTTGTTGATGCTCTTTCTCCCGCCAAGGCTCCTGTCGGCACCCGTGTGACCGTGAAGGGCTGGGTTCGCACTCGCCGAGACAGCAAGGCGGAGGGCGGGCTGTCGTTCGTCGCGGTGCATGATGGCACGTGCTTTGACGCCATTCAGGCTGTCGTGAAGGGGGACATTGCCAATTACACCAGCGAAGTTGTCAAGCTGACGACGCACTGCTCGGTCGAAGTGACCGGCGTGATTGCGCAGACGCCCAAGGGCGGCAACGAGATTCAGGTAGAAGCCGCGAGCGGCGGCAGCGTGAAGGTCGTGGGCTGGGTGGAAGATCCCGACCACTACCCGATTCAGCCCAAGCCGCACAGCTTCGAGTATCTGCGCGAGCAGGCGCACCTGCGCGTGCGTACCAACACGTTCGGCGCGGTGGCCCGCATGCGGCACTGCCTGAGCATGGCGATTCACCGGTTCTATCACGAGCGCGGCTTTTACTACGTCCACACGCCCATCATCACGGGCAGCGACTGCGAAGGCGCGGGCAACATGTTCAAGGTGAGCACGCTGGACATGATGCGGCCTTTGCCGCGAGTGCCTGCAGAGAGCGAATCGGCAGAAGCCAAGAAGCTGCGCGAGGAGTTCTCGAAGAAGGCCAACATGCCGGCGTGGACGTACGGGCAGGTTGATCACAGCGGCGACTTCTTCGGCAAGGAATCGCACCTGACGGTGAGCGGGCAGCTCAACGTGGAGACGTATTGCTGTGCGATGTCGCGCGTGTACACGTTCGGGCCGACGTTCCGCGCTGAGAACAGCAACACCAGTCGCCACCTGGCGGAGTTCTGGATGATTGAACCGGAAATCGCGTTTGCCGATTTGCAGGCGGACAGCGAGCTGGCGGAAGACTTCATCAAATTCCTGATCAACGCGGCGCTGACGGAGCGCGCGGATGACATGAAGTTCTTTGATGAACGCATTGAGAAGGGTTTGCTCGCGCGGCTTGACCACGTGCTGAAGACGCCTTTCCGCCGACTGCCTTACACCGAGGCGATCAAGATTCTTGAGCAGGCCATCGCCAAGGGTGAGAAGTTTGAGTACCCGGTGAAGTGGGGCACGGACCTGCAGAGCGAGCATGAACGCTACCTGACCGAAAAGCACTTCAAGCAGCCGGTCATTCTGATGAACTACCCCAAGCAGATCAAAGCGTTCTACATGCGACTGAACGCGCCGGGCACCGATAGCGCGCCCGGCGACACGGTGGCGGCGATGGACGTGCTGGTGCCGGGTGTGGGCGAGATCATCGGTGGCAGCCAGCGCGAGGAGCGCATTGATGTGCTGGATGCACGCATCAATGAGATGGGCCTGCCCATCAAGGAATACTGGTGGTACCGCGATCTGCGGCGTTTCGGCACGGTGCCTCACGCGGGCTTCGGGCTGGGCTTTGAGCGCGCGATGATGTTCATCACGGGCATGCAGAACGTGCGCGATGTGATTCCGTTCCCGCGGACGCCGAAGAACGCGGAGTTCTGAGATCATGCCGCTCAATCTGCCGCCCGAGTTCTGGAATCAGCTGGCGCAGGCATCGTCGGTGCCACTGCTTGTGCCCACTGTTCCCAAGTCGTCGCGTGCTGAGTGGATCACGACGTCGGGCCGGCTCGTCTCATCCATCAACGTTCGCACGGTTGAGCAGAACCGCTTTGTCGTCAAGCCGATCAACCTTGCTGACTCCGTAGATTGGTGCAGGAATTTCGAGTCTTTGCTTTGCTCGTATGACGTGCGCGCGGCGGCGTTTCGCGCTCACTGTGTTGCGACTGAGGAGCAGTGCAAAGCGTATCGCGTCGCCACATTCATACAGGGCGACGAGGTGCCGCTGTGCTGCGGCAAACCCATGTACTTCGTCGGACAGATCGACGACAACAACATCTGCGACGAGCCGCCTTTGGAGCACAAGTACTGGTGGCATGATGCCGCGAGCTTCTATGTGTTTACGTGCAGCACCTGCCTTGAGTGCAAAGCCGTTGGGCAGCAGTTTTAGTGCTGCGTGACAAAATGAACCGCCCTGTTTGCCGCTTCACACCGTAGATGGGTGTAGCCTGCGACCAACCTGCGGCAACCAACCTGCCGCATGAAACGCTGGCAACTGATTTCGCTCGTGGTTGTGTTGCTCATCGCGATGGTGTGGTTTCTCTACGCGCTCTACTTTGCGTGGCAGTCAAACTACGACTACAAGGACATTCAGCCCAACGCGGATTTCTGGGGGCAGATCTTCGCCTCGGGCTTTGCGTTTGTCGGCAATGGCATTTTCTTCATCACGCTGGTGCAGCAGACGGAAGAACTTCGTTTGATGCGCGAGGAGCATCGCGTCAGTCGCGAAGAAGCTCGCGGCATGCGCGAACTGGCGGAGCGGCAGGAACACCACCTGCGGCGGCAACTGCTGCTGACCGAGAAGGCCGCGCGGCTTCAGCAGTTCTTTCAGTTGCGGGACACGCTGCGCGAGCTCGATGCGTCCAAAGAAATTCCCGCCGAAGAAGCAGCAATGCGGCGGCGCGGGCTGGTCACGCTGATCGGCAACATTCTTGATGCGGAGCACTTTGAGCCCGATGAGATGGCCACGTTACTCGCGATGGTGCGTGATCGGCGGGCGTGATGCGACGATTACGGCGTGACGCGCAGTAGCGGGGGCGTCATCGGGTCGCCATTACCTTTGCCGACGAGCGAGTCGATCTGCGCAAGGCGCGGCTCGCCGTCGCGGCGTTTGTAGATGATGGTGATGCCCGGGCAGCGCTGGGGCGGCTCGTGCGTGCGCGGTGATGGCAAGGTGACGCATTCGAAGCGTGGGTTGGCCATGAGCTGCCGGACGGCGTGGCCCACGCCATCGAAGTAGAGGCTGTCGTGCAGCAGGATCGCTCCGCCCGAGCGGAGAAGTGGCTCGAACGCGATAAGTTCGAAGATGATGGTTTCGTACGCGTGGTCGCTGTCGAGCACGAGGAGGTCGAAGGGTTCACCCGTGTAGATGCGCGGATCACGCAGGTTGACGGCGTCGATGCTGGAGGTGTGCATCCAGCGAATGAAGCGGGCAACATCGTGATTCTCCCACAGGTGCGGCAGCAGCGCACAATCCATCGAGACAACTTCACGCGGAAGGCCGTCGATGGCGGTCATTTCTCGCAAGGCCAAGGCGATGCACGTGGTGGAATAGCCCAGGTGTGTGCCGGTTTCGAGCACGCGGCGTGGGCGCAGCAGGCGCGTGAAGGAGCGCCACAGGCGGCCCACTTCCACCTCAACGCTGCCGTAACTGAGCGGCTCGCCCGGCGCGGTGCGGTAGCCGCCAGTCGTGAAGTCGTACGTGGCTTCGTGGGCGAGCAGGGCCGGTGGATCGTCGTGGCTGTGGGGCAAAGGCATCGCGCCACTTTATGCGAAGGTGCGGCGTGATTAGTCGTCGTCGTCGGACTTGCGGCCGCCTGCGCGTTCTTCGATCCACGCGGCCTGGATGTGCTCGAGGATCTTTTCGTTGACGACATGGCCCGGACGCTCACGGAAGCCGGGCAGAGCGGCAACGAGCTTCTTGAGTTCGACAAAGCCGATGCGCAGCGGATCGCGATCGGGGTAGTGCTCATTGAGCAGTTCGCCGATGTAGTCGGTCTCGAGCCAGTCGAATGTGTCGTCGGGCATGGCTCAGTCTCGGAGCGCGATCAGTGGGGAATTTCTTTCACGGCGTTGCGATTCCACGCGGGCACGCGCACGCGGATGGCGCCTTCCTTCTCGATGACGCATTGGCAGGCCAGGCGCGAGTTGCGCTGCAGGCCCGGCGCTTCTTCCACGCGGTCTTCCTCGGCTTCCGTGCTTTCGGCGAGGTTCTTCATGCCGTCTTCAACGTACACGTGGCAGGTGCTGCACGCACAGACGCCGCCACATGCGTGCTCGATGTTGATGCCATGTTCCATGGCAAGCTCGAGCAGGCTCTCGCCGGTGGCGCCCATGAGTTTCCACTCTTTGATGGCCTTGCCCGTCAGACCTTCGGGGTCTTCGAGGAAGAAGGTCACGGGAACGACATCGGGGCCGTGGGGGCGATCGGAGTGCTTGAGGTGCATTGCAGGGAATAGTACGAAGCTGAGGTGCCTGATGGATGCGACCGGACTTGAAGGTCAATAATGCCGCACTCGTGGCTTGATGCCCGGGTGCGTGGGTGTGCGGGTTGCGTGCATCTGGTTCGCACTCGTGCGTTCACGTAAGCATCGAGTCATTGAGGGCCTCCGCTTGCAGCATGGATCGCTGGATATTTCGGTCGTCGCTCCCGCCCATAACGAGCAGGACAACGTCGACGCGCTCGTGACGCAGGTGGGGGACGCGCTGGCGGCGAGCGGGTTGACGTACGAGTTTGTGATTGTGGACGACGGCTCGACGGACCAAACGCGGGCGAAGATTACCGGCATGATGGCGTCGCGCCCGTGGCTGCGGTGCGTGGCGATGACGAACACGCCCAAAGGCAAGGGAAACGGCCAATCCGCGGCGTTTCATGCTGGTTTTCGCGCCACGCGCGGCGACTTGATCGCGGTGCTGGATGCTGATCTGCAGAACGATCCGGCGGAGATTCCGCAGATGGTGAAGCTGCTGCGCGAGCGGTCGGCGGACATGGTGCAGGGCGACCGCAGCCATGCCCGCAAAGACAACGTGGTGCGCAAGGCCGGAAGCTGGGTGGGGCGAAAGTTCCGGCTGTGGCTGCTGGGTGACACAATTCGTGACACGGGCTGCTCGCTCCGTGTGATGAAGCGCGAGATTGCACTGCAACTGCCGCTGCAGTTTCGCGGCATGCACCGCTTCATTCCGGTCATGGCGCGGCACCTGGGGTACACGGTGATTGAAATGCCAGTGACGCATCGCCCTCGCTTGGCGGGTGAGACCAAGTACGGCTTCGGCATCACGCAGCGGGCACTACCTGGACTGCATGACTTGCTCGTGGTCCGCTGGATGCGCAACCGCCGCCGGCCAGTGACGAGCATGGAAGTCACGAAGTGATCGTCCCTGCATGCGAGAGGCACGCTCTACAGTGACGCGTGCGATACATGTGCATTGATCTTGGCGACAAGCGCACCGGTTTGGCCGCGGGCGATGCATTTTCGCGATTGGCGTCGCCACTCAAGGTGCTCGAGGTGCCGATCGCAGAGCGTGCCGGCGAGAGTCTGGTCGCGGCGATCGTGCGCGAGGTGAATGGTTACTTTGGAGATGCACGCACAGCGGGCGAACTGGTCATGGGCATGCCCTTCAATATGGATGGGACCGAAGGGCCGCGAGCCAAAGGCGTGCGGGCGTTTGCGGAGCGCGTGGCGAAGGCAACGGGGCGGGTGGTGCACTTCCATGATGAGCGCCTCAGCAGCGTGGAGGCCGACTGGAAGATGGCGCGTTCGGGATTGACACACGGACAGAAGAAGGCGCGGCGCGATGCGCTGGCGGCAGCCGCGATTTTGCAGGACTTTTTGGGTGGTTTAGAGGGCGGCGGAGCGGCGTTTGGTGGCGGTTCGTCTGGCGTTCGCTCGACGGAAGCGGACGTCGATGGGCGCGAACAAGATGATGACGGGGGCGTCTAATCTGGAGTTGGCAGCACGGTGTCTGGGCTGATGCCCCGGCTCGTGCAAGAGTTTGAGGCAGCGTGTAGCGGAAGGATCCGAACACGCTGAAAGAGCATTATGAGCATCTCTCTGACAACGTTGACGGTTCTCTCGGCATCGTGGCTCACGGTCATGAGCGGCATAGCGATGCAGGACCAGCCCGCAGCTCCCGTGCAGACGCAGCCGGCGAGTGACGGCGCGGTGAGCGGCGCAACGGCGACGATTGTGGTGAAGCCCGCGATTGATGACCCAGCGAGCATCGTGACGGCCGAGGACATGCTGGATGTGCTGGAGCGCGCGAACCAGGATCTGGTGACGCTGCGCGCCAACATCCGCATCGGCACACTCAAGGATCTGCAAGGCGACTTGCAGCGGCGCACGGGCGTGGTGTACTACGAGCATCGCAAACCCGCGCCTGAAGAAACGGTCATGCCTGTGCGGCGCTTTGCCGTCAAGTTCACGGAGCTTGATAACGATGGTGTCGTGAGCGCGGAGAATCAGACGTTCGTGTTCACGGGGCGTGATTTGATCGAGCGTAACGACAATCAGAAGTTCTACAGCAAGCGCTGCGTGGTGAAGGAAGGCGACACGCGTGACCCCATGCGAATTGGTGAAGGGCCCGTGCCGCTGCCTATCGGGCAGAAGAAGGCGGACATTCTGCAGCGTTTTGAAGTGGAATTGTGGGAGCCGACGCGCGACCTGGTGTGGCATGTGGATGGCGAGCAGCAGGGCGCGGAGAAGTTCGTCGAGGGAAGCAAGCAGTTGCGGCTGCTGCCCAAGCCCGAGGCGAACTTGCAGGGCGACATCGTCGAGATTCGGTTGTGGTATCGCCCCAACAAGGCAGGCGAATGGCTGCCTCGCTTGGCATGGACCAAGAACAAGGCGGGCGACACGACGTTTGTGGAGCTCAAGGCGGTCTCGACCAATGGCGAGATTGACCCTGCGGTCATGAACGTCGAGAAGCCCGCGGACAACGCGTGGGTGGTGCAGGAAGTGGACTGCTGAGCAGGGGCGTTCGCCAAGAGCGTTGACGGCGGGTTTTCATCGCAAAGACGCAAAGCTCGCGAAGAAGAGGCACTGGTAACTGTGCCGACGCGCATGCAGTCGCGCCGTCATTTGCCTGTGGGTTCGCGTTTGCGGGCTTGTATCTTTGCGGCGCAAGCACCGGGCTTGCGCAATCACGCGCCAACATAGCGGGCGTGCAGTGACTTGGCTTCTTCGATGCGTTCCACACCTTGCACGATGGTGCGACCATCGGCGAAGATGCTGAGCCAGATCGCATCACGACCGGTTGGAAAGAAACGCAGCATGAAGCGGCTGCGTTCAATGCGGCCCAGCGGCGTGAGCGCGGTTACAAGCGTGTCGAAGGAAATCGGGCCGCGACCTGGAATCTGCACAGCGCGCCGGCCGCAGAGTGTGGCAGTTGTGTCACTGGCTGTTGCATCCAGAAACGTGAACTCACGTGTGGCGCAGCACGGGCAGTCGGGTGTCGCGCCCAGCGCCCGCAGATCAATGCGGCGGCGGATGTTGTTCCACACGTCAAACTCCAGCAGCGTGCCGCTGAGCAGGTGCGTGCTGGCCGTGATGATCTTGAGCGTGTCGGCTGCTTGCGCGCCGGTGGCGATGGCGATGGTGGGCCCAAGCACGCCCGCGGTGTCGCACGTGGGCACGCTGCCCGGCGCCGGGATGTCGGGAAAGATGCAGCGCAGGCACGGGCTGGTGCGATGTGCGTCAGGCATGAACGTGGCTTGCATGCCGCGCGTGCCCACAACGCCTGCGTACGCGTAAGGAATGGCGTACTTCACGCTGATGTCATTGAGCAGATAGCGAGTCTCGAAGTTGTCGGTGCCATCGAGGATGACAGCGGGTTCTCGTGCTTGAAGATCGAGTAGCTCTTCAGCGTTGCGCGCGGTGAGATCGGCGGCGAACGGGCGTGTGCGGATGGCACTGTTGATAACGCCAAGTCGCGTTGCAGCAGCTTCGGCCTTGGGCGTGCCGTCGCGGGCGTCGGCTTCCGTAAAGAGCGTCTGACGCTGCAAGTTGGTGAGTTCAACAACATCGCGATCAATGAGCGTGATGGTGCCCACGCCCGCGCGGGCGAGCTGGTCCGCGAGCGAGCAGCCAAGTGCACCCACGCCCACGATGGCGATGTGAGCATCGGCGATGCGCTGCTGAGCGGCGGGTCCGAAGCCCGGCAGCAGCATTTGGCGGTGGTAGCGGGCGAATGCGTCGGTCACGCCGGCATGGTAAGTATGTGTTGACACAAGTGGGGCCGACGATTCGCGGCGATCGTGTTGCGTCGCGGCAAGAGCGTGGTAGACTGCACGCATGCAAAGCAAAGCTGGAACCGTCGCTGAATATCTTGCAAGCCTGCCCGCGGATCGTCGCGCAGCGATCGAAGCGGTGCGCAAGGTGATCTTGAAGAACCTGGACAAGAACTACCAGGAAGCGATGCAGTACGGCATGATCGGGTACAGCGTGCCGCACAGCGTGTATCCGGCTGGGTACTACTGCGACCCCAAGCAGCCGCTGCCGTTTGCTGCCATTGCGAGCCAGAAGAACTACATGAGCGTGTACCTCATGAGTCCGTACTGCGGCTGCGTGGATGATCCCCTGCACAAGGAGCACGCCCAGTGGTTCCGCGATGCGTGGGCGAAAAGCGGCAAGAAGCTCGACATGGGCAAGAGCTGCATTCGCTTCACGAAAGCTGAGGACTTGGCGCTGGACGTGATCGGCGAGGCGATCAAACGTGTGCCCGCGAAGCGGTTCATTGAGGGGTATGAGGCAGGGCTTGGTGATCGCGTCAAGAAGCCAGCGAAGGACAAGGCCCCGAAGCCTGCGGCCAAGAAGAGTGTTGCGAAGAGTGCCGCGAAGAAGACGACGAAGAAAGCCACGAACACGAAGGCGGCAAGCAAGCGTTCTGCTGCAAAGAAGTGACCGGGTAGAAACAGAGCGGGTTGCCTGATCTCCGCTCTCCGTTCTCCGCTCACCCGCCTCAGCTCGAAAACACCTGCCCGGGCGACACCGTAATGACGCGCCGCACGGAGATCAGGCTCGCAAGCATGATGGTTGCGAGCGTCGCGACGAAGCTGCCCACGAGCAGTTGCCACGGGAACTGCACTTGCAGCTCACTCTCGGCCTTTGTGCTGAGAATGGCAAAAAGCCCCGCCGCGCCCACGCCAATACCGAAGCCGATCACGCCGACGACCAGGGCTTGCAGCAGAATCATGCCGAGCAGCGTGGGCGTGCGCGTGCCCATGGCTTTCAGCACCGCAAAATGCCGCAGGTTCTCGACGGTGAACTGGTAGAAGATGCTTGCGCTAAGCAGAAGCCCCACCACCAGTCCGAGCAGAATGGTCACCGCGAAGTTGATGCCGATGCCGGTCGCCACCACGATGAAGCGCTTGCTGCGATCGGTGAACTCCTGTGTGGTGAAGGCTTGCACATCTCCCAACGCGCTGATGGCATCGCGCACAGCAAGCTTGTCAAAGCCGTCCTTCACCTTGACGAGAATGTAACTAATGCGCTCGCGACCCACCGGCGTGAATCGCGTGGCGTTGTCGAACGTCGTGTAGATAATGGCGTTGCCTTCAAACCCCAGGCGAGCTTTGCACACGCCGACGATCACTGCACGACGATCATTAATCTTGAGCACATCGCCGACCTTTGCGCCGCCCAGTCGCTCCAGGCTCTTGCGCTCAACCACGATCGCGTCGGGAATCCACAAATCCTCGATGCGGCCTTCGATCATCTCAGGCGGCCCGCCCGCAAGCGTGCTGCGAGAGATGCCCACGATCTGCACGCGCTTGAACGTGCCCGAATCAAGCTCGCACACGGCGATGCCGTTGAAGAACGGCTCGGCCCACGCCACGCCCGGGACACTGCGCACGCGGGCCAGTTTCTGATCCGGCAGCGCTCGAAACTCGGCAATCCAAGGCGTATCGGGATCGGCAACCCACAAGTCGTTCTGCGTCACGTTTTGCAACGGGCCTGTCGCCTGACGAAGCAGACCCAGGAAGATCGCGCCCTGCTGATTCATGAGCAACGCGGCAAATGCCAGCCCCAGCACCAGTGTGATGTACTTGGTGCGGTCGCCGAACAACATGCGCACTGCGATATGAAACATGCCTGGGTCTTCGTGGCGGCTTTTACTTGCGAGAGGGGCGTTTGCTCGTTGCGCGAAGCTTCGCGGGTTGGACTGTCTGTATGTGCATGTCTTCGATCAGAATTCTGCGCATCGGGCTGGACATGCCCAGAGATGCTAGCTCTTCGCGAGTGACCACACGGCGGATGATATCTGCAGCCTGCGGCACGTCAGATTCGCGGACTTCTCCCACAAACACGCGGAAAGTAATGTCGCGGTGGGTCGTCTGGAAGACGAAATCGTCGCGACGTTGCAACGTGATGCTCTTGGGCAGTGCAAGCTGTGCGCGAACGTTGCGCTCACTCAAGGGCTTCTCGCTTTCGATGGTGAGCGCCTGCCAGAGGCCCGCCCATAAGCCGGTGCTCGGGCGACGCTCCACCAGCACTTTGGCGCCGAGAGTCAGCACCGCCACGGTGTGTGCCGCTGGCTTGCGCTTGGCTTGCTTCTTGGGCAGAGGAATGTCATGCTGGCGACCAAGCTCACGAGCCTTGCACGTATCGCGCAGCGGGCACATGAGGCACGCGGGTTGTTCGCTTGTGCAAATCAGTGCGCCCAGCTCCATCAGCGCTTCGTTACACGCTGCAACCTCACCACGCGCGTGCGCGTACTTTGCGAGTGCCTCGGCCTGTTCCCACACCCATGCAGTCGCAGTCTTGTCATCCGCCGCGAGTGCTACGCCGCCCACGCGGAGCATGACGCGTGACACGTTGGTGTCAACAAGTGGAGCGGGCTCATGGAATGCAATCGACGCGATGGCGCCAGCGGTGTAGCGGCCCAGGCCAGGCAGTGCGACGAGTGCTTCGACGCTGCGCGGCACAACACCATCATGCCGCTCCACGATGGCCTTTGCGGCGGCGTGCAGCAAGCGTGCACGCCGGTAGTAGCCCAAACCCGTCCATGCGCTCAGCACATCATCTTCGCTCGCGGCAGCAAGAGCACGAACGGTTGGAAAGCGAGTGACAAACGGCTCGAACTTCTCCAGCACGCGCGATACCTGCGTCTGCTGGAGCATGAGCTCGCTGACGAGGCTGAAGTAAGGGTTGCGCAAGCCGGTTGCGGGGTCGATCTCGCGCCACGGCAGATCGCGGCGAGATTGACCAAACCACTTGACAAGCGGCGGCACCAGTGCTGCCGCTCGCAGCTTCGGCAGTTCGCCACTCGCTGGCACATGTGCTTGCGATTGTGGAGCACGGCGCGGCATGGGCATCACCGGCGCGAACGCAGCGTTTGCACCGCGTTTCTCATATGCAGAATCTTGCAGCCCGGGTGGCTCGGCAGGTCGGTGCCGGTCTCCATCATGATGTCGCGCAGTTGCGTCGGTGTGAGCGATGGATCAATGGCGAGCAGCTTGGCGGCAAGGCCACTGACGATGGGTGCCGCGGCGCTGGTGCCGCCGAAGAAGTCGGGCAACCCGCCGATGGTGGTTGCGGGCACGCGCCGGCCCCACGCGAAGAGATTGACGAACTCACCGTAACTCGTGAAGTCGGTGGGCTCGCACTTGGGGTCGAGTGCGCCAACGAGAATGACGTTGTCGTAGCGTTTGTCGCCCAGCACGCGGCGTTCGTCGCCCGTGTCGCGAGCGCTGTTGCCCGCGCTCACGACAAAGAGCACGTTGGGGCTGGCGGCAATGCCGCGCTCGAGCGCGGCTTCGAGTTCTTCGCTCGCGCCGCCCCAGCTCATGTTCACGATGCGCACGCCGCGATCGCGCATCTGCGTGATGACGCTTTCAATGGTGGGAATCCATGCATCTTCCACAACGCCCGCCATGCCGCCTTCGTTGAAGAACGTGCTGCGCAGGTTGAAGAGTCGCACGGCAGGGTTGCCCGCGGCGATGAGGCTCGCGCCGCACGTGCCGTGGCCGCGGATGCCGTGGAGCATCGGTTGGATGCCAGCGGGGAAGCGCGTCCGACCGGACTCGCGCATGACGAACCGGCGGTAGTCGGTCATGTCGATGATGGGCTTGGGCGAGTGACCCTGATGCTCGAAAGCGAGGCCATGCAGGTTGTCGATGTAGCCGTCGTTGTCGTCGTCGATGCCGTTGGTGGATCTGTCGCCCGATTCGCCGGGATTCTCGTACATCTGGCCGGGGAAGATCGCGGGATCAACGCCCGTATCCCATACGGCAACGATGACGGTCTCGCGCACGTCGCTCGCGTCGAGCGTCACCATGCGGTCATCCCAGCAGGCGGGCCGAATGCCGGTGTCGTTGATGCTCGCGAGGGCTTTGGCGCCTGCAGCGAGAATCTCTTCACGCAGCGGCAGGAAAAGCTGCTGTGTGCGCGCGATAGCGAGCATCTGGCGGGCTTCGCGCGGGGACATGTTGGGCGTCAAGAAGTCCACGTGCCAGTCGGCGTTGAGTTCGGCGAGGCTGCGCAGGCTCAGGAGCGACCACGCGCGAGCGCTTTCGAGGAACCAGCCCAGTTGCTCGGGCTTGGTCATGCGCATGTCGTCGTTCTCGTTCTCGCGCTTCAGGCCCGACACGATGCCGGTGCGTTCTTCGACTCTGAGCCAGACAGAAAGGTCCGCGGTGAGATGCTCTACCAGTTGGGCCCGACGCTGCTCTTCGCCGTTCGCTGGTGATTCAATGAGATAATCCAGCACATTCATCAAGACAACTTGCTCAATCACATCGTCACGATCGAAGCCCTGTGCGCGAGATGAATACAACGCCTGTGCATCGCGGGCTGCGGCAAACTCTCCCGCAAGTGCTAGTGCATCGGTTTCAATGCTCCCAGCCATGCGCATCACGGGTCGCGTGCGCAGGTCGCAGGTAGATCGGACTTGGCGCGCGTACGCGGTGCCCTGCTCCGCCAGCAGCGCAAGCCCCTCTGGCGTTGCGAGCAGCGTGCTGGGCATGCCGGGCTGACGCCAGTGCCACGGGGGCAGGCCATCGACATCGCGCACGGCCAGTTTCTCGCCGTGCGGGGGCACGGGTGACTGCCGCAGATCGCGCGTCGTGCGGTCTTTGGTGTTGGCGGGCGCGGGCGCGTCGGGCTGGGCGTGGGCGGCGGGTGCAAACAAACAGCCAGCACCCGCAGTGACACCGATGATGGAACCTATGGCACAGCCCACCGCGGCGATGCATCGTGCAAGAGCGTCGCGTGCGCGACCAAGGCCTGACAACGCAATCAGAGGGCGCACAGGCACGCAGTACGCAGGCTCACAGGTCTGACCTTCGCAAGGCTTCGGTTCGCAAGGCATAGCCACACTGCTACGCCACACCGCGCGCCCCGTTCGCGCAGTGCTTGCCCCAAGATCGCCGTCGCGCGCCTTCATTTGCGCTTTTCACTTTTCGCTTTATCGCTGTGTCTTACAGCGTCACCATTTCCATGTCGGCTTCGCGGATTTCGTTGCTCGCGGGCACGCTCACATCGGTTGCGAACTCGGGCAGACCGGCCTTGGCCATTTCGCTGCGTATGTTGGCCGCGTTGAAGAGCTGGGCGTAGGGCAGCGTGATCTGTGCGCCGCCAGCCACCTGGCCCAGCGTGCTCTGCACGACGACCGTGGTGCGTTCCTGCGTCGGCGCGGGGCTGCCCGCGAGGATCGCGAGCATGTCCAGGGCCATCTGGCCTTCGCTCTTGGCCATCTCGATCACCGGAATGGCCTGCTCGAAGGCTTGCAGCTTGCCTTGCCAGTTCTCAAACGTGCCAGCCTTCTCGGCGAAGGTCGCGCCGGGGAGGATAACGTCAGCAACATCGAGAATCGCGCTGCTCAGCGTGTCGACGACGACGACGAACTTGCCCGAGAGCGAGCTGCGCAGTTCGCTGGTGGCCCATTCGCTGGGGTAGTTGCCCATGACGACGACCGCGCCGATGTCGCTGCTGCCGGTGCCGTGGCCCAGCGAGCGGAGCAGGTCGGCGTATTCCATGCTGCCGCCAAATTGCTTCAGCACGCGCCGCACGCCGCGGGCGTTGGGGGCCTTTTCAGCGCGAATGTGGAAGGCCTTGGGGTGATTGGCATCGGCGCCCGCGGGGTAGACCTTGTCGGTGCCGTGCGTGGGCACGGGGCCGATGGCGAAGACAGCATTGGGAGCGATCTGCTTCACGAGCTTGGCCCACGCGTAGGCCTCTTCGCACGTGAGCATGGGGCTGACCATCAGCGCGACTTTCTTGCCCTTCGCGCTGGCGGCGCGCAGGCCTTCGATCACTTCGTCATAGCCGCGCGTGAAGTCGCACTCGACCAGGCTGCTGAACTGCTTGCGCATCGGCGAGCGAAGGCGGTTTTCGCTGTGCACGAACTTCCAGCCGTAGCGGACTTCATCGGTGATCCACCACTTGTTCACGCCCAGGTTCTTGCGCGGCTTGACGCGGTAGACCTTGCCATCGTTGTGATGGATGGAGATGTTGTCGCCGCTGCTCGTGAGCGGGTCGATGCTCGGCGTTTCCTTGAGGAACCACACGCGCTGGGCGAAGAGGAAGTCCTTGTCGAGCAATGCGCCGACGGGGCACAGGTCCACCACGTTCGCGCTCAGTTCGTTGGCGAGGGGCACGCCGGGGAAGACATCGATCTCTTCCTTGTTGCCGCGGCCGCCCACGAAGAGTTCGGCAGACCCAGTGACCTCGCGCGTAAAACGCACGCAGCGGGTGCACATGATGCAGCGATCGCTGTACAGATAGACGTGCGGGCCCAGTTCCTTCTTGGGCTGCTTGACCTTCTGCTCCTCAAACCGGCTCACGCCGCGGCCATACGCGTAGGAGTAGTCCTGCAAGAAGCACTCGCCGGATTGATCGCAGACGGGGCAGTCCAGCGGGTGGTTGATGAGCAGATACTCCATCACCGCCTTCTGGTTGGCCACGCTCTTGGGGCTGTCGGTGTAGACCACCATGCCATCCACGCAGGGCGTCTGGCACGTGGGGAAGAGCTTGCCCCCCATGTACGGCGCAAGCTGGCCGGTCTTGGCATCCGGCGTGTACGCCTCGCCCAGACAGATACGGCACGAGGCCACAATCGACAGGCCGTCGTGGTAGCAATACTGCGGAATCTCAACGCCATTGGCGTTGGCGACCTGAAGAATCATCTGGCCAGGCGTGAAGTCACACTTCTTGCCGTTGATGGTGATGGTGGGCATGGGCTGGCAGGGTAGGGGGCGAGCGGGGGAGGGGACAACAACGCCCGACCCCACTCTCCCCCCGGCACGCCCTCCGGAACGCCCCGCGCCACCGCCGTCAGCGGCGAAGCGTGCAGCCGCACGGCGGTGTTCGCGACGTGGGTGGGAAGTGCCTGAGTGCGAAGTGCCGGAGTGCGGAGTGCTGGGGGGTGTTGAGTTGGGCTGGTGGTGTGGTTGGTCTTGCTCCAGTGTGCAGGGGTGGTTTGGCGTGGGTTGGTGTGCCGTGGGTTCCGGCGCGGGCGCGAATTGAGGCGTGGGCGCAGGAGGCTGCGGCGCAGGTTGTGCGGGGGCTGGGGTGAGAGCTTCGGCGAGGGCCTCGGCGATGTGGGGTTGGCGGGACCACCAGAGGACCTGGTAGTAACGCAGGTCGCGCGCGTAGGAGACTGCTTGCATGTCGCCCTTGGCGGCCTTGATGAGTTTGATGAGGTCGCGGTCGTAATCGGTGAGACGCATTTGTGTGGCCCTCCACATATACCCCCGTGTGGCGTGGTGCGCGCGCGCACGTCTGCTGAAAATCCGGATTTGCGGGGGCTAAGTGGTTGGGGGCACGGAAGTAGAAAAAGTTGGAATTTCTGGCCGCGAGGTTGGGATTTCTGCTGCGGCGCGCGCACGAAGTGTGCTGTGTGGGCAGTCGTTGTGCGCGGCGCGGTTGTGTGGTGGGTGCCGGGCTGGGTTGGGTGGATCAGGTGTGCGAACTGGTGGGGCGCGAAGTCACACGGGCAGTTGCAGAGGCGGAAGCCCTTGGCACGGAGACGAGGGCGGCGGGAGGATGAAGGTGTGCCACCTGCCCAGACGATGGATGGGGCAAGTGGTGCCAACGGCCTACTTCACGAGCTTCCAATAGCCACGTCGGGGGTTCTCATAGCGACCATCGTCTTTGCCGTCCCGCAGCGCATGTCGTACCAGATGTCGGTATTCTGGATGTGGTGCCGAATAGTGGGGGCAGAGAACATCGGGTTGACAATCCGACGGCCCAAATGTTGCAAGCACGTGGTTGTATATCGCTTCGAGTGGGGTCTCGACATCGTGAGATAAGTATTTGTCGAGTTCATCACGCAACTCGGATCTGCGTTTCAATGCGAGTGGAATGGGCGGGCAAGCGATAGTGCCACCCCATCGCGCTCGCGTCGAAATCGCTCGCCACACCTGAAGTGGCGTCGCCTCGACACCGATCAGTGACTGTGCTTGTGTGAGTATTCTGTCAAACTCCGGTGAATATGGCAGTCGATCGCGTAGCCCAGTGCTCCCGAGGACATCCGCGACTGCGGCATGGAGCGACTCGATCTCGATCTCATTGAACGGTGACTCTATCGGGGTCGGTTTACGAACCGCATGTGGAAGCTGGCCCGATTTTCGCAACAGAAGAAGCCGCTGGAACACCGCGCGCTTGTCACTTCGTCCGACCATCTGCATGAGATGGTCAAACTCGGGTGTATAAGGAAGGGCATCCACTGGCATGCCCACGGCCACATATGCGGTGACCAACTGAGCGTCGTCTTCGCTCTGCAACGCTGGACGAAATGGACCGCGAGAGTCGTTCATGTGAACTCGAATCGACGACGGGCAACAGCGCGTGCCACGCCGTCGAGGTCAGGAAACATTGCTGCACTGTTGATGTTCATCTCGTCCAGATGCGTCATAACGCTGAGGTAGAGGCTTGATGGGAGCACAACCTTCGTAAGCGCCTCCGGCACGATGATCTCCAGATCTCGGTCATTCGACTTTAGCCGTGTGAAGACGGACCTCTGCGAGTATGCCCGTCGATTGCCCACAAACGACGCGGAGACAATTTCAACATCATCGAGTACGTCATCGCTAATCCCTTGCGCTGAGAGCACCCAGATCGCCACGTGCTTTGGTCGCTTTTTCTTTTCGAAAAGTCGCAACTCGTCAAACGCGAAGAACGCGGCAACATAGGGTGATTGCGTCCAGTCCAACAGCCGCGTAGGGAATCCGTGGTGTCGTGCCAGCTGCTCTAATGGGTCATTGTCCATGTCGGCAAGGGTGTCGTTGATTGCACAAGCCTCGGACCTAAACACGCCCAACGCACCAATTACATTGAGTTCCCGTGCGTGTCGATCCTTGAACACACTTACACGGTCAACAGTTGCGCGAAGCTGCCATTTAGCGTCGGCATGTCCTCTGAAGTACACGCGCTGTCGAGTGGTTGCGTCCTGCGTGACGTAATCGCCGATGAACTTCAGGTACGATGACCATGACTTCATTCGCTTCAGTTGGTAGACGGCGTTCCCCATCAACAACAGAATAGGTTCGCAGGTTCATCGGCAGGTGGCCCAAGGATGGCGTCACGACTTCATGCATTGACCGAACTCGTTCGACAGACCACCGGCTATCCGGCTGCCCATGCTGATTCGCTGAACGCTCGGCTCAAGCCCACAAACAAGTCGCCATGACTACATCGGCCTACGGCCTCGTTCTCTCTGGCAACGGCCTTGTGCACGCCTATCACTGCCAAGGCCGAACGGGCAACGGCAAACTTAGCAGCCCGTGGCATGCACATAATGCACCAAGGAAATGCGGCCACCCGTCGTTTGGATGTTCCAGATGCCAGAGGAAGGGAAGCCCTTCCTCCGGCACCTTCATCCCTGAAGGGAGCGGGCGCGGTCCGGTTCATCGGTACCACCGTGTGTTGATGGACGTGCACCCGTTACTGACTGGAGATTTCAGCGGTCGGTCAAGAGTTCCAACTACGGTTGCGTGCTTTGCTCCCGCCATGCGAGTTCTCGTTCTTGGTCGTGCGCTCCTTCGCATCGAGCCAAGCGAGCGGGCACCTGTCCCATCGTCTTCATCACCGCCTTCCAGCGAGGACCATGTGCCGATGCGGTCGGATCAAGTTGGAACGTTACCAAGTGGGCGACTTCGTGTGCGATCAGCTCATCGATCTCGACGGGCGTTCGCGTGCTGAGCACCAACTCGGAGTAGCGAATCTCGGCCGTCTGTACTTTGGCGTAGCCCTGCGTCCGTGACATTCTCGCGGAGAACGTGACCGAAGGGCCATCACCTTGCAACTGTGGATACAACAGACGAACGACCCGCCACCATTCGGCCGTTCTCTCCACGACCCATTTCTTTCGCTGAGCGAGCGACCATCCGTTCCACTCGAGCGGAAGGGGCGACAACTGCGACAGGGCCGCCGCGGTACGTTGAGATTCGGTCGTGCGTTGCTTTTCTTGGCTTCGCTGAAGAGCAACAGCCAACAGCACCGCCAATAGCAATCCGATGCCCAGGCACCACATGCAATGCAGAATAGGACAGGCATTGTGATGTGTGAGCTATCACGATCGTCCGCGAAGGTCGCCTAGGTATGTTCGTGCCGGTGTGTGGTCACGTTTGTGGTCTTCCCGTGATCACTCCTGGCCTGGCACGGCGTAAGTGATGCGGATGGCGTTGACCATCATGTCGGGCTAGGGCAGTCGTTGCGTTGGGTGTTGTGGGAGGTGTGAGAGAAGAAGTCGTTACGGGCACTGGCCGCCGGCGAGCACGTTGAAGAAGTCGATGACATCCTGGTCTTCGGGGTAGACGGTGTTGTTGTTGAAGTCGATGTCGTTGCAGGTGTTGCCGGGGCTGCAGGGGCCGCCGGCGAGGACGGTGAAGAAGTCGATGACGTCCTGGTCTTCGGGGAAGACGCCGTTGCCGTTGAAGTCGATGGGGTCACATCGGCATGCGGGCGGCAGGCCCCAGATGCCAAAGTACCGCGATGCCTGACCGCCCGCGGTCAGGAACGCGCCTCCGACGGCGAGATCACCGTTGGGCAGTGTGGCGAGCGTGTAGACATCGCCGCCGGTGCCCGTGCCCAGTGATGTCCACGCCGAGCCGTTCCATTGCGTGAGCCCTGCGGGCATGAGGCCGCCGACAACGACGTCGCCGGTGTTCAAGATGGCCGATGCTGTCACGAGGCTGCTGATGCCGGGCCCGTAGGCACTCCATGAGGAGCCGTTGAATCGCGCGATGTTGTACACGGGAATGCCATCGGCGGTTGAGAAGAGGCCGCCAACCACCAAGTTGCTGAAAGGTGTGATGGCAAGCGTGTAGACGGGCCCGTCGGTGCCGGTGCCAAGGGGCGACCAGTTCGCGCCGTTCCAGCGTGCGATGTGATTCGCGCCCGCGCCGCCCGCGGTTGTGAAGTCGCCGCCAGCCACGATCTCACCATTCGCGACCGCGGCAAGCGAGGTGACTGTCGCGTTCATGCCCGTGCCGACGCTGGACCATGTCGAACCGTTCCACCGCGCGATGCGGTTGGCCGCAACGCCGCCTGCGATGGTGAACGAACCGCCCGCGTAGATGTCAGGCGAGCCGATCTGCTTCGCGAGCGCGAAGACGGTTCCGTTGAGTCCGTCACCCAGCGTGCTCCATGTCGCGCCGTTCCAGCGAGCGATGCGATTGGTCGCGACGCCGCCTGCGGTGGTGAAGTTGCCTGCGGCGATGATGTCGCCGTTGGGCATGCTGAGCAAGGCGCTGGGCGCCGCGCCGAGGCCTGAGCCAAGCGCTGACCATGCAGAACCTGTCCAGCGTGCGATGTGATTGACCGCAACGCCGCCTGCGGTGGTGAAGTTGCCGCCGACCACGTAGTTGCTGTCGGGCAGTGCGACGATGGTGCTGACGGTGTTGTTCAATTCGGTGCTGAAGCTCGACCAGGCAGCGCCGTTCCAGCGTGCGATGTGATTGGCAGTCACGAGTCCGGCGGTTGAGAAGAAGCCGCCCGCGACAAGATCGCGGTTGCTGTTGTTGAGCAGCGCGAGTGCGAAGATGGTGTTGTCGGTGCCTGTGCTGAGGGGCGTCCAGGTTGTGCCGTTCCAGCGAGCGATGCGGTTGGCGGGCGAACCACCTGCGGTTGTGAATCGTCCGGCAGCGATGATGTCGCCGCTGACTGGGAGAACGACGATGGCGTTGACTGGCGCGGGTTCGCCTGTGCCCGTACCGAGTGCGACCCACGACGTGCCGTTCCATCGCGCGATGTGGTTCGCGAAGGTCGTGCCGGCGTTGGCGAAGTAGCCGCCAGCGATGATGTCCCCGTTGGGATGAAGCGCAAGTGTGGTGACTTCAGAATCCATGCCGAAGCCGATCGCCGTCCACGACGAGCCGTTCCAGCGAGCGATGCGGTTGACGAGTTCGCCGCCCGCGATTCGAAAGTAACCGCCTGCGATGACATCGTTGTTCGGTAATGCGAGCAGAGCGAGGACTGGTTGATCGGTGCCGGAACCAAGTGGCGACCATGTCGAGCCGTTCCATCGCGCGATGTGATTGGCGGCAGCACCAGCCTGTGTCGTAAACCAGCCGCCTGCGATGAGATCGCCGTTTGGCAGAAACGCGAGGCTGGTTACGCCATCGCCGAACTGGCTTGCGAGTCCACTGCCAAACGCGGACCACGATGTGCCGTTCCAGCGAGCGATGTTCTTCGCGGGGATGCCGCCTGCAGAGTCGAAGAGACCGCCGACGATGACATCACCGTTGGGAGCGATCGTGATGGCGGTGACCTCACTGATCGCGCCAGCGACGCCTGATCCAAGCGGTGACCAGGTCGTGCCGTCCCAGCGAGCCACGCGGCTTGCCGGATTGCCGCCCGCCGAGGTGAAGTCTCCGCCCGCGATGAGCCCGCCGTCAGACGTTGGGGCGATGGCGAGGACACGGGCGTTGACACCGGGCTGGCTTGCGAGGGCGAGCCAATCCGGCTCGCACTGCGCAAACGCGGAGGGCGCTGCACAATGGAGGAGTAGGATGGTGAGAAGCCCAAGCACGCAACGATTCAAGATGGTGAGCATCACGAACCTTTCCGGACCGTGAGTGCATGACGTTGTCAGGCACTCAGACCCAGTGAAGCAGCACGTAGACTGCAGAATCGGCCCACGTGATGATTCACGGATAATGATATCCGTTGATCAATTGTATAGTATGTCGTCGTGTAAAACTAATATCTATATCATTGCCCACTCGGATGGGTTACATCGCGACAGCGGCGATGTCTGGCTTGGGTCTTCAAGCTCGATGCGTGTGGCCTTGCGGCGTAGAAGAGCCGCTTGCCGCGGATGGCAGAGCACGGGGTGTTGAAACGCCGTACCACGCGACGGCACGTGCAAGGCCGTCCATCAATGCTGCACTTCGTGCCTCGTGCCTGTGCCCTCGACTTACGCCTTACCCGCCAAAGACTGCTTCCACGATCTTGTCGGCGGCTGTCAGCGTGCGGCCTTGTTTCGCGGCGCGGGCGAGGGTTTTGCTCACGCTGTCTTCGGCTTCGCTGCGGGTTTGGCCCAGGGCGATCAGGGCGAGCACGGCGTCTTCGGCGGGGCCGGTGAAGGCGGTTTGCATGCGTTTGAGTTCGATGCGGGGGGTGGTTTCGCCGGTGCCGCCGCGGTCGCCTGTGCTTTCGCCGGGCGTGAGGAAGGCATCGACCTTGCCATCGAGTTCGGCGATCACGCGTTCGGCCATGCGCTTGCCGATTTCGGGCAGCGTGGAGAGCAGCTTCGCGTCCTTTTCGGCGATGGCGCGCGCGATCACGCCGGGCTTGTGGACGAGGGCGCGGAGGGCTTTGCGGTTGCCGATGCCGTTGACGGTGGTGAAGAGCTCGAAGAACTCGCGCTGTGATTCGTTCTCGAAACCGATGAGGCGCGGGATGAACGACGAGCCTTGGTTCTGGCCTTCAAAGTACTGCAGCGTGTGCAGCGTGATGGTCTGGCCGGATTTGGTCGCGAGTGCGAGGCCCACGAAGGCGGGCACGAGCACTTCGTAGGCGAAGGCTTCTCCGGCTGGCACGACGATGGCCCGCGTGCCAAGGACGGATTCGAGATGGCCGCGGATGCGGGTGATCATGGCGGGGAGGGTACGGGGAGCGGGGAACGGAGAGCGGGACAAGCCGCCCGCGCGCGAAATGACGGAGAGAAGCGAGCAGCGCGTGCGGCTGCTGATTGCGCGGGTTGGACTGTTGGGGAGTGCGCCGCGCACGCGGGCGATGTGGCGAGTGAGCTAACGCTGGACGAGATTCGGTATGCGCGGAAGCGGCGGCGATACGGGGGCGATTGCGGCGGTGTGAGGGGCTGGCGTGCCAGCGTTAGGGGCGGCGCTTTTTGGGGAAGGGCGACGGGGCCGCCTTGTCGAGAACGTACTCGAAAGACTTGCCGAGTGGCGATCCCGGCGCGGCGGCTGGTCCGATGAGTCCGCCGTCAATGATGAGCATGCATGGCCTAGCTTGGGTGTCGAGCAGCCAGAACGCGTCGTAGGCGCCATCTCCCAAGCCCGGGGTCCAACAGGCGAGCGTGCCGCCGGGTACCGGGGTAAGGATCGCACCGCCTTGCGATTTGCATTGATCGCTACACATTTCGATCATGGGATCGGATTTATCGTAGTCTTGGACGGTTTCGCTGAATGCATCGATCTGACCAGCGTCCATGATGGCGACAACACCAAAGTCGGTCACGCACGTGGCGATCTTGCCGGGCGCGACGGAGGTGCGGCTGCGGACGAACTTTGTCGGGCACGTGTCGACCGGCAACTGCGACGAGAATCGCACCACGCAGAAAGCGACGCGGAACTCAGTTTCGGTTTCGGCGTTGATCGACCAGACTTCAGCTTGGCCTGAGGGAACCTCCGTGTGCAGAGGCAGCCCAAACTGGGTTGATCCAAACTCCGTCGGCGAGCACATCACGACTCGGCCCGAGTGAAGCGGAAGCTGACCGATGTAGCGATGCTTCAGACGCATGACGACATCGGGGCGCATTGCCAGCCCTTTGGCTGTGAGGAAGCGTTTGGGTGACGGGGCAAGGCGAACCAATGAGCCATCATCGAGGCTCACGGAGAGCCCGTCGACGATGACGTCGGGAAGATCGAGTGGCCTTCTGTTCATGGCGCTCCGCGTGATGCAGGATTGCCGGCCGCCCCAGAGGGGCGGCCCATCAGGTCTTACTGCTGATCGGGCTTGCCGACCGCCCACTCTTCGATATCGATGGGAGCCTGGCGGCCGAAGATCGTGACCAGCACGCGGATGATGCCCTTGTCTGGGAACATCTCGTCGACGGTGCCTTCGTAGGTCGCGAACGCGCCTTCCTTGATGATGACGTGCTCGCCCTTGCTGAAGCTGAGCTTGATGACCGGCTCGTCTTCGGGCTTGCGGCTGTCGCGGAGCATCTTCTCGATCTCGTGCTCCTTCATGGCGGTGGGGCGGCCGGCGGTGCCGACGAAGTCGCCCACGCCCGTCGTTTCCTTGATCAGGAAGAAGACGTCTTGCGGGATGCGACCGTCGGGCTCGAGCTTCATTTCAACGAAGACATAGCCCGGGTAGAGCTTGCTCTCGGTGATCTTTTGCTTGCCGTTCTTGACGCTCTTGGTCTTTTCGGTGGGCACCAAAATGCGGCCTACCAGGTGCGTCATGCCTTCGATCTGGACCTTGCGGAGCAGGGTGGCCTGCACGCTGCTTTCCTTGTTGCTCGCCACGCGGAGCACGAACCAGTTCATGCCCGGCTGCGTGAGTACGTCATCGGCGGCGATCTTGCCGGTAATGACGGATTCGCCCTTGACGGGTGCTTGATCTTCTTCGTAATGCTTCTCGCTCATGACGAACCTCACTTGGCGTGTTTATCGCCGAAAAACCAGCTCGGGCTGCGGCCCGCGTGCTGAAAGAACCCAGTTGAAAAACCAGTCGAAAAACCGCTCGCAAACCTTGTGATAACCGGCGTTGAGCGTGTCTTTGCTCGCGAAAGCACGCGAACAACACACGCCCAGCGCCGGGAAACAACCAAACCAGAGACTACCGACCCCAAACACGAGACTGAGAACAGACTTCTCAAGCAACGCCGCCAAACAGGCCGGCGGTTCCACGATGCTGCAAGCCCGCGTCAGTGCGAGCCTGGCATTACCACGCCACGATCCAGTCCATCAGGGCCTTCTTCAGAATGGTGTCCCACACGAAGATGAACCCGGCGATGAGGAACGTGGCGCTGATGACCACCAGCGTGGAGTTGGTGATCGTCTTACGCGTGGACCAGTTGACCTTGCGCATCTCCTCGTCGGTGGCGATGAGGAAGTCAACGGACGAGGGCTTGCGGCCCACGTAGGTGTAGATCGCGATGAGGCCCACCAGCATCATGGCGCCGGCGACGCCGCCTTGCAGATAGGTGGGGCTGAAGACGGGAATTTTGGTCAGCGCGTTGTTTTCGCGCTGGATGTTGGCCTTGACTGCGCTGTCGCCCGTGCCGATGTCGACGCGCTTGGCGTCACGCATCACGCCGTCACCAGCTTGGAACTGGCCGACAGTGAGGGTCGCACGCTTGCCGTCGGGCGAGGGGTTGATGCTTTCCACCACACCCGAACCGACCGGGAAGTCTTTGCCGTCGAGCACATTGACGAAGCTGGCAGCCGTGCCCGGCGCGATGGTCGCACCAGCGGGCAAGGCGATCTCGGCCTTGTAGGCCTTGGCAGGCAGGCTCACGGTTGCGAGGTTCTTCCACGCCCAGCCGGCGCCGGCGAGAAAGAGCATGGCCAAGGTGATGGCGGTGAGCACGCGCACCCAGTAGCCGCGACCCCACTTGTAAATGCCAAAGCCGCCCTCGTCGCTCGCATCGCGCGAAGCGGGCGTGGAGGGAGGCTGGCCGCCGCCCGAGGCATCACGAACTGTCAGAGTCTGCTCGGCCATACTGGTTCAACCACATTCGCATCCGCGTGTTGAGACACTGAGATGCCGCAAGGCGCCGGTTCGAGCACGAAAATCAGCGGAAACGCTGACCCCGCGAAGAACCGTCAAGCACGCCGGGAGGGAATCGAACCCGCAACCTGCGGATTTGGAATCCGCTGCTCTGCCAATTGAGCTACCGGCGTAGGGAAAGGCATTGGGGACTAGGCATTGGGCAGTAGGGGAAAGACAGAAGGCGCGGGACCGCGAATGCCTTGGCCCCAATGCCCAATGCCTGATCCCCAATGCCTATGGCTTACTTGCGCTTGACCTTGTGGATCGTGTGCTTGCGCAGGCGGGGGCTGTACTTGCTCAGGCCGTCCTTGAGACCTTCGGGCATGCCGCCCTTGGTGTTGACGGACGAGCGGTAGTTCAGGTCACCCGTTTCGCTGCACTGCAGCCACACGAATTCACGGGCCATCGACTTCTTCTTCGCCATGACTCAACTCACTTTCAAACGGGCGTTCGCGTTTCCACCGTCGCGACCCAACCACCATCGGCATCGCGACGCAAGACAGTTCATAGGTGACAAGCGGCCTTCGGGTTCTTCCCAAAGGCCGCGGGGAGAAATATAGGCGCTGGGAGGAGGAGGGGCAAAGCGCGGGCCTTCCAAGGGTCGTGCGATTTGTTTGGATTTCGATAGTGCTCGCGAGGTGAACAGAGGTCAGCCCGGCTCGGTCCGGTCTTCTTCACCTATCTGGGCGAGCAGATCGGCGATGTCCCGGCCATCGACGATGCCATCGCCGTTGACGTCCGCCGTGGAGTTGCCTTGCTCGATGGCGGTGATGAGTTCGCGCAGGTCTTCGGTATTGACCGCGCCGTTGCGGTCGATGTCGGCAGGTTTCAACGCGAATTGGAGCGTGATGGTGGAGCGCGTTGAGTCGAAACTCATCTCGACCACGAACTGGGACTCAGGCCGCGGCTGCACAGCCCGCGCGGACGATTGCACATCGAGCTTTACGACGCCCGGCCGGGCTTTCGAGACCGAAGCGGTACGCTCAACCAGAGCTTCGGCAAACTCGGTAGGGGCGCGCGTCCATGCAGGTGAAACTGGCGCTGCCGTCAACGTTGGCGGCCGCACCGGCTGCGTGAGTGCAGGCAAGGGCGACTGGCCGGACACAACTGCTGACGGCACGGCGCCGGGCGCAGGCGCGACGGATGCGGAACTGTCATACCCGGGCTCGCGAGCAGCGTCGACATCGGCGTGTCGCGTACTCGTCGCACGGGCGGCAAGCCAGCCGGCACATCCGGCAGCAAGCACGAGCATGACGAACACGCGACGCGTCATGATCGCTTGTTCGGCGGTAAGCGAAGGACGGTTACAGGCAGTTTCACGTTGACTCAGCGAGTGCGAAGCAGGTCGACCACGACCGGCAGGTGGTCGCTCGCCTCCGCCGTATCCGTCAGTTCTAGCCCTGCGCGTTGCAGGCTGTCGTCGGTCAGACGCGATGAGTCGAGCACGAACGAGCGCGCGGCATTGGCGGTGCTGTCGCTGTAGACCAGCCAGTCGAGGCGGCCGGGGCCAAAGAGGTTGCCGGCTTCGGTCCAGGTGGTGTAGGTGCGGTCGCCCAGCGTCATGGCATCGGCGAAGGCTTTGTCACTGCCGTCGACGTCGGATTTGGTCATGAGCACGTCGAGCGGCGTGCGCGAGCCGACGAGGTTGTAGTCGCCGCCGATGATGGTGATGGTGCCGGGTTCGTTCTCGAGCTGGTCGAGGGCTTCGACAATTGCGCGAGCTTCGGCGATGCGGCGGACGTCTTCGGGGCTGCCGTTGCTGCCTGCGCTCTTGAGGTGCACGCTGCTGGCGATGATGTCGGGGCCGGGCGTATCGACGCGCACGCCAGCGAAGCGCACGTTGCTGGGTTCGCGCTGGCCTTCGGGGTGGACCTTGAGGTAAGGCGTCGCGAGCTCGACCGGGTACTTGCTGACGACAGCGACGCCGCGGTTGTCGCGCACCGTGCCGGGCAGGCCTGCGGCGTACCAGGTGCCGCCCACGTGCGTCGTAAACCACGCGGCGAGAGCTTCGTTGCTGGTGTATTCCCATTCCTGGAAGAGGTACACATCAGCATCGAGCGACTTGAAGATGCGCGAGTAGACGTCGGTCTTGGCTTCGGGCGCACTGCGGAGCACGTTGTAGCTCACCACGCGATACGCGCCGTCGGCCTTGGCGGGCACGCGCATGTTGCTGCGGCGAGCGCCGGTCATGCAGTGATCAGGCAGCTTGCCTTTGAAGATGTCGCCACTGCTGGTGATGGCGCCGTCGAGGTCGCGCGTGACGACTGCGCCGGCGAGCATGCCACTGGTGAGCAGGCCTTGCTGCGGAACGGTCACAGGTCCGGCGGGCGTGCGGCTGATGCGGGCTTCGTACCAGTTGCTTGCGTACGTGGGCGCCGCGGCGAAGTCCCAGTCTTCGCGAGCGACAGGCTGGCGGTTGCCCGATGCGTCGTAGGTGAAGAGCACCACGCCGCGGCCGGGGCCGCGCTTGCCTTGGTTGTCCGTGCGGGGCCAACTGAACGCGACTTCGAGATCGACACCCAGCCCGCGCACGGCGGCGGAGCCACCTTCGGGACGCATGCCTGTCGCCGGGTTGTTGTCGACATCAAGGAAGATGGAGGTAGTCTTGCCTGCGGACTGCAGCGTGTAGGGTTCGCCGGTCGTCTGGAAGCGCACGTACGTGTGGTGCTCGTCGCTGGCGAGCGTGACGTTGGCGGGCCACTCGCCGACATCGCCGTCAAGCGTGACGAGCGCGCCGAGGACTTCGGGGGCTCGAGCGGGGGCGGGTTTGCCACCGGAGCCGGAACCGGTTGAGTTGGCGGCGCAGCCAGCGAGTGCGGAGAAGGCAAGTAGGGTGAGACAACCAGCGGCATACTTCATGGCGAAGTATCTGCCAGACACGGCGCGGTGGCGAGCGGACCGAAGATCAAAGCTTGCAGTTAAGCGTCAGCGGCGGCGACCAGTTGTCGATCGAGATGCCTGGTGCGGGGCGGCCCCAGGTGTTTTTGTTCTTGTCCGGCCTGCCTGTCAGGAAGCGGACGATCATGCGGTGCAGCATGTCCATGTTGGGCAGGATCCCGTGGAAACCCGCGACACTGGTCACCATGCGATCCTGCACTTCCCAGTAGCCGTAGTCGTCGGGCGTGACGCACACGATGTTCTCGCGATTGAGAAAGCCAGGCATGGCGCCTTCAAAGGGCACGGTGCCGTCGCCAGTATGGATGCGCTTGGCGACATCAGTTTCGGACCAGAGGTTGCGGCGGTCGTCGGAATCAAGATCGAAGACCGGCTTGCCGCGATCGGAGCGGATGTGCAGCGCCACGCGGGTCTTGGCATCGGCACCGACGACGCAGAGCCAGTCGGTTGGCTTCATGCCGACGGAAGCGAGCTTGAGATTCTCGATGCTTGTGCGATGCGACTTGGCTTCATCGAGCATGCTCTGGAAGACTTTGGTCGCGCGTTCAGTGGGCGAAAGGCGGCTCTTAGCGGGGGTTGCATCTGGAAGGCCGTAAGCCTTGATGAACTGCGTGATGGTCGCGAGGACGCTGGCTTGCCACGATTCCGGCTTGAACAGCGAGGTGGTGAGTCCCGCGTCGGCGTTGATCGCGTTTTTGAACTCGGGCAGAAGGTGGTAGAGCGCGGGTGTCAGGCGTGAGGCTTCGCGTTCGCGTGATGCGGGTTCGAGGCCGCCCAGAGCTGCGGTCCCTGTCGTGACTTTCAGCACTGCTTCAAATGACCCACGGAACGGGCTCGCGAGGGAGACGACTTTCTCGACTTTGGCCTTTGCGCCCGATTCTGCGAGATATCCCGCGGCAATGAGGCCGCCCATGGAGTGCCCGACCAAGTTGACGCGCGGGTCCGCGGACCAGTCGTCTTTCGCGTAGTGATGCAGCAACTGCGTGCGATCAATCACTTCGTTCACGAAGTCAGCCAGACGGCGCTGCGTGGCGGCGAGCGGTTGTCGCCAGTCGTAGCCAAAGAGGTAGACGGGCACCGCCACATCGGGCGCGAGGGCGAGGTTGTATCGCAGTTCCTTGACGAGTTCGCCGTAGGAGATTTCGTAGATCTGATCTGGCATGACCCGGGCGGGCTCGGTGGCCTCATAGCGCAGGTCATCGGGGTGCAGCGTGATGCGGGCGTAGTCCTTGCGAATGACGGTCCACACGGCTTCGGGTGGGAGCGTGTACTCGTCGCGGAGATACGTCGCGGTGATGCCGGGAATGACGATGACGGGTGATGGCAGCCGAGCCATGGGGAATCTCCGGTTGGCGAAAGCAACTCGCGCGCGAGTGTGTCCGCAAGCGTTCGTACGTCACCAGTTGGTTCCGTGTGAACACAAGTCGTCGAGATTCCATGATGAAGAATCGAACGGGGCCGGTTTCGCGCAATCACGACGCGACTTGAGCGGCCGGCCAGATGGTGCGGCCCTTGCCGGTTTCCTTGGCGCGCTTCTCGAAGTCAGCCATATCGGCGACCGTGGTCTTGCGCAGGAAGTCCTGGAAATCGCCGCGGTTGACCTTCCAGAAAGCGTGGCAGGGGCAGGCGCGTTCGTCGCTGCAGATGGCGGTGCCGAGCATGCAGCGGTTGAGGACGGCGGGATCATCCAAGGCGACGCAGACGTCGTGCAAGGTGATTTCTTTGGCTTCGCGAGCGAGGACCACGCCGCCGCCGATGCCGCGCTGCGTGCGGACGATGCCGCGCTTGCTCAAGATCTGCACGATTTTGGCGAGATAGGGAGCGGGAATGGCGGTTGCTTCCGCGATGTCCTTGACGAGGACAGACTTGCTATCGCAGTTGGCAACGTACCCCAACGCGCTGGCGGCGTAGCCGCTGGCTTGACTGAGCATAAAACCCTCCAACCCGCCCGCAATTCGCGCGACAGCGTATGCGGGACCAACGAGTCCGGATACGTTCCCAAAGTATAGTGAAGTTCGGACTTTGCTGTCCAATATTCCAGAGGATTTCACGAGATTCTTGAGATAA
Source organism: Phycisphaerae bacterium (assembly GCA_046316615.1). Classification (GTDB taxonomy): domain Bacteria; phylum Planctomycetota; class Phycisphaerae; order Phycisphaerales; family UBA1924; genus BJHL01. The sequence continues at coordinate 76,403 of JBKDAN010000049.1, forward strand.
TGGCCGGAAATTGCCAAGGGTTTTCACGTGGCATCGGTCGCGATCGACCATAGGACAAAATTATCTGGTTTATTGTTGACATTCTGGTCCTTTGCAGACACAATGGCATTGGATCAACACATCCGTTTGTCTGGTGTCGGCTCGGAAGGGTGTCGATCAGGGCGGAACGGGCAAGAGCGGCGGTCTTTGGCTGCTTTGCCACTTCACGCGGAGGTGCCGGATGGCTAGTGCAAGTGGTCATGCGACTCGGGAAACCGGGCCCATGGAAACCTTTACGTACGACGACAAGATCGTGCGGATGTTCCTCACGGCGACGATCGTGTGGGGCTTTGTTGGGATGCTGGTCGGGCTGATTCTTGCGATTCAGTTGGGCGCGCCGTACATGGGAAGTTACCAGACGGCGTCCGGGGCGCGGCCGCTGGCGTGGCTGAGCTTTCTGTATGAATACCAGTGGATCAACTTCGGGCGGCTCCGCCCGCTGCACACCAACGCGGTGATCTTCGCGTTTGCGGGCAATGCGATCTTCACGGGGGTGTACTACAGCACACAGCGGTTGTGCAAGGCGCGGATGTGGAGCGACAAGCTCAGCAAGCTGCACTTCTGGGGTTGGCAGGGGATTATCGTCGCCGCCGCACTCACACTGCCGTTTGGCATTACGCAGGGCAAGGAGTACGCGGAGCTGGAGTGGCCCATCGACCTTGCGATCGCGGTGGTGTGGCTGGGGTTCTTTGGGACCAACTTCATCATGACGCTGGTGAAGCGCCGTGAGCGGCACATGTACGTGGCGCTGTGGTTCTACATCGCGTCGCTGGTGACGGTGACGGTGCTGCACGTGTTCAACAACTTGAGCCTGCCTTACGCGCTGGCTCAGGTCATGAGCGGCACTGTGCCCACGAAGGAAGGCTTCGTGAAGAGCTGGCCCGTGTACGCGGGCGTGCAAGACGCGTTCATGCAGTGGTGGTACGGGCACAACGCGGTGGCGTTCTTCCTGACGACGCCGTTCCTGGGGCTCATGTACTACTTCATGCCGAAGGCTGCGGAGCGGCCCGTGTATTCGTACCGGCTGTCGATCGTGCACTTCTGGAGCCTGGTGTTCATGTACATCTGGGCGGGGCCGCACCACCTGCACTACACGAGCCTGCCCGCGTGGGCAAGCACGCTTGGGATGGTGTTCAGCATCATGCTGTGGATGCCAAGCTGGGGCGGGATGATCAACGGGCTGCTCACGCTGCGGGGCGCGTGGCACAAGGTCACGAAGGATCCGATTCTGAAGTTCTTCGTGATCGGCGTCACGTTCTACGGCATGGCGACGTTTGAAGGCCCGATGATGAGCATCAAGAGCATCAACGCCTTGACGCACTACGGCGACTGGACCATCGGTCACGTGCACGGGGGCGCCTTGGGCTGGAACGGCTTCCTGACGTTCGGCATGATGTACTGGCTGCTGCCGCGATTGTTCCAGACCAAGCTCTGGAGCGAGAAGCTGATGGGCTGGCACTTCTGGATCGCGACGATCGGGATGGTGATGTACATCCTGGCGATGTATGGCAGCGGTCTGACGCAGGGTTTCATGTGGCGCGCGTTTGATGAAGTAGGCGAACTGCAGTACACGGACTTTGTTGACACCGTCAACGCGATTGTGCCCTTCTACTGGATTCGCGCCATCGGCGGCTCGCTGTATCTGGCGGGCGTGGTGATGGCGGGTGTCAATCTATTCATGACCTGGCGCTCGCGTCCCGTGACGTACGCGGAGCCGGTCATGTCAGCTCCTGCCCTCTCACCCGTGTATGACGACGGCGCGCCGGCTCCGAGCCGCGTGGGTGAGATGAACCTGCCGATCGGCCGCACGGCGGACGTGTTTGTGCAGGGCTGGTGGCACCGCGTGTGGGAGCGCAAGCCCATCAAGTTCACGGTGATGACGCTGCTCGCGGTGGTCGTGGCGAGCCTGTTTGAGATGATCCCAACGTTCCTGATCAAGAGCAATGTGCCGACGATCGCGAGCGTGAAGCCATACACGCCGCTGGAACTGGTCGGGCGTGACATCTATATCGCGGAAGGTTGCTACAACTGCCACAGCCAGATGATCCGTCCGATCTGGGCGGAAACGAAGCGCTACGGCGAATTCAGCAAGCCGGGCGAAACGGTGTATGACCATCCGTTCCAGTTCGGAAGCCGGCGCATCGGTCCGGACCTGGCGCGTGAAGGCGGGCTGCGGAACCACTACTGGCATGTGGCGCACCTGGAGAACCCGCGGAATGTGATTCCGCAATCGATCATGCCAAGCTACTCGCACCTGCTGCGGGAGAAGCTGGACTTCTCGCTGGCGCAAACGAAGGTGAAGGCGCATGCGATGCTGGGTGTGCCTTACGGCGCGGCGCTGGAGCATGGTGAGGCGCTTGCCAAGGCGCAGGCGGAGAAGATCGCGAAGGAACTGGAATCGCAAGGCGGTTACGGCGACATGGGCGACAAGCAGGTGATCGCGCTGGTTGCGTATCTACAGCGCATCGGCGTCGACCTGAACAAGCCTGCGGACTGGAATCCGTATGAGGGATTTGACCAGATGCTGCGAAATGGCGGCGCTGACAAGTCGGGCAAAGTCGCGGCGGGTGGCAGTTCGAACGGCGTGAGCATGCCCAAGCAGGAAGGAGCTGCGGAATGAGCCTCACGGAGATCATGAGCTCGGCCGGGCTCACTTTCTGGCCCATTGCAGGACTTGTGCTGTTTCTGCTGGCGTTTGTGATGATCGGCGTTCGCACGTTCGCACGCGGCAGCCGGCAGGAACAGAAGGAGGCGGCGATGCTGCCTCTGGAGGAAGCGCGGGTCATCAACACACGCAACAGAGATGCCCGCACCGGAGGTGAACTGTGACTTCAGTCCCCAACGAGATGAATGACAAGCGCGGCGATCAAGTGATCGACGAGAGCGGTGAGTATGAGATCATCAAGCGCAAGCGGGCATCGCTGCTTGACCACGAGTACGACGGCATTCGTGAGTATGACAACCCCACACCGGGATGGTGGCATGCGATCTTCATCGCGACGGTGGTGTTCAGCGTGTTCTACGTGGCGTTCTTTCATATCAGTCCGATGAGCTGGACCATTCAGGAACAGTGGACGCGCAAGCAGAATGTCGAGACCAAGAAGCTGTTCGGCACGCTCGCTTTGCAGCCGGTGCAGGCGGACATGCACAAGATGCAACTGGACCCGAAGATGATGGCTGTGGCGAAGGGCATGTTTGAAGGCAACTGCGCCGCGTGCCACGCCAAGGATGGCGGCGGTCTGACGGGTGTGAACCTGTGTGACGACAACTACAAGAACATCAAGAAGCTTGAGGACATCTTCGCCGTCATCACGAAGGGCGCGAACAACGGCGCGATGCCGCCTTGGGAGAACCGGCTGAGTCAGAATGAGCGGGTGCTGCTGAGCGCGTATGTCGCGTCGCTGCGCGGCACGACGCCCGCCGCGCCGCGCGGACCGGAAGGTGATGTGATTGAGCCATTCCCGGTGGCGGGCAAGTGAAAGCGTGATCGCATCGCGTGATGCAGGACCCATGACGCGATGTGTGAGGATTGAACGGGGGAAACGGTCCTTCTCGGTGGGTGCGTTGGGAACGACGTGCCTGCCGATTGCCTCGAAAGCGTTCATGAAGGAGGACGCGAACATGTCGCAAGTCGCTGGAAAGTCAAACCATGATCAGGCTCAGGTTCTGCCTGTTGCGACGGCGCTGCAGAGTGATGTGAAGCCTGAAGAGATGCCGCACCTGCAAGGTGGCGGACTCACCACGCTGCATGCGGATGGTTCGCGCAAGTGGCTGAAGCCGAGGCTGTCGGAGGGCAAGTTCTGGCAGGCGCGGCGGATCGTCGCGTATGTGCTGATACTGCTGTTCACGGCGATTCCGTACATGAGCATGAACGGCAAGCCGCTGATGCTGATTGATCTGACCATGCGCAAGTTCACGTTGCTTGGGAAGACATTTTTGCCCACGGACACGTTGCTGCTGAGCCTGCTGTGCATGATGATTGCGCTGGGCGTGTTCTGGGTGACGGCCTTGTGGGGGCGTGTGTGGTGCGGGTGGGGCTGTCCGCAGACGGTTTACATGGAGTATGTGTATCGGCCGATCGAGCGGTTCTTTGAAGGCGCGCCCGGACGCCCCAAGAAGACGAAGGGCGTGCAGGGCTGGCTGCAGCAATCGGGATTTGGCATGCTGCTGAAGTACGTGGTGTACTTCGTCATTTCGTGCTACCTCGCGCACACGTTTCTGGCGTACTTCGTGGGCGTGGAGAAGCTGCGTGTGTGGGTGACGCAATCGCCCTTTGAGCATCCGACGCCGTTCATCGTGATGACGGTGGTGACAGCGCTGATGATGCTGGACTTCAGCTTCTTTCGCGAGCAGATTTGCCTGGTTGTGTGTCCTTATGGACGCATGCAGAGCGTGATGATCGATCGGCAGTCGATGATCATCAGTTACGATCGCAAGCGTGGTGAGCCGCGCGGTGTCAAGAAGAAGGCGGGGACGAGCGATGTGTCGCTGCCGGTGCTGGCGATGCATGATGCACGCACGGCGGACTGCGTGGACTGCAAGATGTGCGTGACGACGTGTCCCACGGGGATTGACATTCGGAACGGCTTGCAGATGGAGTGTATCAACTGTGCGCAGTGCATTGATGCGTGCGACAGCGTGATGACGAAGCTGAACAGGCCCACGGGACTGATTCGATATGCATCGCAGGCGGTGATAGATGGCGAGAAGCCGAAGCTGTTGCGGGCGCGGGTGCTGCTGTATCCGGTGATCATGATCGTGCTGGGTGTGCTCTTCATCGGCGTGCTCATGAATCAAGCTCCGTCGTACATCGCTGTGCTGCGCGGGACGGGTGCACCCTTCTACACGCTGCCCAGCGGCGAAGTCGCCAACCCGGTGAAGCTCAAGCTGATCAACCGGACGGAGGGTGACGTGGCGTACACGGTGACGAGCACGGACGGCATCGCGCAGGTGCGTATCGAAGACAAGCAGATCACGCTGAAGCCGGGTGAACTGCGGCAGGTCAGCGGGATCATCGTGGTGCAGCCGGATGCGTTTGTGAACGGCACGTACAACGCGAGTGTGCGCGTGCGGGCGAGTGACGGGTATGCGCGCGAGGTGACGTATCGACTGCTTGGGCCGTCGCGCGATCACCGTGTGAAGGGCGTGGATCGTGATCGTGATGAGAAGGATCCGTCACCCGGGCTGCCTGTGATGAACAGCGGCGAGAAGCACGACGAGAAACACGACAAGAAGCAGGAATCTGAGAAGGAAGGTGACAAGTGAAAGCTTCGATTCTGTGGCCGAGCATCATCGTGACGATCTTGGGCGCGAACGTCGGCATTGTGGCGCTGACGGTGGCCGTGTCGCGAGCGGGCGGCGGGTATGTTGTGGAGAAGGGATATGACCAGAAGGCTCTGAAGTGGGATGAGCACAAAGCGAGGCTCGAGAAGCAGGCGCAACTGGGGTGGCAGGTTGAGTGTGTTGTGGAGCGGGCTACGAGCGGCAGCGGAACGCTGCGTCTGAATGTGAAGGATCGTGAAGGCAAGGCACTGACCGACGCCCGCGTGCGAGTGAGCGCTTTTCAGGCGGGGTGGCCCAAGGAGGCGCAGCTCACGACATTGGTATTGACGGACAGCGAGGGTGTGGCGATGTGCGAGTTTGTGCCCAAGCGTGAAGGCACGTGGGTGATTGATGTGAGTGTGTCGCGTGGCAGCGATGTGTCGGAGTCGCGGCTTGAGCGGGATGTGTGGTTTGATCTGCCGGTTCCTGTGCCCGCGGTTGTCTCACAGAAGGGTTGAATCGTGATCTGGTCGCTTGTCAGCGCGGTGTTTGTGACGAGCTTGCTGGGCAGCACGCACTGCGCCGGCATGTGCGGCGCATTTGTCGCATTTGCGGTGGTGGGTGAGCGTCAGACGCGTGGGCAGCTTGCTCAGTTGCACGCGGCGTACAACGTCGGACGGCTGGTGACATATGCGGCACTGGGCATGGCTGCGGGGGCAGTGGGCAGTGTGCTGGATACGGGCGGAGCGATCATCGGTGTGCAGCGGGTTGCGCTGGCGTTCGCTGGCGTGTGCATGATCGCCTTTGCGAGTGTTGCGCTGTTGCGGTTTGCGGGTGTGCGCGTGCCGAAGATGCCTGTGCCGAAGATCATGCAGCGAGTGCTGCTGGCTTCTCATCGGCGCATTGCGAGTTGGCCTGGTGTGGCGCGTGCCTTTGCGACGGGACTGCTCACGACACTGCTGCCTTGCGGCTGGTTGTACGCGTTTGTGCTTGTGGCGTCGGGCACGGGCGATCCGCTGGCGGGCTCGCTTGTCATGGCGGTGTTCTGGCTGGGCACGCTGCCCATGCTGGTTGCGGTGGGGGTTGGCGCGAGCTCGCTTGCGGGGCCGCTGAAGGCGCGGCTGCCGGTGTTGACGATGGTGCTGCTGCTGGTGTGTGGTGTGTTCGCTGTGTTCGGGCGGCTGGCGATGCCGACGCAAGCGCTGGTACACGCGACGAGCATGCAGCGAGAGTTGCCCCAGGGTGAAGCGGGATTGCACGGAGCGATGCAGCAACTGAGTGCACTGCAAAGCGCCGAAAGGCCGGTGTGCCATGGCAACTAAGTCTGATCGCGGTGCTGAACAGGGTGTTGCTCGCGCGGATGCGGGTCGCGTGCACGAGTGCGCGCATTGCACGCTGCCTGTGCCGGCGGGATTGGTCGAGCATGATGCGGTGCACCAGTTCTGCTGCGAAGGGTGCAAGAGCGCGTATGAAGTCATTCACGGGTGCGGGCTTGACCGCTACTACGCGCTGCGCGAAGAAGCGCGGGCCAGCAACGGGCCCGTGCAGCGCTCGGGCCGGCGGTACAGCGAGTATGACGATGCGACGTTCCACGGGCTGTATGCGACGACGGTCGAGCCCGGCATCTTGCGGTGTGAGCTGTTCCTCCAGAATGTGCATTGCGCCGCGTGCGTGTGGCTGGTGGAGCGGCTGCCTCAACTGGTAAAGGGCGTGCTCAGCGCGACGCTGGACTTCCGTCGGGCGACATTGACGGTGACATGGGACACGCGGGTAGCGAAGCTGTCGCACATTGCGGGGGTGCTGGAGACGCTTGGATACCCGCCGCACCCGGCACGGGGTGTGAAGGCTCGGCAGGTGCGGCAGGCGGAAGATCGCAGCGCGCTGATGGAGCTGGCGATTGCGGGGGCAATCGGCAGCAACGTGATGCTGATATTTGTAGCGTTGTATGCGGGCCTGTTCGACACGATGGACGCTGGCCATGTGCAGATGTTCCGCTGGGTGAGCATGGGGCTCAGTGTCATCAGCCTGCTGTGGCCTGGGCGGGTGTTCCTGCGCGGAGCGATTGCGGCGATTCGCATGCGGACGTTGCATCTGGACATTCCGATTGCGGCGGGACTGGCGGCGGGTGTGTTGTGGGGCGTCATCAACACGATTCGCGGCAGCGGTGACATCTACTTTGATTCGATCGCGGTGTTGATCTTCTTTCTGCTGGTGGGCCGGTTCATTCAGCGGCGTCAGCAGCGGGCGGCAGCGGACAGTGTGGAGCTGCTGTTTACGTTGACTCCCAGCGTTGTGAGGAAAGTCGGGGATGATAACGCGGTGCGGGATGTGCCGATGGAGACGATTCGCGAGCGCGATGTAGTCGAGGTGCGCGCGGGGGATTGCGTGCCGGTTGATGGTGTGGTTGTGAGCGGCGTGTCGACGATTGATAAGTCGCTGTTGACGGGTGAGTCGCGTGCGGTGGCGGTGGAGACAGGTGATGCGGTGCATGCGGGGACGGTGAATCTGTCGGGAGTGCTGCGCGTGCTGGTACATGGGACGGGCGAGGCGACGCGCGTGGGGCGGTTGATGCGGCTGGTGGAGGAAGGGGCGAGGTCGCGTGCGCCCATCATTCAGTTGACGGATCGCTTGGCGGGTGCGTTCATTGCGGTGATGCTGGTGGTCGGCGCGATCACGGTGGCGCTGTGGTGGCGGATTGATCCGACGAAGGCTGTGGAGAACGCGGTTGCGCTGCTGGTGGTCACGTGTCCGTGCGGATTGGGACTGGCGACGCCGCTGGTGATGACGATGGCGATGGGTCGCGCGGCGCGGGAGGGCGTGCTGATCAAGAACGCGGAGGCGTTGCAGCGGCTGGCGCAGCGTGGTGAGATTTTCCTGGACAAGACGGGCACGCTGACGCACGGGGCGACGCGGCTGGTGAAGTGGTGGGGCGATGAGAGCGTGATGCCGATGGTGGCGGCGATTGAGCGCGAGAGCAGTCACCACGTGGCGCGCGCGGTGTGCGACGGTCTTGCGGCGCGGTGTGATGGCGCGGATGTGCCGCAGGCTTCTCACGTGCGTGAAGTGACGGGCAGGGGCATTGAGGGGTACGTGCATGGGCGGCTTGTGCGGGTGTCGTCGCCTGCCAGCGTCGATGCTCGCGAACATGGAGCCAAGTACGCCGATGGCATGCAGGATGCGCGTAGTCAAGCGGCGAATCTGGGGCTGTCGGCAGTGCTCGTGGAAGTGGACGGGTTTGTGGTGGCGGTGCTTGGACTGGGTGACGAACTGCGCGAGGAGAGCCCGGCGATTGTGGCGCATCTGCGCGATGAAGGCTGGCGTGTGCGCGTGCTTTCGGGAGATGAGACGAGCATCGTGCAGCGTGTGGGCATGTCACTGGGGCTGAATCATCGGGATGCAACGGGCGGGGCGACGCCTGAGGACAAGCTTGCTGCGGTTCGTGATAGCGCGCAGCGCATGGGAGACAAGCACGCGACGGTGATGGTGGGCGATGGTGTGAACGACGCGCCTGCGCTTGCGGCGGCGCACGTGGGCATCGCGGTCAAGGGCGGGGCTGAGGCGAGCCTCGCGGCGGCGGACATTTTCCTGGCGCGTGGCGGGCTGCGTGATGTGGCGCATCTGCTTGATGGGGCGCGCCGGACGATGCGTGCGATTCATCTGTGCATCGTCGTGAGTGTCTTGTACAACATTGTGGCGGCGGCGTTGTGCATTACCGGGTACATCTCGCCCCTGCTGGCGGCGATTATCATGCCCATGGCGAGTCTGAGCGTGCTGGCTATCGCGGTGCGTGCGGGCACGTTCGGCGTGCGGAAAGGAGCAGCGGTATGAGCGTGCTATTCATCGTGTTGCCTCTGGCCATTCTGATCGCGGGCGCGTTTGTCGCTGCGTTTGCGTGGGCTGCGAAGGCGGGGCAGTTTGACGACTTGGATACGCCCGCCATGCGCGTGGCGATGGACGATGATGTGACAGCGCCGCCCAAGACAGAACGTGACGACTCTCGTGCATGAGATGAGGGTTCTGTGACCGCGTGGCGCGTGACCAAAAGCGCATGAAAAAACCGGTCGCAGATGCGACCGGTTTGTGTTCACGCTTCAGGCACTCATCACGCAAGCACTTGGTGCCTGCGTGCCCGTGTGCGTTTGTGCCTTACTTCTTCTTCTCACCCTTGGCAGGCTTCTCAGCCTTCTCGGCCTTGGGAGCATCGCCGTCAGCCTTGGCAGCCTTCTTGGGCTTGTCGGCCTTGGCTTCCGCAGCAGCTTCAGCAGCAACCTTCTTGTCGGTGCCCCAGCCACCCTTCTCAGCGGGCTTGTTGGCCGCTTCGAGCGCCATGCTGAGTGCATCGCGACGCTTGCCCTTGCCTTCGCCGCCGCCCGCGCCTTGTTCGGCGGGAGCATCGGAAGCGGACGCGCCGCCCACATCCTTGGGCAGTTCGCGATCGGGCTTGACGTGAACCTTGACGATGGAGTCCAGGTCCTTGGCGAGCTTGACGTGCACATCGATGTTCTCGATGCGCTTGATGGTCTGGCTCATGCGCACATCGCGGCCGGTGACCTTGAAGCCCTTGGCGACCAGAGCGCTGGCGATGTCCTGCTGGGTGACGGCGCCGTAGAGGATGCCCATGTCGTTGCACGAGCGGATGATGTCGACTTCGACGCCCTTGAGCTTCTCGCTCATGGCCTCGCGGTCCTTGCGCTGCGCGGCGACCAGCTTCTCAGCATCAGCGCGCTTGGTGGCGAGCTGCTTGACGAGCTCATCGCTGGGCTTGGTGGCAAGGCTGCGGGGCAGCAGAAAGTTGCGGGCGTAGCCAACGCGCACGTTGACAACATCGCCGACGATGCCGACGTTTTCGACGTTTTCGATGAGCAAAAGGGAGACGTTCTTCGCCATGACGCTGTCCTCCAACGATTCGGCCCGGCTGCTTGGCCGTCCAATAGGACGGGAGGAGCCGATCGTTCGTTGAGTTAGCAGCCTTTGCCCGCAACACGCGAGAAAAGCCGCAACCGGGTGGGTCGAGATGATAGGCGAAGGCGGGATCGCCGTCGAGTGCGATGGAGCTTGCGGTGTTTGGGTGGCTATCGGTACTCGAACAGATACCAGTTGCCGCGTAAATGGCGTAGCTCCATGCCGCGTACGTATTGCAGGGAGATGTCGGGCTTGTGACGGAAGTACACGAGTGCGGGACGTTCGGTTTGTCCGACATCCGGTGTGCCGAGCCACACGATTGTGCCGGCAGAGTCGGTCGTCGGGCTTACGCGCCGGAGGCGGTACAGGCCCACGGCGCCGGGCATGAGTGCTGCGCGATCGGCTCGCTCGTTCAGTGCTGATTCACTCAGACGAAAGCGCACGTGGAGAGGCAGACGCAAGGGCAGGACGGCAAGCGTCCCGCCGCCGATGCAGATGAGGACGATGAGCCATGCGCGTGCTCGTGTGCTCATGCGAGGTTGGTGGCGGAAGAACCCGAGCGCGAGTTTTATGGTGATGATGGACAAAGCGACGACGAGCGCGCGTGGCAGCCCGTCGGTGAGCAGCGGTATGCCGCCCGGGAGTGAGTGGGCCCACCAGCACGCGGCGCTTGCCAGAAGCACGAGTGTCGCGGCGAGCACGCTGCGCGGTCGCATGATTCGTCGCAGCAGCGAACGATGGGCGGCGTAGTACGCCGGATCAGCGGGTTCGTTGACGTCGCCCTCCTTTCGCCAGCCGCACTCGGTGCAGCCGCTTTGAAAGTCACCCAGCAGGTCATGCTTGCACTTGGGGCACTTGCCGGCCCGCATGTGCGCACCGGCAGTGAATCGGCGCACGAGCACGACGACAGCGATGATCGGAAGTGTGATGAGTTGTGAGAGGATGGTCAGCGCGACGGCAACACGCTCGAACGTCATGCCTTCGATGCCCGCAACATCGAAGTACCACTGGCGAGAGGACAGCAGTCGCATGGGTGTGACAGAGCGATCAAAGACCAGTTCGTAGTGGGGCAGGTGATCGTTGGAAACTTCGCCGCCGCTGTAGATCGCGATGAGCAGCTGTTCGCCATCGGTTGTTGTCGCTTCGATGGAAGTCACTTCCGTGCGACCTGTGAGGAGGTGGTCGTAGCCAGGTGACGAGTCTGGGACTACGACGCCGGCCTCTCTCATGAGCTGCGGAACAGGGCGGACGCGATCGTTGGACACCCTGGGCAGATCGCGATGCAGCAGGCCGCGGGCTTCGAGGGATTCTTCGATCCGGACTTTGGGCAGGTAGTAGGGTTCGCGCACGTAGCTTGGATCTGCAGATCGAGGCAGCACACGTGGTGGCGTGTAGCCTTCATACGCAACAAGCTGGCCATCGTCTCCGACCGCCACTTCCGCGTACGCAGTGACGCGATCGATGCGATTGATCCGTTCATCCATCGCGCGGGGTGCAAAGAGATAGCCCCAGTAGGAGAGCGAAAACCAAGCGGCCCCTGCGATGGCGAGAGCGATGCTCACCGCGATGGCGAGCGCGACGCGATAGCGGAGTTTGCGATGCCATGGGCGCGCGGTGGCCATGTACACAGATTACCACATCGGAGAATTCGTGTCGTGCGGGCGTTATCAGGGCCGCTTTAGTGTCTCAAGCTTGCGGTTACCACCGCATGAGAGAATGAGGGTGAGCCTGATGCTGTAACGGTGAGGCGTGGTGAAAGGGAAAGAACCCGCGAGCAAGCTCGCGGGTTCTTGTGTTGCAGGCTCGTTGTAGAGTGATAATGCGCTCGCGATGCGGATCACACCATGACCATCGCCGCGCTGGTGACCAGGGCTTGACCCTGCTCGTCCATCGCGCCGCTGAAGTTCAGCAGTTCGATCTTCTCGGGGTTCACGATCTTCATCGTCGCGACGATGTTGCCCACGCTGCACCAGCGGGTGGGGTTGCCCTGCCAGCTCATGGCGGCGATCAGTTCGTCGGGCTTGGCGGCGACGATCATGTTGATCATGTCGCGGTCGCTGCGGAAGACGTTGTTGCGGTTCTGGGCGACTTCTTCGCCTTCGCCCGCAAGCTGCACGTTGTCGCCGAACGCCGGGCCGACGTGGCTCATGTCGGCACTGCTGACGATGAGCGTTTTGCCGGGCAGCGTCGCGATGGTTTCGCGCAGGGCTGTGACGAAGGTCTCGAAGGCCAGACCGTTGCCGTCGTAGCTTTCGCCGTTGTTCACGACCGGGTCATGCACGAGCACGCCGAAGATGCGGGGGAACTTGCCATTGGCGTCGCGACCGAACACGTGCTGGATCCACGGCACTTGCAGCTCGATGGAGTGCTCGCGCTCGTGGTCGAAGCGGTTGGCGAAGAGCTTGGTGGCGTTGTCATCGCCCAGCTTGCGGCGGAGCGTGTCGACGAGATCCTTGTCAAGCTCACAGGTGCCCAGCGGGCTCTCGTAGCCCTTGTCGCAGCCGCACACGCCGGTTGATTCACCGAAGTGGTTGGTGCCCAGCACCACCACACGGTCGGGACGATCGACCACGCGCATGCGCCCGTAGACGCTGCCGTAGTTGATCCAGCCGCGCGGGTAGTCGAGGTGGGGCGCCATGATGGCCTTGGGCAGCGTGTCGAACGCGGGGTTGGGTACGTCCTTGAGGGCCATGTTCATCCACTCGTCGAGCATTTCGGCGAGTTTCTTGGCGCCCAGGGCATCGCGCTCCTCGAGCGGCATGGCGTTGAAGGCTTCCTGGCTGCCGGCGGCTTGCATGGCGAGGGCGTCGGCGACCTGGGCGGTGCCGCCCGGAGGCAGCACGTCCTGCGAATCAAACTCGGCGCGAACCTTGGCCATAAGGGCGTCGGCCGTGGGGCCGACGAGCAGGCCGGCGTCATCGAGCTGGGCGATGAGTTGCTTGAGAATGTCGAGCGTCAGTCCGCGACCGGCGGTCTTGACGATATCGTCGAGTCCGTGCTGGCCATCCATGACAGGCAGCACAAACTGCGCCGCTGGGTGAGTGACCACGACTTTGGGCGAAATCTGCCGAGCATCGGCGATGCCCATGAGCGTGTTGCCTTGGATTTCCGCCGGGAAGACGCGCACAGGACGCAGCTTGGGACGCTGCTGGTGCGTTGCGTTGGGGTTGAACGGCGGAACCGGATCGGGTACAGGATTGAAACTAGACATGCTGCATCGTAGTGGTGCGAATGAACCCCGCCGCAATGACCACCCTGACATTTTCACAACAAACCGCCTTGCACAGACGTACACATTGTGGTACGCTTCGTCTGGCCCCGGCTGGTTCCTGGGCTTGGTTTTCCCTGTGGCGACCGTCGCCCAGGCCCAAGTCTCGCGCGTGATTTCGAGTTGAAATTGCACGCACATCGCAACTCCCGCCGGGCACACGGAGGATCCGTCATGCCGAATCTGAACAAAGTCATGCTCATGGGCAACATCACGCGCGATATCGAGCTGCGCAGCCTGCCCAGCGGCCAGTCGATCGCCCAGATCGGGCTGGCCATCAACCGCTCGTGGACGTCGGCCGACGGCGAGAAGCGCGAAGAAGTGACCTGGGTCGACTGCGAAGCCTGGGGCAAGACCGCCGAGATCATGCACAAGTACCTCGCGAAGGGGCGCCCGGTGTACGTGGAAGGTCGCCTGAAGCTGGACCAGTGGGACGACAAGGAAAGCGGCCAGAAGCGCAGCAAGATGAAGGTTGTCGTTGAAGCCTTCCAGTTCATTGACAGCAAGGGTGGCGGCGGCGGTGGTGGTGGTGGCGGCGAAGAAGGCGGCTATGTGCAGACGCCATCACGGGCACCAGCTCGTGCGGCGAACAACCCGCGTCCGGCCGCTCCGCGTCAGCAGGCTGAAGAGATGAACCCGGATGACATTCCGTTCTGAGTCAGGTTGGTTCGTCTTTGAATCGCACCCAAAACGTGACGCTGAGCGTCACGTTTTTTGTTTGCTGACTCGCATGAGATGGTGAACTTTGCGAAGGACGTCCCCGCGGGACGGTGGCGATTCAGAGACGCTCGCTTGCCGGGCGGCCAAAGACTTCGGCGAGCACGATGGCTTTGCGAAGCTGGTCGCGCGATTGCGGTTGGCCCATGAAGGTAACACTGCCACGGGATCTGGCGGCGGGGGCAGGACTGCGCGGGGCAATCGCACCGACTTTACCAAAGGCTTCTGCAGAGGTCGTAGGCGCTGTTTGTGCGTACGCCGCGATAGGCGCGGCCTCGGGAACGACCGATGCGGCCGAGGGTTGAGCGGGGCGGGCGGGCGTGCGAGCTTTCTTTTCGCGGCGGGCGCGCTGAGCTTGCGCCTGGGCTTGTGACTGCGGGACCGGTTGGGGTGCGGTCTGAGCCGAGGTATCGGATGTTTCGTCCGGCACTTCCAGCACGATACCGCCCGGAAGGCGGACTTGGCGTGTGCGGATGCCCGCGTTGCGGCCTGGCGCACCCATGGTGGTGGGCGCCGTTGAAATGGTGGGGGAGGGATTCCTGCGAGCCGCAGCGGCACGCTGAGCGGCTTCCGCCTGGCGACGCCGTTCTTCCGCCGCTTGTTGTGCGCGTTGGTTCGCACTCGGTTCCGCCAAAGGGCGATTGACCGGTTCGAGCCGCCCGCCGGTGCGCAATGCATCAATCTCGGCCCGCTCGCGCTCAAGCTTGGCGAGGCGCTTCTGCCTGGCCTCGCTCATGTTCTTAAGAACCTTGCCGATGGCGGGCGCAGCGAAAACCAAAACGAAGATAATGATCTGGAGATTGCTGCCGATCCACTGAAGAATGCTTGAGAAGCTCATGGGTCACTCACGTGCGAGGGCGTTCAGCGACGGCATCGTGCGACGACGCGGTGCCCAGCGGCACAATCGTTGGCACACTTTCGCCTTCGTGCTTCGTCTGCAACAAGGCAAATCGGACCCCGAACACCTCCGCAAGGTTCGCCGCCGTCAACACGGCTTGCGCTGGTCCGCTGGCGAGAACATGTCCATCGCAGGAGAGCAGCAGCACGTCGTGCGCGATACGACAGGCGAGCGTCAAATCATGCATGACGCACACGACTGCCAAGCCGTGCTGCTTGGCGAGCGTGACGAGAAGGTCGCACATGCGAAGGGCGGAAGCGGGGTCCTGGGCGCTGACGGGTTCGTCGGCGAGCAGGACGCGTGTGCCGTCCGGGGAGGTATCGCTGCGGAGCTGTGTGAGCGCGCGTGCAAGAGTGGCTCGTTGCTGCTGGCCGACGGAGAGGGCGGCGAAGGGCGCGGCGGCTCGATCGCGCAGACCTACATCTTCGAGCGCGGTGAGTGCGAGGTCTTTGGCGCGAGCGGGTGTTGCGTCGAGCGCGCCGAACGCGACGACTTCAGCGACGCTGAATGCGAAAGCGACGTTTGTTCGCTGGGGCATGTACGCAATGCGTCTGGCTCGTTGCGTCGCGTCGAGTTCTCGCAGCGGGCGGCCGTCGAGCAGCACCTTGCCTGTGCCTGGCTGCAGTACGCCCAGCAGCACGCGCAGCAGTGTGCTTTTGCCTGCGCCGTTGGGGCCGGCGATGACTGTCACGCGTCCGGCGTGCAACTCGCAGGAGACATCTCGCAGGACGTTGTCATGCGTGGGGTTGAAGCCGGCAAAGACACGGGAGGCGGCGAGTGTCATGCGGGCACCTCGCGGGCGTCGAGCACGGTGATGGCGCCTGGTAGGACCCCGAATGTGAGCGGGCCTTGTGCCGCGTGGCCGCCGTGCTCGCCATCGAGCTGAAAGACGGCGCGTGTGTCGTCGGTCGTGACGCGGACGCTGGTGCCTGTGGCGTAGATGGAGCCATCAGCATCGTGGCGTTCGCGCAGTCGTGATCGCAGGGTCCAGAGGAGCGCGTCGATGCCTCCGGTCGCGGGCATGAAGACGACGTCGAGCAGGCCGTCGCTGGCGCTTGCGCGGTGGGCGTGATCGATGCGAAGGGCGTACTGGCGGGTGTTGGCAACGACGAGCATACCCGTGCCGTCGATGACCACCGGTTTGCCGTCGACTTCGACGTGTAAGGTGGCGACGCGCGGTTTGACGACTTCGCGCAGAACGGGCATGGTGTACGACAAGTGGGAGATTGCGCCGGTTCGCGCCGCGTCAAGGCGCTCGATCACTCCTGCATCGGGTCCGACGCTGCACATGATGGCGAAGTGCCGGACCGCGCCATCGCCACGTTGCAAGGTGGCGATGTCCATAGGGAGGCGCGTGTTGCGGGTGATTGCGCGCAGCAAGGTGTCGTGGGTGCGGCGCATGCCGAACTCGCGAGAGAACAAGTTCTCGGTGCCCATGGGCAGGTGGTACAACGCGCCGCGCGCGCCGATGAGAGCGGGCAAGGCAAAGTGCACAGTGCCGTCGCCCCCGGCGATCACGATGATGTCGTGGACTTGCGCTGCATCGTGCAGTTGCGCGAGAAATGCTGCGGCGTCACGACGATCGACATCAAGCTGCGCAGCGGTCATGCCGGCGCGCGTGAGGACGGCGACGGTTTCAGCGGCTACTCGCGGCCCTTTGCCACGGCCCGACGCGGGATTACACACCACCAGCACGCGCATGGAGCATTATCGCCTGTCCGCGGACACGGGGGCGAAGGTCTGTGTGCGGAGGGTGCCATCTCGCCCAATCTTCACATCGATTGCGCCGTTTCGCGCGGTGACCAGCCAGGTTCCGATGTCGCGCGAGTCAGCCCAGCGTGGGTCGTCGAGTCGTCTTGGGCCGGTGGATTGCAGGACAATGCGGGGCTGCAGTGCGGCGAGGAGCCGCTGGGCTGCAACGTTGAAGGAGCCGTGGTGGGGCAGTTCGAAGATGTCAACTGCGGGGAGCGAGGTGGAACTCAGCATCGTGTCGATCGCCTCGGGACCCATGTCGCCTGTGAGCAGCACTCGGCTGGGAACGGGTTTGGTTGTCGCCGCTTCGAGCAGCATGGTGATGGAGTGGTCGTTGTCGCTCGTGAATGTGGCTCGTGACTGTGGCGAGAGCACGGTGCCTCGTACAGAGCCGATCATGAGTGTGTCGCCGGCGGCAAGAGTGCTGACACGCACGTTGCGGGCTGCGAGTTCGCGCAGTGTGACACTCGCCGCGCCGCCCGGCTGGTCGGTGGATTGCTTGATGAAGCGGTCGGGAACGAGCACTTCGCGGACAGCGAGGGCTTCAATGACATCAAACAAGCCGGCGAAGTGATCGATATCGGGATGAGTGATGACGACACGCGGCACGCGGTGAACGCCCAGTTCGCGTGCGGCGGCGACGATGCCAGGCAGATTGCCGGCTCGTCCGGCGCCCTTGCAGTCCCACAACACAGCGTCTTGCGGCGTGCTGATGAGCATGCACGTGCCATCGCCCACGTTGAGCGTGGTGACCCGCAGCACGCTTTCGTCGGCGCGCCAGGGCTTGAGCACCATGAGGGCGTAGGAGCATGCGCAGATGGCGATGACAGCGGTGAGGTGGCGTTTCTTCCAGCGGTGACCATGACGTACCAGGATGACGAGCGCCGCGGTTGCGAGCATGGTCCACGCGAGGCCGGGATCTTGCATGCGTATGGAACTGAAAGGTGCGCTGTCTATGACTCGAGCGGCCCACGCGGCGGCAGCGGTGGCTCCGGTCAGGATCCAGCCGGCTGGCACCGCAAGCCATGAGGCGAGTGCGCCCAAGCCAAGGCTGATGTACCCCGCCCACAGCGCGAGCACGATGACGGGTGAGACGACCAGCGTCGCGGCGATGCCCAATGGGCTGATCAGGCCCGTGGTATGAATCAGCAGAGGCAGCGACACAAGCCAGCACATCACGCTGATGGCGATGGCACTCTTGATGCCCGCGAAGGCACGACTCAGGAGACTCGGTTTGTCGTCGATGAGACCGAGCACGGGTTGGCCGAAGAGTCGCCACTGCATGGCCTCACTTGCCCAGAGCAGCATGGCGGTGAGGCCCACGCTGAGCTGAAAGCCAAGGCTGGTGACATCGAGCGGTCGCCAGACGAGCAGCGCGAGCGTGATGAATCCGAGGACGCAGACGCGGTCGTAGCGTCGTCCCGTCGCCTCCGTCGCGAGCAGCGCAAGCACCATGAGTGCTGACCGCAGGATGGGCGCTTCCAACGGGACGATGGCTGTGTAGAGCAGGACCGCACCTGCAACGACCGTCGGTTCAAGCCAGCCGCGGTCGCCGGTCAGCCGGAGTACGAACAACGCGACCATCGCCATCACGGTGAGGTGAAAGCCCGAGATAGAGAGGACGTGCGACAGTCCCAGGCGTGTGAACGTCTGTGTGATTTCGGCGGTCGCGGGATCATCCTCTTCACCAAGGAGCAGTGCGCGGGCGAGGGCCCGTTGCTCGGGCGCGGCGTGGGCTGTCGCTTTCGCGAAAACATCGTGCGCACGCTGACGCATCGCTTCTCGCTGGGCGATGACAAAGCCCCAGCCCGTTGCGTCGGACACGCGCTCAACAAGCTCGGGTGCGCTGGTTTCGAGGATGCCTGCGTATCCGTCGTGCACGGCGCGACGCTGTCGATGCGGCTCGCCCGGGTTCATGCGTTGGCTCGGCGGTTCGTAGATGCCCAGCACGCGCACACGCTGTCCGGCGGTGACGCGGGGAGCGTCAACGCCTTGGGTCAATACCAGCACGCGGCCGCTGGCTGCACGCCAGACGCCTTGGTCTTCCACGCGGTCGGCGCGAATCCACAGCCGCGTGGTTGGTGCGACGACCATGAAGGGTGCAAGAGGGCCTTGCGGCGGTGGACTTGCTCGCGGCGTGGATTGCACCACACCCTCCAGCGCCAGCACGACACCAGCGCGCGGTGACTGGTCGTCTGTCATCGCTCGCACGACGCTGGGCAGATAGGTGTCATTGGCGCTGAGCGTTCGTGCGGTGTTGAGGCCAGCGAAGAACGCGGTGATTGCAATGAGGATCGAGCTGCGAGCAGTCCACGCGGCGCGATCGCTGGTGACGGCGGCAAGCAGGATGCAGATGCTTGCCAACGCGAACCAGCTCCAGGTTGGGATGGTCCATCCGGCGTTGGCGAGGGCCAAGCTGGTGAGAATGCCTGTGATGGCAGAGGCGACGCCGGACCAGATACGTAATCGAGCGCGAGCGACTTCTTGAGCAGTCGTCTCGCGCACATCGCGGTCTGGCTGTGTGGCACCCGCCCTCATGCCGTGAAGCATACCACAAACGAAAACCGCGGCGTTGGCGCCGCGGTTGTGGAGACTTGCCTGATCGGTTCGCTTAGGTGCCAGCGGCTTGGACGAGGTCGTCAAAGCCAGTGATGATGTCCGTGCTGGTGGGGCGACCCTGCGGGTCGGTCAACTGGCCGTTGGCATTGGTGCGGAAGTTGAGGCCGTAGTAGAGCTCTTGGGCCCCGCCACGCACTGCCGCTCCTTTGTCTTCGTCGCTGAGGTAGATGCCATCCTTGCCCGCACTGTGCAACACAACGCCGCCGCGAGACGCCGAAGGCAGAATATCCGCCAGCGCAATTGTCGCGTCGTTCGCGTTCACGGGAGATGCAGGGTTGCCGAGCAAAGCCGTGAGGTTCGCCGCAATACCCGCACTGTTACTGCTCGGAACGAGAAAGTTGCCGATCAGACTCTTGTTTTGATTAGGTGCCTTGAGTCCGACGCGCACGTTCTCCCTCAGGAAAGTGAAATTGTTAGCACGATAGAAGCGGGCCACGTCAGTAGGTTGAAGCCCGACATTAGCGCGTGCAAACTTCTCGACTGAGCTGATCTTCTTGGAGGCGGTCGTGTCTTCATTCCACGCCAAAATGGGCGTACCAAACGCATCGATCAGCTCGGGCATCAGTTTGTTCTCTGCAACGGTGCCCCACCGTTCACCATTCTCAGGTACATTGATCACACGCCAGTTCTTCGCGCCGGGAGTGAAATACTGCTTGCCGGTCGCGTTTGCGGCGCCGATGAGGTCAGGATTCACCCACACCCAACGGCCGTCAACGGTCGGATCAGGACCCATCTTGCTCCAGCCGGTGGGCGCCGGTGGCGTGTTGGGGCTGGCGGGGTTGGGCACTGAGAAGCCGCCCGCGAGATCGAGCATGATGTTCTGCATGCCGCTGAAGCCATTGTCTTCGTTCACAGGCCTTCCCATGTCGCGTGCGGCGAAGTAGCCTGCGGGTTTGCGGCTATCGAGTTCGAAGGCCTGACAGGCTGCCGCGAGGCCGCCGATGACGCCGCGCGTTTCGCTGACGCGAGCGCTGGTGCGCACGCTGGACAGGGCAGGGACCGTGATGGACACGAGCACAATGATGATGAAGATCACCACGAGCAGCTCGATGAGCGTGAAGCCCCCGCGCGGCGTGTTGGCGAAACGTTGATTTGACGATGCGTTCACGCGTTGCATGCTGGCTCCTACCACTCTGGCGGTTCGCTGGACGGATGGCTATTCGCGGGCCACGGTCTATCTGTTGCTGACAAAGACACCCTGCGCGATACCGCCGCCCGATTCGGTCGGTTGCAGATCTTCAATCCTAGCCGCCTCGTGCCATTCTTTGCCCTGACAGGCATCTTACAGAATCCTTCGATCGCCCCGCTCCGTAAACTATGCCATGGCTGGTGGCGATGTCCAAAGTCCCGCATCGACGGCGAGCGTGAACGCAGCGGTAGACGCGCTGCGGTCGGGCGACCTTGTCGTTTTGCCGACGGAAACGCTGTACGGGGTCTTTGCCGATGCCACGCGGCCGCAGGCGCTCAGCAAGTTGAGAGCAGCCCGGGCGCAGCTCGGTGCGCCGACGCATGCACCGTTGACATGGCATGCTGCAGAGCCCGAAGAGGTGCAGCCCCTCCTGATACATGACACTCACCGCCACATCGCCGGTGCGGTGCTGCCTGGTCCTGTGCGGCTGATTGTGGAGTCCGGCGGCGTGACGCTTGCAGCGGTGACGCAGCGTTGCGGGCCGGATGTGCTCGATGCCGCGCTTGAACAGGACGCCTCCATCCGCGTGATGAGCGTTCGTGTGCCGAGTGATGCGACGTTTGCGGCGGTGGCCAAAGCTGGCGGCTTGCTTGTTGGTGAGCGTGTCGGCTTGATCGGACTGGGTGACGGGCGGGTGCTTGCGGCAGATGCTGGGGCGATCGCGGCGAAGGCTGGTGTTCGCGTGGTGGTTGATACCGGTCCGACACAGTTTGGTGCGCCGAGCAACGCAGTGCGCCTGATGCATGGCGGTTGGTATCGAATCGAGGGTGCGGGCGCGTGGAGCGAGCGCACGTTGCGGAGCAAGTTTGAAACGCAGATTCTGTTTCTGTGCACAGGCAATACCTGTCGAAGCCCGATGGCGGAGGCGATCGCACGCCACTATCTGTCCAAACCTCACGCAACCAAGAAGCCCACGCGCGTTGCCAGTGCGGGTGTTGCGACGAGTGATGGTCTTGCAATGACACCTGAAGCCAAGGAGGCGCTTGAGCGACTGCGAATTGATCCGGGTCGCCATCGCTCGCGTGTGCTGACGCGCGAGATGGTGGAAGATGCAACGGTGATTTACGCCATGACACGTTCGCATGCCCAGCAGGCCATCGCGCTGATGCCAGCGGCGAAGGACAAGATTCAGATTCTTGATCCCAGCGGGCGTGATGTCGCGGACCCCATCGGCAGTTCGCTTGCCACGTACGTGCAGACCGCGGAAGCGATCGCGAACTTCATTCGCACGCGGTTTACGGCAGATGGCACGCTCACGCTCCCTCGTAAAAAGGGCATTCTGGAGCCGGGCTGAAGCTGCGAGTGCATCACGTCGCTTCGATGCGCATCAGGGTGTGCACGCTTGCCACCGTGTCGGCTTGCGCGGGCGTCTTGTCGTCGCGAATTCGTGCGATGCGGGGGAAGCGCAGGGCGACGCCGCTCTTGTGACGGTTGGAATCCTGCAAACCTTCGAAGGCGAGCTCGAAGACCATGGTGGGCTTGACGGCACGAACCGGGCCGTGTCGGCTCAGTGTGTTGGCACGCACGAACGCATCGACGCGATCAATCTCCGCGTCGGACAGGCCTGAATACGCCTTTGCGATGGTGACGAGTTCGCCTGTGCCAGGTGTCTCGCCTGTCCACGCCGCAAAGGTGTAATCCGTAAAGACCGATGCACGTCTGCCGCTGCCCGGCTGGGCTGCGATGAGAACAGCATCGATGGTGAAGGGCTCAATCTTCCACTTCCACCAGTCACCGCGCTCGCGACCCGTGCCGTACGTGCTTGTACGACGCTTGAGCATGATGCCTTCCACACCGCGCTGGCGCGAGGTGGCTCGCAGGTGAGTCAGCTCGTCCCATGATGTTGCGGAGATGACGGGCGAGAGGGAGATGGCGGGTTCGCCTCTCAAATTGTGCAACAAGGCTTCGAGCCGGGCGCGGCGATCGGCGAGCGGGGTGCTGCGTAGATCTTCGCCCTGCCACTCGAGCACGTCATACGCGACGAAGCGCACGGGCGTGTCGACGAAGAGCAACTCATCGTGTCGTGCCTGGGTTGTCTTGCCGATGCGAAGTTGGAGATCGCTGAAGGGCAGCGGGCGCGCTGAGCCCGGCTCCCACGCGAGAATCTCCCCATCCAGCACGCAGCCATCGGGCAGACCCGAAAGCACACTCGCGAGATCCGTGAAGCGATCGCTGAGCATGTCTTCGCCTCGTGACCAGATTGTGATGCGCTGCTCGCGTGCGATGACTTGTGCGCGGATGCCGTCCCACTTCCATTCCGCTTGCCACTGGCTGATGTCGCCCAGGGTCTCGACAGGCTGTTCAAGCGGCGACGCGAGGTAGAACGGATAGGGTTTGGCGCCGCGAGCGTCGGCGCGTTGCGGAGCGAGCAGCTTGGCGTAGTCGGAGGGCGTTGGATCCCAGTTGCCCATCACGCGGTGGGCCATCTCGGCTTGATCGACTTGCGCCACCTGTGCCAGGGCTCTCACAGCAAGTGTGCGAGAGAGACCCACGCGAAAGGAGCCGCTGATGAGCTTGTGAAAGACGAATCGCTGCGAAGCCGGCAGGCGACTCCAGATGGAACGAAGGACTTCCCGCTTCTGATCGCTCTTCATCGTGCGCAGCGGCAGGATGAACGATTCCATCGCTTCGGCCAGTGTCATGGGTTCGCCCGCTGCGTCGTCAGGCAGCAGCAGTGAGATCGTTTCGCTCAGGTCGCCAACGGCTTCGTAGCTTTCGTTGATGAGCCAGGCGGGCATGCTCGTGGCTTCTTGCAGCGCAAGTCGCAGGTCGGTGTGGCTGACGGCTCGCTTGACGCGTCCGCCGGTGAGAATCCATGCAGCCCACGCGGCATCGCGAGGTGGCGCAGCATGCAAGTACGCCACGAGCGCCGCCACCTTGTCGTTGGTGCTCGTTGACGCGTCGAGAGATTCGTACATGGCGGTGAAAGCTTGCATGCGAAGAAAACACACGGGCGATCAGATGGGATTCACGAGTTGTGCGAGAGAACGCGTGGTCGACCTGTTGTGATGTTCAGCTCCCTTCTGCGTCGGTTGTTGCTGGTGGGTTGTCGTCGGTGGCTTTGTCTTCGGTCGCGCCGCCTTCGCCTTCAAAGCGGGTTGCGATTGTCCATGTCTCAAGGCCTTGTTCCTTGAGATATCGCGCGAGGACGGATGTGTACCCGTGTGTCACGCCCACGCGTGTCGCGCCCGTGGCGCGGATGGTCTCGAGCAGGCCCGGCCAGTCGGCGTGGTCGCTGAGTACAAAGCCGCGATCCACGCCTCGTCGCCTTCGCGGGCCGCGGACTCGCATCCAACCGCTGGCGAACGCCTCGCGTCGCTCGCCGAACTTGCGAGCCCATGCGCTGTTGTCTGCGCCGGGAGGCGCGATGATGATCGCTTTGCCAGCGGCGTTCTTGACGTTGGTCTTGTCGGCTCGTTCGCAATCCGGGAGCTTGACACCCGCTGCGGCGTAGATGGGCAGGAACTTCTCGACCGCTCCATGGACGTAGATCGGTCCCACGCTCGCATCGAGCAGAGCCAGCACGCTCTGGGCCTTTCCGAGTGCGTACGCATAGACGATGGAGGTTGCGCCTTCGCGTGCGTTGTCTACCCACCACGCGTTGATTTGTTGACCAATGTCTTCTCGCGATTGCCAGCGATAAATGGGCAAGCCAAACGTGCTCTCGGTGATGAACGTGTGGCACGCGACGGGTTCCATCTGTTCGCCACTGCAGTCTCGCTGGGTCTTGTAGTCGCCGCTGACGACCCACACTTCACCCTTGTGCTCCACACGCACCATGGCGGAGCCCAGCACGTGACCTGCGGGATGCAGGCTCACGCGAACATCGCCAACATCACGCACTTCGCCGAAGGCCACGCCTGTCACCTGCACATTGCCCAGGCGTGCACGCAAGACCGCGACGCCGCTCTGTGCACAGAAGTAGTCGCTCGCACCCCAGCGTGCATGGTCGCTATGCGCGTGCGTGATGATCGCACGATCGCCCGGCGCAGGTCGCCATGGATCGACATAGAAGCCACCTCGCGGGCAGTACAAACCTTTATCGGTGTTGGTCAACAGGTCCGGCACAGCATCACTGTTCGCACACATCGTGCTGCGCGACGCACTGCGGCGTGCATGAACTACTTCTCACCGTCCATCACGCGGCGGATGCCCATGGCGCCGATCGCGAAGCCGGCGACGGCAAAGGCGAGAAGCACCGCGAAGGGCAGCATGAGCTCCCGCGTGGTCATGCCGCGCCAGATAGTTCCTTCGCACGCCAGCACGCCCCATTTGAACGGACTGATGTTGCTGAGCGTCTGCATCCAGCCGGGCATGAAGAACAGCGGAATCGTGCCGCCACCGATCATGGCCAGAACCAGCGCCACGCCTCGGGCGATGCCCGATGCTCCCTCGCGGCTGGCAAGCAGGCCGGCCAGCGCCATCATGACGCCTGCGAAACCAGCGGCGTTGAGAAAGATCGCCAGCACGAACATGGGCCAGTTGCCCACGCGCACGCCCATCACGAGCATGACCGCTGTCAGCATCGCTTGCACCAGTACGCACGCCATGGCACAGCCGAGGCCCTTGCCAAGAAGAACCTGCACGCGTGTCATGGGGCTCAGGCGCAGGCGTCGCAACGTGCCGGCGCTGCGCTCCTCGGCAATGGACACGGTGAAGGCGAGCACGCAGCCCATAAGCCCCCATACCACGCCTTGCGGCATCGACACCTGCCAGCTTGACGTGGGGCGTTCCTTGTCGTCCTGTGCGGCGAGTTCGCTGGTCTTGACGCGGACCGGCGTCCAATCGGCAAGTGCGTTGGCGCTGCCTTCGCTCGGGCCGTCTGCATTACCCAGTGTGACGCCGCTTTGCTGCATCGTTTCAACACTGCTCAGAAGCGTGTTGATGGCGAGCTTTTGCACCGTGTTGAGGTCGTTGGCCTGCGCCACGCGTGTACGGGCTTCGCCCACGAGCTTCTTGGTGCGTGTGGTGTCGGTCAAGGCACTGCCCAGCACGCGAAAGCCGTATTGATTCAGTTTGCCTTCAAGCATGCCCGCTTCGGCCTTGCGGGAGGGATCAACCACTGTTTCGAGTTCGAGAGCACCGCCCGAGAAGAAGGAATCAGCAGCTTGCTCAAAGCCCTTGGGAATGACCACAATGGCGCTCGCGCCACCTGTCCGGAGCAGTTGCTCGGCTTGTTCTCGCGACAGCGTCGGTTCTGGAGAGATGAGCTTGCCCGTGTCGTCTTTGGTCGCGGGCAGCGCTCGCAGCACGCTGTCGCTGCGCAGGTCGTTCACAAAGGCGCGACTGATCGCGCCGCCATCCTCGTTGACAATCGCGACGCGCATGCCGCCGCTGCTGCCGCTCGAGCCGCTGTAGATCAGGCCGAAAAAGATCGCGAAGAGAATCGGAAAGACAAAGACCGCGAAAAAACCGCCCTTATCTCGCAAGAGCAGACGGAAGTCCTTCAACGCGATGGTGATGACGCTGGACATGTATCGCACGAGCAGCCGTGCTCCGCTAGCGTACGGCTCGCGCCACATGTTTACTTGCGCGCCGGCACTTTCGCCAGAAACACCTCGACATCGGCAAGCGGCACCGCAAAGCTGACGTTCTCAATGCCTTGGCCCACCAGCTTCGAGCGGATGATGCCCAGCAGATGGCCGTCTTCGGCGAGGAGTGCGCCGCCAGAGTTGCCGGGCGACACGGCGGCGTCGGTCTGAATCAACGCGGTTGGCGCGATTTCACTCGCTCGGCGCTGGGCCGAGATGATGCCCTGCGAAACCGTCCATCCAAGGCCCACCGGATGCCCGATGACGAAGACCTTGCTGCCCACAGGTGTTTCACCGCCGTGTTCAAGTTCGATCGGTTGCCAGGTGGCGGCCTGGGTGACACGAACGACTGCGAGGTCACTCGCTTCGTTCTTGGCGACGACGGTGCCGGCGTACTCGCTGCCGCCCCATGTGCTGATGAGGACGACGTCCTGCTCCGTTACGACGTGCGCGCTTGTCAGAATGTCGCCATCTGCTGTGACGACGACGCCCGAGCCCTGGCCCGTCGCTGTCACGATGCGCACAATGCCCTCGCGATGCGTTGTGTAGAGGTTGCACACCGGGCACTCGGGATGCAGGTCGGGCCGCATGTGCAGCGAACCCTTGCGATGTGGTGTCGCATCGGCGTGCTCGGCGCCCATCGTGTTCTCGTCCGCGTGCGGTGAGGTCGTCTTGCAGCCCGCAAGACAGATGACGAAAGCCGCCAAACCCACCAGACCGGCATGTGTGCGTGTGTGCATACGCGTCTGTTGCACACCACCCGGTCGGGGTTTCAGAGTGGCGAGAGCATGGCCCCATCAATCACGCAGACTTCGTCCCGTGAGCGACAGGAACACCGATTCCAAGTCGGGCGGGTCAATGCGTACGTTGGTCGCGGTGCCGCTGGCCATGACCCGGGCGATTTCGCGAACGGGGTCGGATGTCTCGATGCGTTCGTGCGTTTCGCCATGCGAAACCGTCACGACGGTGTGGCCGCCGTGGGCCTTTGTCAGCTCGCTCAGCGTGCCTTGGGCGAGCACTTTGCCCTTATCGATGATGGCGATGCGATCGCAGAGCTTGCTGGCTTCTTCCATGTAGTGCGTTGTGTAGATGATGGTTCGCCCCTCGCTCGCGAGCTTGCGAACCACGTCCATCAGGTTGTTGCGGCTCTGTGGGTCAACACCAGCGGTGGGCTCATCCAGCAGCAGCAGTGGCGGATCGTGAATCATCGCGACGGCGAGATTGAGCCGGCGCTTCATGCCGCCCGAATACGTTGCGACGCGATCTGCGCGGCGAGGGGTGAGGCCGACCAGATCGAGGACGGTATCGACACGAGTTTGCAGCCCATCGCCTCGCAAGTGATAGAGCTTCCCGAAGAAACGCAGGTTTTCTTCGCCTGTCAGTTGGTCGTACAGAGCGAGCTCCTGCGGCGCGACGCCCAAGTGCATGCGGGCTGCGCTGCTGGTGGGGGTGCCCGCGCCCTCGATGTTCACGGTGCCTTCATCGGGCGTGACGAGCCCGGTGGCCATGCCAATCGTGGTGCTCTTTCCCGCGCCGTTGGGACCCAGGAGTCCAAACACTTCGCCTTTGCGGACACTCAGCGTCACACCGTCCACCGCGGTCAGCCGCCGACTGGCGGGGCCAAAGTGCTTGTGGAGGTTGGTGAGCGTAAGCATGACGGGACAGTAGAAGGCACTGGGCATCGGGCACTGGGTACCCGTGAAAGACAAAGGCACCGCGCGACGGCGGTGCCTTTGCATTCCATTTTGATTTCTTGAGCCCCATCCCGAACGCGGTTGCTTACTCCACCACGCCCGCCGGGTCCTTCCCCTTCTCAATCGCTTCAATCTTGTGAATGCGACGGCTGTGGCGGCCACCTTCAAAGTTGCTGCCCAGGAAAGAATCGACGATCTTCTCGATCAATCGCTGACCCAGCAGATCCGCGCTCATGCAGACAACATTGGCGTTGTTGTGGCTGCGGGCCAGGTGCGCCGTCATTTCGTCGTGCACCACGGCGGCCCGCACGCCCGGCACCTTGTTCGCGGCGATGCTCATGCCGATGCCCGTCCCGCAGAGCAGGACGCCCAGATCGGCCTTTCCTTCGGCAACGGCCTTGCCCACTTGGAAGGCGCGATCGGGATAATCGGCCGGCGGGCCTGAGATATCACCCATGATGACGGCCTCATGCCCCTCGCGCTGCAGCTTCTCCTGAAGTTGCTTGATCCCCGTATATCCACGATGGTCGGCCGACAGTGCGATGCGCATACCCGCTCCTTTCGCGCCACTGTAGGTGAATGACTCGCACGGCAGACACCCACGGGCGTTGGGTTCGTATCGTTTGCCATGGCACGCGCTGCGATCTCTCTGGTGTTGCTCATTCCCGGCGTCATGCTTGCTGGCTGCAGCGTGCGCCTGGGGGGCTCCAAGTCGCTCGACAAGACGCTGGCCGATTTGCGCACCGAGAATCAGCAATTGCGTGACGAGTTGGCTGTTGCGCAGGGTCAGATCAAAGAGCTTGTGGCTCGTGAGGCTGGTGCCACTCGCATCACGCAATCAATGCAGGCTCAATCTTCGCCCTTCACACCCGAAGAGCTCGCCTTGGCGATGCCGCGCGTCGTCACGTTGGCGTTTGCGGGGTCCGCGGGCATTGATCGGCGCAACCCCGACAAGCCGGTGCTGGTGATGGATGTCGAAACCCTTGATGGCCGGCAGCGATTCACGCATGCTGTGGGCAGGTTGGAAGTGACGGCCAAGCAGACAACACCTTCGTCGCAGCAGCCGATCGCTCAGATCACACTGCAGCCCGCCGCACTGCGAGAGGCGTACCGCTCCGGCATACTCGGCACGCGCTACGCGCTGGAAGCTCCGCTCCGTCCCGAACTGCTCAAGTCGAAGGGGACGATTCGCGTGGAGGCGTCATTGCTGTTGGCGAGCGGCGAAACGTTGACGGCTGAACGCGAGTTCACGGTCGGCGAATAGCTCCCTCTTGCGAGGTGCAAGCGTTCGCGGGCATGCTTGCGTTGTTTGTCGCATGACGCGCAAAGTGCAGGCTTTTTCCCGCAGAATCTGCACGCATCGCGCAGGCTCTGCGGGCTGGCGGCATGCACGCGGTTTCCTATTGCTTCTGGTTTCGTGCTTGTATGTCTTCCAGCCGATAATGCGATGCCTGCATGCCTTCGCGCGACGACCAATCTCCCGCCTCCGCCGCTCGTCGCGACGAATTGCGCGCCCTGACCGCGCGCTGCGCCCAAGGCGACGAAGCTGCATTTGCCGATCTTTCCAATCGCCTGCGACCCGCGTTGGTTCGCCTGTTCACGGAGAAGATGTCGGCCA
Source organism: Phycisphaerae bacterium (assembly GCA_046316615.1). Classification (GTDB taxonomy): domain Bacteria; phylum Planctomycetota; class Phycisphaerae; order Phycisphaerales; family UBA1924; genus BJHL01. The sequence goes on from JBKDAN010000049.1 coordinate 105,892, forward strand.
AGCCCGACCTCGCAGATGATCTGGCTCAGCGCACTTTGGTGGGTTTGTGGCAGGCTCTGACGGGAAACCGCTACGACGCGGCCCGGTCGGCGGTCACGACCTTCGCCTATGCCGTCGCGCACAAAGTGTGGCTGCAGCACATCCGGGCGGCTGGCCGGGCGGATGCCGCGCTGGGTCGCTACACACGGTTGATCGCGGTGGGCCAGCAGCGCGAGCAGCAATCTCCCGCAGAGCCAACCGAGCACGCCGCATTGCTCGAAAGTCTGCGTGAGGCGCTCGCAGGCGGAGCGGCGACGGAACTGACCGACGAGGAGCGTTGGCTGGTGCGCAACTGGGCGAGCGGCCAGTCAGACCGGGATCTGGCGAAAGTGATGGGGATTGCGCCCAGCAACGTGAATGTCCGTAAACAACGGGCATATGCCAAGTTGCGGGCGTACCTGACCCATTTGGGGTTCGGCGCCGAGCCGCGTGACGCGCAGGATTCGTGATATTTGCCGGGAAAGCGTGCCCTGAACAGCAAGGCCTGACCGGCGAACCATCATGTGGCCCTGTGCGCGGAATCGGCGGAGTATCGGCTCGTGACCACCAGCAATCACAACTCACCCGATGCCTTCGAACACGATGATCTCGTGATGGACGATCTCGTGCGCCAGACGCTTGATCTGGAGTCCTTCGAGCAGGATGTGCATGCCCAGCCCGCGCCTTTGCGGCTCGCGTCACCTGTCACCGTCGTTGCGCCGCGTCGCACGCTGTCATTGTGGCTGGGTGCGGGCCTTGCCGCTGCCGCTGCAGTCACGTTTGCTGTCGTCATGATGCAGCCGACTGCAAAGCCCGTCAAGCCCATCGCGATGCAAGATACCTCCGCGCCCTCGACGGATGTCGCTGCGTCAGTGACGGAGGACGCTGAGCCATCCGAAGCGGTCATCACAACGGTCGCATCCCACGTGGTGCGCGATGATGATCTGCAGCAGTTCGCCGACATCGATCCGGATATCGCGACGGGCCTGCCGAGCTTGGGCTCGCAGCGTTCAGTGGTGCTTGCGGTGTATCAGGGCGAAGCTGATCCGGCGTGCGACTGCCTTGCGTGGAGCGTGGAAGCCCCTGGCGACTGGGAACAGACCAAGGCGGGCGTGCTCGAGCAGGTGTTGCGCCAGCCGTGCATGCGTGAAGCGAGCTCTCTCACCCTCGTGAAGATCACAGGGCCGCGCGTGCTCCTGCCCTTCCATGACAACGATGCCCGCGAGCTTGCTCGCTGCGTGCCGCAGTCCAATTGCGACGAAGCCTGCGCCTTCCAAGCGGCCAGCGAATGCGTGCCCAGTGATGTGCACGTGCAGACACGCACCATTGAATGGGCCAGTCGCTGACACGCACGAGTCATCGCTTCGCGGTGTTCTCAATGCTGTCAAGAAGCCAATCAAGCGAACGAGTGAACTGTGTTGCAGCCTGCACGTTGCTGCGCAGCTTGCTCGCAAAGCACGCACCCGCCCACGTGCTGGTCGGTCCAGACGCCAAGATCGGTGCTCTGCTCCGCCGGTTCTTGCCATATTCATGGTTTGAAGCCATCATCAGGCGTCAGTTCGGGCTGACTTAGGCCCGAGAACCACGAGCGGCGACGGATCTTTATCCCATCACTGCAAAAACCCCTACAATCTATCGCATGCCCGGTTCCGGCGCGACAACCCCGACTCCCAGCGGCCTGTGCGTCGCATGGGCACCGCCCGGCTGGACGCGTGATCCCAAGCTCGAGCGTGAGCTGACCCGCCCGGGTTTGACGTTGCAGTACGCCCGCGATGACTTCGAGACCGTCGCGCTGCTGTGCACCGACTTTGCCAAGCACGGTCCCAAGGCTCCGCGCGCGATGATCTTGATGCTCATCGAGCCGCTACGGCTGGTCGGTTTGCGCGATGCCTTGCAGGCCATCGCGAATCGGCTTCCCGTTGTGCATCTGTGGGTGTTTGATCCCTCGCGCACACCGGTGCTGCGGGGTATCACGCAGTTTGAGCTCACGCAGTTGCTCGAAAAGGCTGCCAAGCCGCAGGTTGCTTCACGCGATGCTGTGGTCTCGGCGCCGACATGGGTGGGGCCGGTCGTCGCAGAAGCGTCGCAGCGATGGACAACGCTTGCGACCACCGACGAGGCACAACGTTCACCCAGCAAACCCACGCCCTTGCCGCCCCGTCGCCCAGCTGCACCCCTGCGATTGACGGATGACGCTCCGCATGTTGCACGCGCGGTGACACCCGTGGAGCGAAGTGACGGTGAGGAATCGCATGCATCGGCGAACCCGCCGCTCCTGACCAACGAAGAACTGACGATGCTGCTGGGCGAGACCGATCCCCGTTCGAACGGCGCCAATCCACGATGACCGCTGCTCCGACCATCCCGTCTTTCATCCAGGCCGACACGCGTGTGATCTTGGCTGGTCGCACTGGCCTCGATGCGGCATTGCGTCTGGACCAGTCACTTGAACTTGTTCGCGTCAGCACGCTGGCGGAACTGGTGGCGGAGGTTGCATCACCGTTGCCTGAACAGCCCGACCATGTCACGGCAGTGGTGGGCGACGACCTGGCGCGTGAAGCTGGGCAAGGCCGCGTAATCCGGTTATGCGAGCAACTCCGCGCAATCGTGCCGCACACGCGCATCTTGCTTTCAAGAAGCGGCGACACGCCGAATGTCTTCAAGCCCGAAAGCTGGGGTTTCGATGATGCCGTTGGGCCGGAGAGCCCTAGCGGGGACGTGCGGAGCATGATGCGAGCGATGAAGGGGCAACCCCATCAACCCGAGCAGCAACCTGTGGCGCAAGCGCCTCACGCGATGCCTGCCGCGGTGCCGCCCGCGCCAATCACTCCGATCGCTCCCGCGCCCAAGCCCGCTGCTTCGAACATCGCGACTGCGGCAAAGCCCCCTGTCAACACTCCTCCCGCAGCCACAGCTGTTCCCAGCGAGCCTGCTTCTGCGTCACCTGGCGATGCTGCTCTCGTAGCCACCATGCTGCGCGGCGGCGATATCACGCCGCAAGCCCTTTCGCTGCTGCGCGAGCGGCTTAACGACGCAACCCTCGAATTTGTCGCCGTCGACGCGAACGCTCCAGCGAACGCCGCACGCGTTGCGTGGGATGAAGCGGTCTACGGCTGGCTGCGGTCGTCGAGCAGTTCTTCGGATCAACTCGCAGCGCCCGCTCGCTGGCTGGCGGGCTGGTTCCGCCTTGCGGATCAGCAGGCGCAGCTCCGTGAAGCGGCGTTCACCGATGCGTTGACTGGCGCGAACAATCGTCGCTTCTTCGATCTCTTTGCAGCGCGTGCCCTGGCCGCAGCCCGCGAGAGGCGTCACTACGTGACGATTCTCCTCTTTGACATCGACAACTTCAAGCAGTACAACGACCTGTACGGCCACGAGGCAGGCGATGACATTCTGGTCGAAGTCACGCGGCTCATGCGAGCGGCGCTGCGGCCCACCGACCGTGTCTGCCGGCTTGGCGGCGATGAGTTCGCCGTGATCTTCCACGATCCGCAGGGGCCGCGCCAGGAAGGCAGCCAGCATCCGGCGGATGTGCGCGATATTGCCATGCGCTTCCAGAAGCAGGTCAGCGAGTACAAGTTCCCCAAGCTGGCTGACAAGGCGCAAGGCACGTTGACTATCTCCGGCGGACTTGCCACATTCCCCTGGGATGGCCAGACCCCCGCGGAACTCCTTGCCCACGCCGACAAGCTGTTGCTTGACAGCAAAAAGGCCGGCAAGAACGTGATCACGCTGGGTCCGGGTGCGCTGGAAGTCTGACAGCCAGAGCCGGGTCTCTACCATGCATCATGCTCGCCACTCGCATCGCCGCTGTGCGATATCTCAACACTGCGCCGCTCATCGAAGGTCTTGAACGCTTGCAGGGCCTCACGCTCCTGCCCGCCGTGCCAAGCCGCATCGCCGACATGGTCATCGCCCGCGAGGCCGACATCGGCCTGTGCTCGATTGTGGATTGCATCGGTGAGACACCGCTCACGTTGATCCCCTCGGGAATGATCGGTTGCGACGGCCCGACGCTAACGGTGAGGCTGTACAGCAGCGTGCCCTTTGCGCAGATCACAACGCTGAGCGCTGACACCGACAGTCACACCAGCGTCATCCTCGCGCAGGTACTGCTGCGCAAACTGTTCAACGTGGCGCCGCGCGTCGCTTCCTTCCACGTGCGCGAGCGCATGCCCGTGGCGCCAGGCCCCAACTCCGCTGCCAGCGACGACCCCTGGCCCCAGTCGCTGCTCATGATCGGCGACAAGGTCGTCACCGACAGTCCGCCGGCGGTTCGCTTTCCGCATCAGCTCGACTTGGGTGAAGCCTGGCGCAAGCTGACGGGATTGCCCTTCGTCTATGCGATGTGGATGTGCCGTGCCGATCGCGCGACCGACCCCGCGATCGCGACGGCGGCCGCGCTGCTTGATCGCCAGCTTCGCCACAACGCGACACGGCTTGACTGGATCGTCCAAACTCGCGCACCGCACGCGGGCTGGCCTATCGATCTCGCGACGCAGTACGTGGGCGAACTGCTGCGCTACCAGGTCGGTCCCCGCGAGCGCGAAGCCGTCCACAGCTTCCTCAAGATGGCCTCGGACTTCAAGCTGCTTCCCGAAAGTACGCCGACATGGCGCAAATGACGTTGCCGCGGCGCAACGCGACATACTGCGCTCACTCCGCGCTCGTGACGAACGTGTAGTACGCGAACAGCACGGGATAGTGCACCTCAAGCCGGAAGCCGACATATTCCGCCGGATCAAGCCCCGCAGCCTTGAACGTCCACTCGCACAGTTCCCGCTGGCGCGGATACAGATCCGAGTCGACTTGCCCCAAACCCCGTCCCAGCATCCCAGGCGTATGCGTGAACGGCAGACGGGCGTACCACTGTGCTGCCATATGGCGGTGCGAAGTCTGCACCGAACTCATGTACACGCCCGTACGCAACATTTTGTTGGCCATCCACTCTCGCGGAAGGAAGATGTCATGAAGCAGCCAGCGTGACGGGCAGTTGATCGCCAGCCGACTGACAATTTGAGATCCCAGCGGACTGTCTTCGCCCAGGTGCGTCGCCCGCAGAGGTCCGACGAACACATCAAACGGAGCCCGCTGCTCAAACTCCATGTCCACGATCACCATGGTGGAGTCATCACGTGAGTCCAGCGTGGTTCTTGGAGTCGGTTTCGAACAGAATTCTTCAATCAGGCACGTCTGCTGCTGTGCCTGCATCTGTGCAAATCCATCGGCGTTGATGCTCAGGACAAATGGCATCGCCGCCGTTCGACGCAGGAAACCCACCCGTCCCAGCGCAGCGCACAGATCAAGATCACCCGCGAACATCGGCTCCTTCGCAGGGCTGTAGATCCGCACTGCGACCAGCCCCTCCATGGAGCAGTCCAGCAGATTCCGCATGCGCTCAAACACCGCCCGCCGTCCCTCGTGCTTGTCACTGGGGGAAACCTCGTCCGCCGCCGTCGTCCCCGCATTGAGCTCATCCAAAAGCTTCCGCAGACTGCCCCCGCCTTGGGCAATCAGATCCTCAAGTTCATTGACCGCGGCATACACCGGCTGCAGCAAATGCGGCTCCACCTCCGCCTTCGCGCACGCGTCCAGAACCATGTGAAACCCCTGTACCCCAGGCATCGCCTTCAGTGCCGCACTCGCATCCGCCCCACCCGACGCGCTGGCAATGAACCGGTAGCACAGCGGCACCTTGAGCGACAACCAACGCGACAGCCCCGTCGCCGACCTGTTTCGGGCAGGCAAGCTGTTGACGAGCGCCGTCACACTGCCTTGTACGCGCTGGACAACACGCTCGGCGAGAGCGGGATCAAGACGGGTTTTGTTGGGATTAGTATCGATAGGTGTCCAATTTCTGAAAAGTTTTTAAAATAGTTCTTGGCGCATTCTGGAATTTCGATATCTTATTACGATGTGGTGTTGCTGGTGCTGGAGTGCGATGAACAGGAGTGCTTGTCATGGACTATATCGGTTCGAGATCGTTTCGAAGTGCGTCTGGTGTTGCGGGCAAACTCCAAGGTGCTTTGCTGAGTTTGGCAGGTATCGTGAGCATGGCCGCAGGTACTGCGCTCGCGCAGCCCGCGACTTTCGTCGATGTTGGCGCATTTGGGGCACCTTCCAGTCCTCCGAGCGCGCAGGAGTATGTGGGCAACGCCGCCGGAGCGTTTGACCCTTCCGGAGGCGAGACGGTGACGGTGAAGTGGATTCGGTTTACGTTGACGGCACCGATCAACGGCGAGCTGTTCTTGGATATCGACACGCGGATCACGAGCACCGAGCCCGACCCAAGCACGAAGGACCCACTGCTCGCGCTCTATGACAATGCGGGCAACTTGGTGGCGACGGACGACACGGACGGGAGCTTTCCGGAAGGGATTGCGGCAGGGCTGAGCTTTGGGAGCACGGCATTCCGCAACCCGCCCAGCACGCCTGCGTTGCAAGGGCAGGATGGGCCGACGCTTGCGGCGGGGACGTATTGGCTTGCGGTGGTGGCAGGGCCTTCGGGGCTGACGAACGTCGGCGCGACGAACTGGGATGTGACGACGACGGGGAGCTTCCCGGTCAGTTTCGATCCGATTGATCTGTTTGACCTGAGCTTCTCTGTGGGCAACACGACGCCCTTGCCGCCGCCTAGCAACGACCAGTGCGTGTCGCCTCTCGTGCTGACAGAGAGCTTGGGAAGCGAGCCTGCGTGGGAAGGCAGCAACGCGGGAGCACTCAATGATGCTTCGACGCCTTGCTATGCCTTTACTGAACCTGCGCTGCAGCCAAAGGACATTTGGTTTAGCTTCACACCGACCAGCACGGGCAAAGTCTACATTGAAGCGACGGGCGGAGCGGGTGGTGCGGCGACTCCCATCCTCACGCAGTACAGCGCGTGCAACGGCAGCGTGCTGCGGTGCGCAGGAGGCGGAAGCATCGTGTTTGATGATCGCGTGTTCTTCATTCTCGATGCAGTGCAAGGGCAGGAGATTCTGTTCTCGCTTGGCATCCGTGCTGGGCAGACGGGCGACATGGGGCTCATTGTCCGCATGATTCCTGCAGCATGTCCGCTCACGATTCCGGCGGGCGCGATTGCTGAAAGCGAAGCATGTGGGAGTGACAACAACGGCGGGTGCAACAGCGCGCCGCCCGCGTTTGAGACGATTTCATTGGGACAGACGCTCAGTGGCACGTTCTTTAGTACGCGGCAGCTTCGTGATACCGATTGGTTTGAGTTCACGATCAGCGAGCGGCGCAATGTGGGGCTGGTCCTTCGCTCGCAGTTGCCTGCAGTAGCGATTGTTCAGAGCTTGCAAGACGACGACTGCTTTGGCACCACAGAGTTCTTTGTGGACAACGGCTTTTACTTCGATGATCTCTGTGCGCCAGTCACGATCAATCGCGGGCTTGATGCAGGCACGTATCGCATCGTCGTGCTGCCTTCGGGCTTTGACGGCTGGGCATGCGACAGCGGCCGCAACACGTGGGTGCTCGAAACCGTGAGCGGCGATTGTGCCGGCGCAACGTTTTCGACGCAGCCTGCTGACCAGACTCTCTGTGACGGTACAAACACGCTGACGTTCACAGCGAATGCAACAAGCACGGGCCCAGTGAGCTGGGCGTGGGAGTTTGGAGAAGATAACGGTCAAGGTGGGTTCTTCTGGACCCGTCTCGAAGATGGCGAGTTGATCTTTCAAGTGTCGGCGACTGGCAACGTCAGCGGAACAAGCACGAACACACTGACGTTCTCGAACTTGCTCAGGGGCAGCGGCTTTGCAGTGCGTGCCATCGCGATCGCATGCGGCGAGTTTGTGAGTCGCACGGCGGTGGTGACAGTGGGCCTCCCAGGGGATCCAAACTGCGGCAGTGGTCCCACGTGCGATGACATTGACTTCAACAACAACGATGTGTTCCCCGAGGATCAGGACGTGATTGACTTCTTCACGGTGCTGGCCGGCGGGGAGTGCTCAAGCGGGGCGTGCAATGATATTGACTTCAACAACAACGACGTATTCCCCGAAGACCAGGACGTGATCGATTTCTTCACGGTGCTGGCCGGCGGGGACTGCCCGTGAATACGAGCAGGTGTGGCGCGGCGGTGCGATAGAGCCCGCCCGTCATCATGATCGTCGTCACCGCGGTCCGTGGCATAGGCCACGGCCGCGGGTGCATTTCGGAACGCGTGGGTGGAGGCATGTGGAGCGGTGCATGGTGCGGCGCTCGACGGCCGGGCCGGCCAGCTGTGCGGCGGGCTGAGCGCGAGGTGATGTGGCGGTGGTGCATCAGATCGGAGCGAGTTATGGCGATCAAGCGTGTTCTTGCGGTGCATGTGGTGTGGTTCAGCGCGGTGGCCTGTGGGCAGGGGTGTGAACCCACGTGGCAGTCGATGGGTGGAGTGAATGGCGTTGACAATCAGGTGAGTGCGACCACAGTGTGGGACCCTGATGGCGCCGGCCCGCAGCCTGCGCTGCTGGTGGTGGCGGGGGAGCATGATGTGGCGGGCAACGTGATCTCGCCGAACCTGACGGCGTAGGACGGCACGCAATGGCTGCAACTGAACAACGCGCCGCTCAATGGCGTGATTGACGCGCTGACGGTGGTGGGTAATGACCTGCTGGTGGGCGGACTGTTCTCGGTGGTCGGCGGCGTGCCGGCGCAGAACGTGGCGCGGCTCACGTCAACAGGCTGGCAGGCGCTGGGCGAGGGGCTGGACGGACGGGTGTACGCGCTGCGCGCTTTCAACAACGAGATCTACGCGGCGGGTGAGTTCACTTCATCAGGTTCGCAGTCGCTCAACAAGCTGGCGAAGTGGAACGGCTCATCGTGGGTGGCGGTGGGCAGTGGACAGGGTGTGGACCAACCCATCATGGCGTTCACGCAGCTTGGGAGCGAACTCATCGCGGTGGGCGGGTTCACGAGCATTGACGGTGTGGCTGCGAATCGCGTGGCGCGATGGAATGGCAGCACATGGAGCGCGATGGGTGAGGGGTTCGATGAACAAGCGCGCTGCGCGATCGTGCACAACGGTGAACTGATCGTCGGCGGCTGGTTCAGCTCGAGCGGCGCCACGCCACTTGCCGCGGGCGCACGTTGGAACGGCACGGCATGGGTCGCCCTGACACCTCCGGGCGACGTCACGCAGAATATCTATAACTTCGCGGTACTGAACAACGAGCTGTACGCGACTGGCGGGCTGAATGTGAATGGACGCGGCTATGCCGACGTCGCGCGGCTCACGCCCACCGGCTGGTCAGCGCTGACGACTGAACCGGATCAGTTCCTGTCAGTGTTCGCGGCGTACGCGATCAGCGCGTACAACGGCAGTCTTCACGTGAGCGGCTTCTTCCGCACGCAGGGGGAGAACTCAGCGACGCGCATCGCGCGGTGGAACGGGCAGACGTGGGTGGGTCTGGGCAGCGGGAACTCGGCGCGCGTGTTTGGCGCGGCGAGCTTCCAGAACAAGGCGATCGTGTACGGTGACTTCACGCAGATCGGCGGGCTGCCCATCCGCGGCATCGCGGCATTTAACGGGCAGTCGTGGAGCTCGCTGGGCGCGGGCATCACGGATCCGAGCGGCACGCCGGGGGCCACATGCATCTGGAATGACAAGCTGGTGGTTGTGGGCAACTTCACGAGCGTGAGCAATCAGCCGTACAGCGGTGTTGCGTTGTGGGATGGCACGACGTGGAGCGGACTGAGCCAGCAGCTGTACGGCGCGGCGCAGGCGTGTGCGGTGCTGGACGGCACGCTGTACGTGGGCGGCGAGCTGTACGACGAGCAAGGCACGCTGCTGGGCACGGTGCTGCGATGGACCGGCACGGCGTGGGAGCCGGTGGGCACGGGCACTGATACAGCGGTATATGCGATGGCGGCGTACAACGGGAAGGTGTATGTGGGCGGGGATTTCACGACGGCGGGTGGCGTCCCGGCGACGGGCATTGCCGCGTGGAATGGCACGGCCTGGGAGGCGCTGGCCGGTCCTTCGGGACAGGGCGTGAACGGCGGCGTGGGCGCGCTGTTTGTGTATCGCAATGAGTTGATCGTCGGTGCGCGGCTGTTCACCAACGCCGGCGGGCTGCCTATCAGCTCCATCGCGCGGTGGGACGGGCAGACGTGGAGCGGTCTGGGTCAGGGGCTTGATTTCCCCGCGACCGTGACGAGCATGATTGAACGCGACGGCAAGCTGATCGTGGGCGGCTTGTTCGCGAGCAGCGGGGGCGTGCCGTTGGGCAATGTGGGCCAGTGGGATGGTGTGACACAGCAGTGGAGCGAACTGGGCTCGGGCACCAATCAGTACATCACCGGCTTTGCGAAGGCGGGTGATGACATCATCGCGGGCGGCCTGTTTACCGTGATGAATGGCCAGCCGAGCGCGTACGTGGCGCGACTGGGTTGCCAGGGGTGCGATGAGATCGATTTCAACAACAACGATGTCTTTCCCGAGGATCAGGATGTCGTCGACTTCTTCAATGTGCTTGCGGGCGGCGAATGCGCGGGCTGCAATGACATTGACTTCAACAACAACGACGTGTTCCCTGAAGACCAGGATGTGATTGACTTCTTCAACGTTCTCGCGGGCGGCGCATGCTCGTGAAAAGAGACGACACGGATGTGCACGCGGCGTGATGTCTGCGTGTGACAGGCCGACAAACCTTCCCACGTTTCCGCGGCTGGCGGTTCTTGTTTGCTCCAGCCGCGGTTACGCTTTTTGGGCGCGTGTGATACGACGGTGCGAGCGATCAGCGGCGAGAAGAACGCAGCGGAATGATGAGCGCAGCGAAGATGCATCCCGCGAGATTGCTGACCAGATCCCACCCCGTGTTCTCGTATCCGCCCACGTTGGTATTGGGAATCGTGAGCACCGCGATGAACTCGACGACTTCGTTGAGCGCGCCCAGCCCCATGCCGACGCAGATGATGGCGAAGAGCGCGCCAAACGTGGGACGCAGGTTGTTGTACGTGCTTACGCGGAGCGCTTCCCACGCGGCGAGTGTGGCGCTGAAGAAGCCAAACGCGTGCACAAACTGGTCGTACTTGGGCGTGAAGCTGAACAGGCGAAAGTTGTAGAGCACGTTGCCCGTGCCCTCGGGCGGAACCAGACTGGCCATGAACTGGCGCGGAATGGGGATCGTGCCGCCAGCCATGTGCAAGAAGCCCCAGAATGCCAGCAGCCACATGACCGTCATCGTGAAGCGGACTTTGCCATGCATGTACATGACCAGCCCAATCAGCACGAGCATGATCACGCCGTAGAACAGAAACTCCTTGTTCCCCTGCGACACCGCAAACCCGCCCAGCCCCAGCATGTACAACGCGACAAACGCGCCGATGGGCACGAGGCTGGTGGTCTGGCGTTCGCTGAAGACTGGAGGCATGGCAGATAAGGTCGAGTCAATGAAGTGTCTGCGAATGTGGACAATACGCACGCCCCGCTGCGTGCGTGCCCCAGCCCTGCACGCGGATGGTCGCAAAAACTGAAGAACGCTGAGGGCACATCAGAGCCGTTTTCGCCTCTGTGCATGTCGGGGCAATATGCCCAACACCACACACGCACAGGAGTCTCTCATGGTCACCAGCATCCGTCGCTCCGTCGTCATCGCCACACTCGCCCTGCTCGCCGGCACCGCCGTAGCGCAAACCGTCGTTCGCGGACCCATCCAACGTCCCAACGATCCATCGCGCTACTACGTCATTCAAGGCGCCAACTGGACGCAGCTGCGCGACTTCGCACGCGGCATGGGCGGCGACCTCACCACGGTCAACGACGCGGCCGAGAATGCGTTCATCGTGTCATCGGTGCTGGCCGCCGGTGAGAAGGCCTTCAACGGACTGAATGACCTCGTCACCGAGGGCACGCTGGTTTGGAGTGATGGCTCTGTCAGTTCCTATCGCAACTGGACGGGCGGTGGGAACCCCGGCAACAACGGCAGCGTGGACTTCACGGTCATGCGCCAGGTCGATGCGCAATGGTCGATTGAAGGCCCGACCTTCACGCCCTTCGCCGTCGTTGAAATTCGCGGCGCGGTGCGGCTGCCCGGCGAAGTTTCAACGTTCGCGAGTGCAGTGACCGTGGCCAACCTTGGACCGCGCGAAATCCTGCTGGGACCGGGCACCTGGACTACACCCAACTCGTTCTATGAAATCAACACGCCCATCACTTTGACGGGCTCGGGCCGAGGCGTGACGACGCTGCAGAGTCTGGTGGGTTCGACCACTTTCGATGTCAACGCGCCGATGACGGTGCGGAACTTGACCGTGAACTACCGCACGACGTCGCCGATGTTCTATCCCATTCTCACCCCGCCCACGACGATCTCGTTCATCGACTGCGACATCACCTCGATTGTCGGTCGGGACTCGGGAGAACTGGTCGACGGCGATGCAGCCAATGTGAACTTTGAACGGTGCAATATCTTCGACATCGACAGCCTCATTCGCACGGACTCGGGTATCTCGCCCATGAAGTTCGTCAACTGCGTGATTCGCGACGTGGACGCAATCGCGATCTCCGGGGCGTTTGGTGACAATGACGTGCGGTTTGTCAACAGCGTCATCACTCGCGTGACTGGCAACATCACGTCTGATCCCACGCTCACCACGTTCGTGAACACCGTCGTCCTTGATGAAGCCAACGTGTTCACGCCCGAGCAGTTGCAGAACTCGGTCTTCACAAACGTCAATCCGGGTTTCGTGAACCCCGCCGGCAACAACTTCCAGTTGCTGCCCACCTCCTCACTCATCGACGCAGGCAGCACCGCTGGCTACCTCGTCGCCGGCGCGAGCGACTTCGTTGACATCGCAGGCAACGTGCGCGGCAATGACGTCGCGAACGTGGCCAACACCGGCAGCGGCGCGCTCGCCCTTGACATCGGCGCCTTCGAGTTCCAAGGTGAAGTGGGCTGCGACGATATCGACTTCAACAACAACGGCGTCTTCCCCGAGGATCAGGACGTCATCGACTTCTTCACCGTCCTCGCCGGCGGCGACTGCCCGCAGTAAGCCGCCACTCACTCACGCAGCCGGCGTTCCGAGGGCCGCCGCTGCGTGAGCAACGAGTGGACGTGGGTAACCGAGGAGGAGAGGTGCGCAAGGCCCGCTGCAACGGGCCTTGTTGCATTTGCAGACGAGTTCAACAGACAAACGCGGTGATGGGCATAAGGCTGGTGGTCTGGCGTTCGCTGGACACGGACTGCATTGGGGACGACACAGCGGCAGATCGCATCGCCCATGCAACGGCGTGGATAGTTCAGCGCGCCCAATCCGGTTGCTCTGTTGGCCAAAGTGACAGATCGCGTAGTGCTTGCGGCTCGGTTGCGGCCAGTTCGGTGTCGAACTTGGTCGCGAGTGTGATATGCGAGCGCCCGTCAGGCCGTTGACCACGCAGTAACCGTTGGCACGCTTCCGCGTGCATTGCAAAGAACACGCCGAGATAGACGTGGTCCCAGGGAGCGACATTTTCTGGGAAAGGCGCGCTGGACGACGTCTGAATCGCATGCTCTACCACGCGGCACGAGTGGAACAACGCATAGCTACTCCAAGCAAGTTCGGCGCTCAACTGCGTCGATGCGCCGCGCGGAATTCTCACGCCGCGAGGCCCGCTTCGAGTGTCCTCGGTTTGGTGCAAGACGCGTGACAGCTCTGAACGGAATGACTGCAAGTCATCGGGCCTTCCTGTCTGGTCGTCGAGTAGCGATCGCAGTGCAAACTCGCACCGTTGCAGAAGACCGGCAGAGACGTCAACCTGCCGCTTTAAACGGGTAAGTGAATCGGCCATGATCGGCATGATGCGCAATCCGACGCGAGCCGCGAGCGGTAAGCACGTACTGGACGGCAAAGCTCGCAGTGCGGCCGCAGACAGGCTCGGATCGACGGGATCGTGAAGATGCTCAAACGGTTCCACAGTGCCCCCGACGGGTACCTTCGGCTGTCACGTCATTTCGCGAACATCATCGCGAGAACTACGTTGGCCAGATTGAACAGCACATGCATCGTGATCGGCACGCCGATCTCTTTGGTGCGTTCAAACGCGATGCCCATGCATAACCCCAGAATGCCGACAGTCGCCGCGCTGTACCAGGGAATGTTGCTGCCGGGCATCATGTGCACGCCCATGAAGAGCGCGCTTGTGATGAGAATCGACAGCCACGGCTTGCCCGTCAGCTTCAGGAATGCACTCTGCAGGAAGCCGCGGTAGATGATCTCTTCGACAACGGGCGCGCCGATGATGGCTAGTGCCGCGATGCTCCACGCCCACGGGCTGTTCTGGTTGTCCAGCAGCAGCTTCAATGTTGGGTGCGAAACCTGCTGCGCCACTTCGCTGCCGGTGCGATACTCATGCAGCGCGACAAACCCGATGCCGGCGGCTTGCACCACGGGCCATGCACAGATGATGCCCGCCGCACCCCACGCCAGCGAGCGGGCGGTGAACGTCAGCCCCGCACCCTTGCTGCCCGCGTTCACGAGGCTGCACAGCACCAGTCCGGTGATGATCGCGGAGAGGTATGTCAGTCCCTGTTGCAGCGCCTGCGCCTTGAGGGCGTCGTCGCCGCCGCGGTACTCGCTGGGAATGAACTGCATCAGCCCCGCGCCCAAGGCCATTGCGCAGTAGACGATCAAGCCGCACGCGAACCACAGCAAGCAGTTGTGCGGCTCGACGCTTCGCTTGCCTGCACGCTCAAGTGAGCCCGGGCGAATCACGTCCGCAAACAGCAGAATGATGACAACCAGACCGGCAACGACAAGGTGCCCGTACTTCCACGGGTCACTCTGAAGCAGATCCCAAAAGCTCTTGCCCGCTGTCTTCGTCGCGGTGCCGGCGTCTTGCAGTGCTTCACGCACATTCTCAACGGCACCTTCGCCGCCCGCGCCGCCGGCGGCTTGAGCCAACGCGGGTGATGCCGCAAGCAACAGCGCAATCGCCATCGCGACAATCGCAGTGCCGTTCGCCGCGCCAAACAAGCCGGGCTTGCCAAGAATCCTGACCTTGTCGCACAGCATGCCTGAAACCCTCGCGGTCATCGTCGCCCACAAGCGCGAGGAAGTCGCTCGCGCCAAGGAAGCGATCTCGTTCGGCGAACTCGAATCGCTGGTCGCCCAGCAGGAGCCGCCGCGCAACTTCTTCGCCGCCGTCACCCGGCATGCCAACGCCGCGCACACCGCCATCATCGCTGAAGTGAAGCGTAAGAGCCCCAGCGCCGGCTGGATACGTTCGGAGTACGACACCTCAGCTTTCGCGCCCGAGGAGTTCGCCGCCCAATACGAACGCAACGGCGCGGCAGCGATTTCCTGCCTCACCGACGAACGCTTCTTTGGCGGCCACTTGTCATACATACAGAAGATCAAGGATCGGGTATCGCTCCCCGTTCTCCGCAAAGACTTCATCATCGATCCCTTTCAGCTCTGGGAAAGCCGCGCCGCCGGGGCCGATGCCGTGCTGCTTATCGCCGAATGCCTCACAGAAGCCGAAATTGTGGATCTGCAAATTCTGGCCCAGCAGCTCCAGCTCACCGTGCTGCTGGAAGTCCACAGCCTCGAAAACCTGCTCCGCGTCCGGCCGCACGTTGGTTTTCCGCATGCCAGTTACGGTCTGCTGGGGATCAACAACCGAGACTTGTCGAGCATGAAGGTGGATCTGAACCACACCTTGCGGCTGCTCGAGCTCGTCGACGACCGTTCGATTCTTGTTAGTGAGTCGGGCATCAAAACGCACGCCGACCTGCTTCGTCTTCGTGCGCAAGGTGTCCGCATCGCTCTTGTCGGCGAACACTTGATGCGCCAAACTGATCCCGGAGCAGCCCTTGCAGAGTTGCTGGGCCGTGAGCCGGGTTCCCCCTTGCCCGTTGAAGAGATTGAACCCAAAGACTAAACCCACAGGATCACCTCATGATCATGCCTTCCATGCGTGCGACCGTTTCCAGTGTCCTGCTCGTGCTTGCAACCGTCGCCGGCGCTCCCGCGATTGCGCTGGCTCAAACTGAGGCGCCGGCGGCGGCACCCACTGACGGCAAGGCGGCATTCCAGCGAGCGGTCGACGAACTGGCCAAGATCAACGCTGTGATGTACGACGCGAAGATGACCGTGCTGGACAAGGAGGGCAAAGGTCCTGCCACCAGCATGATTGCGAACTTCACTCACGACATGAACCTGAGCGTCACGCAACTGCGTGTGCCGGGCTCACAGTTTGGAGGTTGGATCGCGCGCGCCAAAGGCACTTTCACAAAGGACAAGGCCGAGCAGCAGCTCGATGTCGCCTGGAAGGCGGCCAGCATCGATCTGCTGCGGGTTGCAGAGAAGAAAGTCAAGGAAGAGCCGGGCAAGGCGCAGCTGGGCCCTGGTGTTGCATCCGCCATGAACGCCCGTCTGCCCGAGTTCTTCGGCGCAACGCCATTCTCGGCGGAACTCGCACTGAGCGAGTTCGCGCTCGAAGGCGAGAAGACGATCGGCGGCGAAGTCTGTGACATTGTCGCATTCACCGACCGCAACAAGCGCCCGGTGAAGTGGGGCTTCGCACGCTCCGACGGCCTGCCGCGCTTCAAGGAAGTGGTTTCGACCGGCATGACCGAGGGCATCACGCGCATCGAGATCACCAACATGCGTGCGGACCGCAACAGTCCTCCCGATGTGACGGAAGACATGGTCAAGGTGGATGTGCCCGAAGGCTTTACCGAAGACCGCAAGACGGTTGTCCGCCGTGAAGTGACGCCGGTGCCTCAGCCCGCAGTTGAGCCCGCGCAGCCCGACGGCAAGCCCAGCGACGTGGCCCCGGCGCAACCCGCGCAGCCTGCACAGCCCGAGCCCGCCCCCGCGCCGGTGCCTGCAGGCCCCAAGGCCGCGGCGGAGTTTGAACTCTCAACCCCAACCGGTGAAAAGGTGAAGCTTGCTGACTTGAAGGGTTCGCCCGTGGTGCTGCAGTTCTTCGGCAGTTGGTGCCTGCCTTGCAAGGACTGGCACGCCAAGCTCGCACCAGCGGTGAAGTCTGTCGGCGACGCCAAGGTCTTTGCGCTGAGCGTGCGCGAGCGCGACAGCGCGAACGCGACCACCGAGCTTGCCGCCTCGGGCCAGCAGTACACGCACCTCGTCAACGCGGATGACGTCGCCAAGCTGTACGACGTCTCCGTCTATCCGACGACCATCGTGATCGACGCTGAAGGCATCATCCGTCTCACGCTCGCTGGTGAAACCAGCGATGAAGCTCTCTCGCAAGTCAGCGACACGCTTCGCAACCTCGCAACGACGCCCGCGGGCGAACGCGCAAGCAAGTAATCCCACTGTCCTTCCCATCCTTCTGCATGTCCTCGTGGTGAAATCACTTCATGTCTTTTGATCTTGGTCGCGGTAGAACCTTGGACGACGCTCTTGGCGTCATCGGCATCACCATCGGTGCGGGTGGTGAATTGCCGCCTTTGCCTGATGATGCACTGACGAATCGCACCGCAGGCTACTTCGATCCGCGCCGGTGGTTCAAGGATCCCGCCCGCCGCTTCGAGATCGAAATCGGCTGCGGCAAGGGCACGTTCATTCTGGAAACCAGCCAGCACGAACCGACGACCAACTTCCTCGGTATCGAGTGGGCTCGCGAGTACTACCTCTACACCGCCGACCGCCTTCGCCGCGCGCAAGCCGGCAACGTGCGCATGCTGCACACCGACGCCAGCGACTTTCTGCGTTGGCGGGTACAGAGCAGCATCGCTGAAGTCGTGCACCTGTACTTCAGTGATCCCTGGCCCAAGACCAAGCATCACAAGAATCGAGTCGTGCAGCACCGCTTCCTCGCCGAAGTGTGGCGTGTACTCGCGCCTGGCGGCGAACTCCGCATCGTGACCGATCACGACGAACTCTGGGCCTGGGACCGCGAGCACTTCGATGTATGGACCAACGCAGCTCGCTGGCACGAAGTGCCCGAAGCGGTGCGTGCGCTGTGGCCCATGCCCGCGCAGCCATTCACCGAACTTCCATTCACGCCGCCTACATGGGTCGGTGAGGGCCAGACCGTCGCCACCAACTACGAACGCAAGATGTGCGTCGATCGCCCGCCGCATGCGTGCGTGCTGAAGAAACGGGACTAGGCCCGCACACCGGTGACATCACCACTGCAGTCTCTTTCGCTTCATGCCGAATGCCTTGTGCCATATGTCTGCTCAACCCTCCGCCATTCTCTTGCTTTCCGGCGGCCTCGATTCCGCCGTCACCCTCGCCTGCGCCAAGCGAGACGGCTTCGCCGTCCACGCGCTCAGCATCAACTATGGCCAGCGTCACCATCACGAACTTCGCGCTGCGGCAGCGGTCGCAAAGCAACTTGGCGCGGCGTCGCACAAAGTCATTCCGCTCGACCTTCGCACCATCGGTGGTTCAGCGCTCACGAGTGACGCGCTCGCTGTACCGAAGGGTCGCGACGTGCACGACGAATCCACCGCCCGTGGCATGAGCGATGAGCCCGCCATTCCCATCACCTACGTCCCCGCACGCAATCTCACGTTCCTTTCACTCGCGATCGGCTACGCGGAAGTCGTCGCCTCGCGCGATCTCTACATAGGCGTTAACGCGGTGGACTACTCCGGCTACCCCGACTGCCGCCCCGCCTTCATTGAGAGCTTTGAACGTACAGCCAACCTCGCCACCAAGCTGGGCGTGGAAGCCGCGGCACATCATGAGCGCGGGCTACGTATCCACACGCCCATCATCAATATGACCAAAGCCCAGATCATCGCCACGGGCGCGTCGCTGGGCGTTGATTTCTCCCTCACACACAGTTGCTACGACCCTGTCACGCGCGGCTTGGAAACACTCGCCTGCGGCCAATGTGACAGTTGTTTGATCCGCCGCGAGGGCTTCGCGAACGCGCACGTGCCCGATCCCACGCGTTACGCGTGATCGAGCGGTCGGTCCATCTCCGCACCTTCGCGCTAACCTGTCCCCTTGCCTGAACGCGTCAAGCAAATCCTCTTTCTCCTAGCCGCCGCCGCCTGCGCCGCTCCTTGGCCCACGCCGCATATGGGCGCAATCGCCCTCGCTCTGGGCATCTTGCTCGCTTTGTTCAGCGTGACGGCCTGGCCCACGCAAACCAAGACGCTCTCGCGCTGGTTGCTGCAGGCATGTATCGTCGCGCTGGGCCTTCGCCTCGACATCTCACAACTCGCCCATGCCGCGCTCGACGGGCTCACCCTCGCCATCGCCACCATCTTCGGCGCACTCGCGATCGGCTTGCTGCTCGGCAAGCTTCTCGGCGTCGGGCGCGATCTCTCCCTCCTCATCTCCTCTGGCACCGCCATCTGCGGCGGCAGCGCCATCGCCAGCGTTGGCAGCGCGATTCGCGCCAAGTCAGCGGATATGGCAATGGCCACCGCTGTTATCTTCACGCTCAACGCCGTGGGCGTCTTTTCGCTGCCATCTATCGGTCACGCCCTCAACATGAGTGACCACGCATTCGGCACCTGGGCCGGCGTGGCCATTCACGACATGGCAAGTGTCAGTGCTGTTGCCAAGGGATATCACGCCGACGCCACGCTGAGCAGCGCCGCGCTCGATCAAGCCAACGTCGTCAAGCTCACGCGTGTTCTTTGGATCATTCCCATCACGCTCGCAGCGGCATGGTGGGCCGCCCGCCGCGATCGCCAGCAGACGTCCACAGATCCAGCAATCCCCGCTCCCGCGCAGGCAAAGATGCAGTGGCCTTGGTTCATTCTGCTCTTCCTGCTTGCGAGTGTCATCCGCACGCTCATTCCCGCACTTGCCAGCGCAAGCGACGAAATCAAGCTCATCACTTCATGCGGGTTCCAGCTCGCGCTCTTTCTGATTGGCGCTGCCGTAAGCAAAGCCGCACTGAAGGCCATGGGCTGGCGTGCGCTCACGCAGGCGATTGTGCTCTGGATCTCGCTCGCCGCCGCCACCGCGTTCGTCCTCAACTCCACGTACCCGGCAACACCCTGAGCGCACACCACAACCCCAGCGCCGCACACATTGCACGTGCACAGCCACCCGGCGATATCGCTGCGCTCTTTGCGTCTTCGCGGTGAACCCGCTTCCGCGATTAACCAGTGACGTCGATCGCCTTGCCGCTCGCAACACCCGTCGCCGCGGCGTTCTTGTCATACGGGTGGCGATACATCGGCATCGTGCCGCTGGTCTGCTGGGGCGCACTCGCCGAAAAGTCAATCTTGCCTGGCACGGTTGCCGCCACCAGCGGGCGAATGCGCGTAAGCGACGCATCAACGCGATCGGCTTGCGTCGGCGTGATGCTCGTGGGCGCTGCGGGAGCAGTGGGGGTGGTTGCGCGAGCCTTGGGCGTCACGCCGTACGCCGCCGCCAAACGGAACGAAAGCGGATTCGTGTTCACTGCATCCATGCACAGACAGCCTACCGCGACCACGAGCAAAGGCAACGGGATCTGCAGCGAATCCTGCACTGCCCCCTGGTTTGTGGACGCACTGTGGACATTTCCGCGCATGCCCTGCGCTCACGCCACAGTTATCACGCCGTCTGGAGACACACGAACCTCAGTTCGCATCAGGAGACAGCGGCACAGAAGTGAGCGTTGCGCCGACTTTGGGTTCGTCAACAACCGGTGCGGGTGTGGCAACCTTCTTCGGCTTGAACGCCGCGTGCTCAAGACCGCACTCCGGGCAACGCGGATTCTCCTCTTCCAATCCGCGCAGTTCGTACCCGCACTTGCGGCAAGGCACAAACGCCGACCTGCGCGGCAGAATCACAATGAATCCACCCACCAGAGCCACCGCGCCAGCTTCCATCCACAGGAGCAGTTGCAGACTCAGCAGTGCACCCGGTTGAAAGCCAAGCCACGTCCGGATCCGAACATCAAGCACGGCGAACGTGACGACGCCCACAATGCCGGCCAGCCACGCGACGACGCCTTGCCACCGCCGCCTGTGCTTGAAGCACAGGTACCAGATGAACAGGGCATAGAGCGGGAAGATCATCATCGCGGCAAAGAAGGATACCAATGGGTTCGACCGCGCACACTTCCCTGATGCGTCGAAATCCCGTCGAAATCACCTGTCTTTCCGAAGTTCCGCGGACGTGAAGCAACAAACCCGCGAGTTCTCGCGGGTTTGTAACCTGATCCAATCTCAAAATTGTGACTGACCGCATGATCAGTTACACGCAGTTGCCACCCGCAAGCACCGCGAAGAAATCAATGACGTCCTGGTCCTCAGGGAAGACGTCATTGTTGTTGAAGTCGATATCGCTGCACGTGCCGCATGCACTGCCGGAGAGCACGTTGAAGAAGTCGATCACGTCCTGATCTTCCGGAAAGACACCGTTGTTGTTGAAGTCGATGTCATCGCATGCCGGCGCGTCGGGCGCGAATGTCCACACGATCGCACGATCAGCAAACACGCTGTTCGCGAGTCCGTAGCCGCTCACGATGATCGTCGAGCCATCGGTCCACACGCCCGTCGCGTAGCTGTTCGAGAACGAGTCCACCGGCAGCAGCTCATGCAGATCGACAAACGATGCCGCGGTGTTGCTCCACAACATGGCATGCGGCCCTTGGCCCGTCGTGGCGTATCCGACTTGTTTGCCGTTATGCACCGCGAAGGCGTGCGAGTCAATGTACGGAGCTGGCCGAGGCGGGTGCAGGTTCACGGCAGATGCCGGTGTGCCATTCCACACAGTCGCTCGCGCGCCGTTGCTGCCATAGACCACTCCCACCTGCTGTCCGCTGTGCACCGCGTATGCGTAGGAAGGCCACGTTGCACTGGGTGCCAGCTCGATCATGGACTGAGCTGTTCCCGTCCACATCACCGCGCGCGTGCCCACGCCGTCAATGTTGACGATGCCGACTTGCTGCCCGTTGTGCACGCCGTATGCGATCGACTCGGTGGCGATGGCAGGATGCAGATTGACCCAGCTCGCCGCGGTACCGGTCCACAGCGATGCACGCCAGCGATTGCTTGCATTGGTAGCCAACCCAACCTGCTGCACGCCATCCGTCGCGTAGGCAACCGAGTAACGCATGCCCGCAGGGTGCAGACTGATCCAGCTCGCCGCCGTCCCGCGCCAGATGCCCGCATCGGAGCGATCAACCAGTTGGAACGTCGCCCACCCCACTTGATCCTCGCCGGAAACACCCAGAATCTCGCCGCAGCACGCGCCCGCAGGTGTGAGATCGCTCCATGTGGTGACACTGCTGGGCAAAAAGCCAGCACGAGAAATGCCTGTGCCTGTCGCGATCAGTTCAAGCCTTCCACCCACACCTGCGCCACCAGCGGCATGGGCGCGCGATATTGCGCCACCCGTCGGATGCGCGGTGGTGACCGTCCACCCCGCCCACGCAAAAGACGCCGAGCCGGCAACGCAGGCCAGAGCCTGCACATACATCACTTTGTTGTTCATAAGAGTCTTCCGCCTTGCAGCTCGCGCGCATCTGCGCTGCGTGCCCTTTCCGCGACGGCGGCAAACGTACCGCGTCGCGCTGTCATCGTCAATGCGCCGCAGTCATTTCCGTGCGCAATTCAAGCGACATCGCACTATCGGTCGCACGCAGCAACACACGCACGTAAAAACACACAGCCCGCTTCACCATGTCCGGTGTCAGCCCTCACATTGCACGACGCACGCAAATGAAATCGGTGAATTCGCACATGATGCCTCGCTCATGTAAACAACAAACCCCGAAGCGATGCCTCGGGGTCTATTTCAAGATCGGTCGAAGTGTGCTGTGGCGAGTTCAGCAATCACCGCCAGCCAGCACATTGAAGAAGTCAATCACATCCTGATCTTCCGGGAAGACGTCGTTGTTGTTGAAGTCAATGTCGTTACACGGCGCGCAGGTCGCGCCCGCGAGCACATCAAAGAACTCAACCACGTCCTGGTCTTCCGGGAAGACCTCGTTGTTGTTGAAGTCAATGTCGTCACAGGCCGCGCTGTCTGCCAGATCCGTCACGATCAGCAGGTGATCCGACGCGCTCGAGTCCGTCGCCAGCAGCCCGGCACCCGACAGCGTCGCCGCGTCCAGTCGCACGGTGTCCAGCGCGAACGCGTTGAGCACCAGCGTACGAGATATATCGACCATCACGATGTCGAGTGCGCCAGGCCAGAAGTCAAGTCCCGAGTTGCTCCGCCATGTCCACGCGTCACCCCTCGTCAGGTGCGGTGTCAGTTGCCTCCGCAGTCCCGGCGCGCCCGCCCAGATATCCGTCGGCGTGGAAGTCCCGACGAGGTTCCAATCTCCCACGACAATCGCCGGCACCTGGGCAAATGGCGCGAACTCGCCACTCAGCGTGCCTGCGCGAAACTGCATGAATACCGCCGCGGCGTCCGTCGACTGCGTGATACGTGCCGCATCACTCGGATCACCGGGATACCCACAGCACGACATGTGGTTGTTGATTACCAGTATGTCACGTGAGCCGGGTATGCTCGGGTCCGCCCGCACGACAGCGCCCTGGTACCGTGCGCTGAAAGGCACGGCCACCAGCGTCCGCTGCGATGCCAGCACCAGTTCGCCCGTCTTGATCACATTCCAAGGCAGTCCGTTCTCGCGCGGGTCCGCTTGCGCCAGCGCCGTCACGATCTGCTCTCGTGTGCTGTTGTACTCCTCCTGAAAGCAGTACACATCAGCGTCGACCGAGTCAATCAACCGCAGCAGCGCGGGACGCCGCGTTGGGTTCGTCAGTCCAGTGACAAGCGTGTTGAGGCTCACGACGCGCAGCGCGCCATTGGCTGGTCGTGTCAGGGGGCGTGGCGCCGGTGCAGGCTCCGCCGGCCCCAACTGGTGCATCACCGTGTTCGCGAGGCTGTCTGCACCTTCCAGACTCACCTGACACATCGCTCCCGCCGTCGCCCCGATCGCCGCCAGATCGACGCGCATTTCGAATCGACTGGAAGCCACCGTCGGTTGTGCAACAAAGTCCAGCGTCGCCCAGGGCGTTGCAGTCGTCGAACCATCGATAAACGCCGCTCGCCCACGTGTGTCTATCAGCACCTCGCGAGTCCCCGTGCGAATGCGCACGCGCAGCGTCGCTTCGCCCGGTGCACCCGCCTGCAGCCCGGTCACGTTCGCCAGATCGAACTGCAGCCACAGCGTTGTACCCGCCGAGCGCACACGCAGTCCCGTCACATCCAGTGGTCCGCTTGCATCGCCCGTCGCGTCAGTGGCCGCCAGAGGCACTGTCGCCCATTCATCCAGCAGCCCATCCATCGCTACCGGCTGTGCAACCGCAGTTCCTGCGGTGATGACAACTGCCGCCCATCCACTGCTGCGCATCTTGCATTCCTCGTTCGTTTCGCTATCAGGAAAAAACGCGACCGGCCACCCAGTCGCGCTTTCATTCTTGCTTCCTTGCTCTCGTACTCACGGACACTGGCCGCCCGCCAGCACATTGAAGAAGTCAATCACATCCTGGTCTTCCGGGAAGACCCCGTTGTTGTTGAAGTCGATGTCATTGCACGCTGCGCATGTCGCGCCCGCGAGCACGTCGAAGAAGTCAACGACATCCTGATCTTCCGGGAAGACCTCGTTGTTGTTGAAGTCAATGTCGTCACAGGCCGCGGAACATGTGCCGGCGCCGCAGGTCGTCAGCGCGCCCTGCCACGTGCCACCCGCGCCGGTGCACAATGCGTTGGTCAGGCTCAGGCACGCGCCCGTGCTGAAGCAGCACGCGCCATTGGGCTGCGGGCAGTTGGCCGTCGCGCATGTCGTGCCAACGCCGCGGAACGTACCCGCCTGGCTGGTGCAACCAACGGGCGTGGTGATCGCACACGCTCCGGTGGGCAGGCAGCAAGCCCCGCTGGGGCATGCGTTGCCCGCGCCGCACGCAGTCCCCACACCCTGGAAGGTGCCCGCGACGCCTGCACAATCGTTGCTGGAAAGGTTGAGACAGAAGCCATTGCTCAAGCAGCACGCGCCCGTCGGAATCGGGCAGTTTGCAGTCGCGCACGTCGTGTTGTCGCCGCGATAGGTGCCGCTGATCGCCGCACAGTCAGCTTGCAGCTGGATGGAGCAGGTTCCATCAGTCAGGCAGCACGCGCCCGTGGGCGGAGCGCAGTTGACGCTGCTGTAGCTCGTCCGCGTCACCCAATCGCCGTTGGGGCGACAGAGTACGTTGAGGCTGCTGAACCGCGCCCAGCCGCCGTTGGGAGGACAGCCCAGCGAACCGCAGTTGAGCCCGAACAGCCAGTTGAGCGTCGGCTGGCTCAGGCCGCCCGAGGGGTTGTCGGTCGTCGGAAAAGCGTTGGTCGCGGTTGATGGCGCCGTGATGCACGGATTGCCACTTTGGTTGTTGTGTTGCACGATCCGCCACACTGTCGTGAAGCTGTTGCTCGGGTTAGAAGGAATGATGATCTGATCAGGATCGTTGGGATCAACGCTGAATTGAATGTTGACACCCGCCGTGCCAGGACCGATGCGCGCGTGCGGCAGCAACTGATCGTCTGAAACGATGGTGTCAACCAACGTGCCGGTGCCGGGCACGCCAGCCCAGAATTCCACCGCCCAGATCGTCGTGGTTTGCACCGTTGCGTTGCTGGTCGCGAGGATCATCTCCGCCAGATCAATGCGCAGCGGGAACTGGTTCGCAGCGACGTTGTAGGTTGCCGCGATGCTCTCACCCTGAGCAAAGCCTGCCTGCACCGTGAACTGTCCGCCGCCAAAGTTCGCGTTGGTGTGCGATCCGACCGATTGGCACGGGCCGCGAACGCCGAAGCCGGGAACCTGCGCGGGTTCAATCAACTGCGCCGCCTGCGTGCGACTCACACGCATGATGGGCACGCTCGAAAGCTGGACAGTCGCTTCGTTGGCGGGCAGTCGGCCCAGTTCCTCGGCCGTCAGTGGTGCCTCCGCTAGCTGAGCGTGGGCCGTCCCCGCCGCCAGCAGCATGGCTGCAAAGGTTGCTTTCATCGTGATACCCATCCAGCCATCCGCGCGCAAAACCATGTGCGACTCCTTCTGTCCCAGATATCTGTCCGCATCCTGACCGGGTCAGCATACCAGATTCTGTGAATTGCACAACAGATTCCCGTCACTATGATCGGACATGGCCAAGACCTCCGGCCCGATTCTCGCTCCTTTGCTCTTGCGCCTCGCCCTTGGCCTCACTTTTATCTGGGCCGGCTTGGGCAAGATCGAGGCAACGTTCGCCGTCAAGGGTGAACAGGCCGCGTTGCTTGCCAATCTCGGGGTCGAGAAGGTGCGAGCCGCTGCGTCGAGTGGCAAGACCGTCGTCCCTCCAACGCCCGATGCTGCAAAGCAAGGTGTGAAGGACGCTGCACCCCTGCCTATCGGCCCTAACGCCCCGCAGCTCACGCCCGCGCCTCAGCCCACAACGCCCAAGCCCGCCCCCACGGCGCCGGAACCGGTTTTGACTCCCACCGAGCCGATGGGCCCGCCTTGGCCGCTGCCACAAGAGAAAGCAGCGCCGGATGCCGCACCGACCGAATCCGCGCCGCGAGCCTCGCTTGCCGGGACGTGGACATTGGCACAAGTCACCGCGCCCCCGTCCAATCCCGGTGCCAGTCAACTCAGTGAACGGGTCTACTCCGCGAGCGAGTTCCCAGACGAGCTGCAAGTCGCGCGTGTCTACAGCCTCGCAATGCTGATCCATCGTGCGGGACACCCGCCCATGGACACCAATGCCCCGGCCGATGCCCCCAAGCAGTTGCAGGCATTGTGGCCCACCCGACTCTCCGAGGGAGCATGGCCTGTTTCGCTCGCCTGGACTGTCGCGCTCTGCGAACTGATCGCCGGGCTCTTTGTTGTCATTGGCCTGCTGACCCGCTTCTCGGCCATCGTTCTCGCGGGCACAATGATCGGCGCGATCTGGCTCACGGAAGTCGGACCTGCCGTGCAAACCGGCAAAGTCGTGCTGGGCTTCATTCCGGAACGAGACTTCTTCGCAATTGACGTGTGGAAGACCCTGTTCTGGCAACTGTCGCTGCTCACGTCCGCGCTTGCACTCGCGCTGCTCGGAGCTGGTGCAATCAGTCTTGATCGCAAGTTGTTCCCGCCGCCCCCGCCCGCCCCGGTCAACCCCAAGGCGTTGATCTAAGCGGCTGGACTTCAGTCACCGGTTCGCTGCGTATTCGTGAGCGATCGCTCTCGCGGATCGCTCACGACAAGACGTGCGTGGTATTGAACATACTGCAGCCACGCGTCGTCCGATGAACGTGGTTAATCGCATTCGCGGCGGTCATCTAGCGACAGATCACTGTTGTCGGTCGTGCACTGCATCCGATGCCAGCCAGCCTCCACCGCGTGTCTTGCGTGCTTCCACGCGAGGCGAGAAGCACCCCTGACGCCCGTCCAGCCGCTCGCCAGTTCGTTGGTAATGGATTCAAAGCTGCGATGCTTGTCGGGCTCGTGCAAGAACGCCGCGATTCCATAGCGATATGCCGGCTCAAACTCAGGAAGCAGATAGCGCGTGCTCGCATAGCGCATAGTCGAATGGGCCGCGCGCAAGTGCGACATCACGTCCTCGATTCGCAGACTCTCTCCGACTTCGCTCGGGTGTGCGTCCACATCGCTGGCGAACGTGCTGTTCGGGACGCTGGCGGTATCGTTCTCCGTCATGCTCACACTCCTTCCGCTAGGTGGCCGCTCACTTGACGCTGGTCAAGACCGTCCGCTCGCGCACTCGCTCTGACAGCGCGATGAAGGTCGGTGCCCACAGTCCCACAAAGATGCCAAAGCGCTCCGCGTGCGCGGCATCGGCTGAGGCATAAAAGAACCAGATACCGATCGATGCGAGAATGGATGCGAGCCCGAGGACAAGGCACAAGTTGCTGAATAATCCAGCGGGTTGGGTAGACATGAGGACGTTCTCCGTGCGATCAAGGGTGTGGTTGGGAATGACAAGACGAATATCTGGCGTGTGAATCAACTCGTACCGCTCTCTTTCATGTCATCGCCGGATTCAGCAGCGATGGTCGCCGAAGGCGAATCGCTCCACATCATCCTCGCCACGCGACTGATGTGGACGCGGAGCGACGTGATGTACCGGTGTACTTCGTTTCCGTGTAGAGCGGCGTTCATGCGTCAACCCGTGAAGCATGTTCGCGTCCCACCGGCGTCGCGTGTGTGGTCGCGTGCGTGTGCGCTCGCGTTGGCGTACGAAACCAGTTGAACATCACGGCGAAAAAGCTCGCGTGACGAATCGGCTCGCTGGTCGCTCCGCCCTCGTTCTCCCATCGCGCAACCGCGACCGCATCTTCGCGCGTATCTGCGCTGTCTTGCTGTAAGCGAGTTTCGCTTCGTGCCGAGATATGCATGTGTGTATCTCCGATGTGGCCACAAACCTGCAGTGATGACGTTGTCGACGATGAACGCCATCACCGAAATCAGATGCGACGCCGCGATTGCGAGAGGCATCCGGTGCAAGTCCTTGCTGCGTGGCTGTGTTGCCAGCAAGCAGGCAGGCACAAGAGAAAGCATGAGCACAAGAATCACGTCCATGACACAACCTTTCCATGTCGTCTTGACAACATGAACAGTCGATTCAATCACAACGGCGGTTCAAACTTCTCGCCGCCCGCAACGCGATCTTCCTGCAGACCCGCGTTTACCTGGTCATGCGCGCGACCAGCTCAATCAATTCCTGATACATCGCGTCCGCCTCCGCCGCACCATTCTTGATCGCCGCTTCGTGGCAGGCTTTCAGATGCTGATGCAGCAGCGACTTCGCGATGACTTGCAGCGACGCCCGCGCCGCGGTGATCTGCACGATGATGTCGGCACAGTACCGATCATCCTCGATCATGCGCTTGATGCCTTCCAGTTGCCCGGACGCTCGTCGCAGTTGCAGCAGATTGGCCGCTCTCGCCGCAGGGTCCACCTTCACCGCAAGGCGACCAGCGTTTGTTTTGGCTCCGGACTTGGTAGAAACAGCTGTAGGGGATTTGGAACGAACGGCCTGGCGAGCCATGCTGAGTGCCTCCGAGTGAGCGACATGAGCCGCATCACATCTTTGGCGCGGCGGGCTTCGCAGGCGTGCTCGCCGGGATACCGCTCATTCGTGTGCCGTCGCTCGGCGTCACGCCGGCTTTGGCCTCAACTGCCGACATCGGCTTCTGGCTCATGTTCTCAGTTGCGCGATATCCCGCCCCGCTAATCGCGACGCAAGCCGCTTCGCAGCCCTGCTGATCAGCGTCAATGACAGCTGAGCCGATATTGACGGATTGCGTCTTGACCGTCGGCACCGAGTGCAGAGCGGATTTGACATTGGTGACACAGGTGTCGCCCGACATGCCGTCGATGGCAAGGGTGTGTGTAGAGGCGTGTTTGTCTGGCGTTTGCATGATGCGACTCCTCGATGATGGCGGCGGGTAGGATGAGATACCCTGCCCCGGTATGCCAGTATACCACCCATGGGTATATATTCGTGGGTCATGAATCGGTTCGAATTGATATGCTCTGTTTGGGTGTGCGAAATCGCCGATGGTGCGCAACGGTGACCATGTGGATAACTCAAATTCGTGAACGTTGCCTTGGGCGCTGAACCGCCAACGCCGCAAGCAGACTGGTCGCAGTGTGCGTTTCTACACCACGGGGTCGTAGCCGCCCTTGCTGAACGGATGGCATCGCGCAAGTCGCTTGAAAGTCATCCACCCGCCACGAAAGCCGCCATGCCGCCGCAACGCGTCGAGTGCATACCAGCTGCACGTCGGGTAGAACCGGCACTGTCGGCCCAGAATCGGCGACAGTGTGAACTGATAGATCTTCACGAGAACGATCAGTGGCCACGCCGCCACGCGTTCCATCGTGCGCAGTCGAGGCGCGTCAGTCGGCGTGTTCGCCTGCGCGCGCGATGCATGTTCATGTTGGTCCCCGCCGGTGCACATCACGCGTCTCGCTTCTCGCGGCGCATCCAATCACGATGTGCGAGCGTCGCCAGTTCCAGTATCAGCGACGCGTAGGTTGGGGCGTCGAGCGTGTCGTGTGCGCTTGCAGAGAGCACCATGTCGCACCCTTGCCCGTCGCTCAGTCGTGGAAGTTGATGTTGCACATGGCGAAACGCCTCACGCAAAGCACGCTTCACGGTGTTTCGCGCAACCGCGTTCCCCACGCGCTTGCCAACCGCCAGCCCAATCCGCCAGTGTGATCGACCGTTCGGCGCGACAAACGCCGTGATCGGACCACGCTGTTTCTTCATCCGTGCGCCGTAGACCGCTTGATACTCCAGGTCATGGCACAACCGCCGCGTGCGCGGCAAAGACAGATCGGGCTTGCCTGTTGATGATTCCGTCAACGTTGAATGCTACGGGAATCCGCCTGCCGCCGCGTCGGTCAGCGAGCAACTGCAGCAGCCTTGGGCGCCGCGGGCTTCACTTCCACCGTCGGGCTGGTCGCGGAGACGGTGCGCACCGGCTGGGGCGGCATCTCCACGCTCTCACGCATCAGGCGGCCAACCTTGAACTTCACCGCCCGCTTGGCTGGCACTTCCACCTTCTGCATCGTCTTGGGATTCTGAGCGATGCGGGCCGCCCGTTCCTTCACTTCAAACACGCCGAAGTCACGGAACTCCAGCCGGTTACCGCGGCGGAGCTCGATGATGATCTGATCGAGAAACTCCTGGCAAACATCCTTCACTTCGTGACGCTTGACACCGGTTTTGGTGGTAATGCGTTCAACGAGGTCCTTCTTCGTGATGGTCGCCATAGGTGTCCTTCTATCAGCCGCGGGCCCATGCCCCGCCGTCATTCGTGTTCAAGAGCCCCATGGCTCCACCCAGATACGTGGGCAATCAGCCCACCGGTCTGACCAACCTGCTCCGTCCAAAGTAGTTGCGCACCATAGCACGCGTCAATACCACCAAAGCGGCACAAGTCGGGTGGGAAGTATCCCGGGGTGCGACCCTTGCGTCAACCCCTTACCTCGCATTGTGTTGCGATCTATTCACGCTGTGAAGAGTCGGTGGAAACTCAGGCGTCGGTTATAAGACGACTAGACCCCCTACAGATACCCCCTCGGCCTCCGACCACGCCACTGGTATGATCGAGGCATGCCCAACTTGTCCTACAGCACCGCGGGCGAGAGCCACGGACCCTCGCTCGTCGTCACCATCGCCGGCATGCCCGCTGGCGTGGCAGTCGACACCGCGTTCATCGACGGTGAACTGGCCCGCCGCCAAGGCGGCTACGGACGCGGCGGCCGCATGGGCATCGAGGAGGATCGCGTCACCATCCTGACCGGCGTTCGACGGGGCCTGAGCATGGGTGGCCCCATCGTGTTCGCGATTCCAAACAAAGATTCTCGTCTTGACGATCTCAAGAAAACGCCCGTCATCTCGCGCCCGCGCCCAGGTCACGCCGACTTGGCGGGGAGCGTGAAGTGGCTCACCACTGACTGTCGCGACACGCTTGAGCGTGCCAGCGCCCGCGAGACGGCCAGCAGGGTTGCCGCCGGCGCTCTCGCCCGTTGCCTGCTGCGCGAATTCGGCATCGAGGCCTTCGGCTTCGTGCGTTCCATTCGAGAAGCAGCAACCAGCGTGGAAGTCACCACCGCCAACTGGCGCGACATGAAGGCCATCCGCGATACGAGCGAAACCTACTGCCCCGATGCTGCTTTGGGCGACACGCACAAGCAGATCATCCGCGATGCCAAGCTCAGCAAAGACACCGTGGGCGGCCTTATCGAAGCGCACATCTTCGGCTGCCCGATCGGTCTTGGCAGTTGCATGGACTGGCGCGACAAGCTCGACGCACGCCTCGCCTACGCAGTCATGGGCATTCAAGCGATGAAGAGCGTCGAGATCGGGCTGGGGAAGGATGTCGCCAGTCGCCCAGGCAGCGAAGTCCACGATGCGATTCGCTACGACGCCGCATCGCGCGACGTCGCTCCGCATCTAGGCTTTACGCGGACCACCAACAACGCCGGCGGCACCGAAGGCGGCATCACCAACGGCATGCCCGTGGTCGTTCGCGCCGCCATGAAGCCCATCGCCACGCTCCTTCGCGGCATGCCCAGCGTGGACCTCAACACCAAAGAAGAACAGCACAGCCAGTACGAACGCAGCGACATCTGCGCCGTGCCCGCGGCCAGCGTCGTCCTGGAGAATGTTGCCGCGTTCGAAGTCGCTCGCGTCTTCTGCGAGAAGTTCAGCGGCGATTCGCTCACCGAGGTCCGGGCCCAGTACGACGCGTACATGGGGCTCGCACGCCGCCTGCCGCTGTAACATACTGACATCTGTGTTTGTTCGGGCTTTGGACCCCATGGGCGGCCGTGCTCTGGCACCTGCTCAAAGCCCCAAAGCGCACCCTTCCGACCGGCGAACAATCAGCCGCGCCGGCGCGAAAGGCTGTGTCGTGCGCCAGAAAGGGCTTTTCCATGCAGGTTCGTAAGGCGAAGTTGGCGATGTGCGGCGGGCTGTGGGCTGTGGCGTCGGTGGCGGGCCTCTGTGCTTCCGCGTGGGCTCAGGTGGTTACGCCGCCTCCGGCAGAAGTCGCGCCAGTCGATGAGCACATTGACAAGATGCCCGTGCCGCCGCCGCGTCCTGAAGCGCAGGCACAACCCGTGCAGGCCCAGCCGGTGGCCGCGCGTCAGCCCATTCAACTGCCCGACCTGCCCTACGAACCGCTGGCGCAGAAGGACGATGCGGGCAACTTCAAGCCGCTGAGCGAGCCCCTCCAGATGGCTGCCCTGCGTGCCAATCCCACCATCGACAACAAGGACAAGTTCTTCGAAGACATCAGGCCATTCCTCGCCGAGCGAAACCTCACGGTGCACACCGTGTTTGTCTCGAACCTCGATCTGCTCGAGCGCGTCGATGATGGCGTGTTCGAAAAGGTCAACCTGCGCGATCAGGCGAGCATCAAGCAACTGCTCGAAGTGACCAAGCCCTTCCTGCCGCCCGCCGCGCCAGATGGTCTGCTCGAAGGTCTGAAGAAGGCCGGCAAGCTGAACGACCTTCAGCACGCGTTCGCCGCGAAGATCGCGCGTGATTACACGCTGACGCTCAACCCGCCGCCGCCCGAAGGTGGCGAAGAGGGCGAGAAGGCCCGCATCTCGATGGCTCGCGCTGCGCAGCTTCTCAAGAACGGTTCGCTCGAGGAATACACCTTCCTCTACAACCAGGCGAAGAAGGCAAGCATCGAGAACTTTGATTCCGTGCTTGGCTTGATGGAAAACCTCGACGAGTCCAAGAAGGCCGACGTTGCTCGCATCGGCGAAGCTGTCAAGACCGCCGGCACGCCCGAAGACAAGCTCGCCGCCTTCCGTGGCCTGCGCGATGTGCTGACGCTCGACCAGCGGAAGGAATGGATGAAGCACTGCCTCATCATGATTCCGCAGTGAGCGAAGGAAGAGCGAACGAGCGAACGAGGGATGCCGATCGGCATCCCTTGTTTCTTCATTGACTCAGTATGGACGATACGTAAACGCGCGCATTGCCTCGTGTCCCCTCCCCGCTCTCACCCAATCGCGTTCCAGCTCCGTCGCAACTGCTTCACCGCGTCAATCACTTCGCGCGTCGCTGTCGCCACTTCGTCGGGCGTTGTGTGCTTGCTGAGGCTGAATCGCACGGAACCGTGGGCCAATTCATCAGGCACGCCAAAGGCGAGCAGCACCGGACTGGGATCCAAACTGCCGCTGCTGCATGCCGCACCCGCGCTGGCAGCCACATCACGTTCGCTCAGCAGAAGCAGTAGTGCCTCAGCTTCAAGGCGCGGAAATGCGATGTTCGTGGTGTTCCACAGTCGCGTCTCCGCAGTGGTGGGGCCGTTCACGCGCGCATCGGGAATCGCCCCGAGAATGTCGCGCTCAAACGCGTCGCGCAGATCAGTAATCCGCTTGCGCGCCGCTTCGTCTGCGAGAAACGTCACTGCTTCATCCGCGGCGATGCCCGCACCCACGATGCCAGGCACATTCTCCGTGCCGCCGCGTCGCCCCAGCTCCTGCGAACCCAGCAACTGCGGCCGCATGCGCACACCCGGACGCGCCCACAGCAGTCCCACGCCCTTGGGCCCATGAAACTTGTGCGCCGACGCCACGAGAAAATCAAACGGATCAGCAACATCGCCGTCCGCATCACGCAGACGTGTCACATCCGTCGGAATCTTGCCAACCCATTGCGTCGCGTCCACCAGCAAAGGCACGTTGCATGCCTTGCACTTGCGAGCAACGCGCGCAATGGGCTGTATCGCACCGGTTTCGTTATTCGCCCACTGCACCGCAACAAGTGTCGTGCTCGTGTCAATCACATCGAGCTGCGCAGGATCGATTCGTCCATCATCAGTCAACGGCAGCCACTTGACGCTAGCGTGCTTGCCGCGTTCGAGTTCCTCCGCCAGATCACGAATCGCCGTATGCTCAACTTTGCTCGTGACCAGCGTTGCCGCTGAGCCCGGTCGCCGTGCCGCAAGCACCCCGCGAATCGCAAGATCCAGCGCTTCCGTGCCGCCGCTGGTGAAGGTGATCTCCCGCGGCTTCGCGTTGATCAGCCGCGCACAACTCGCCCGAGCGAGCTCCACCGCCTGCCGCGCAGCTTGTCCCGAGCGATGAATCGAGCTGGGATTATGCCAGAGCTCCGCCAACGCCCGCATGACAGCCGCGCCGACGGCGGGCGATGGCTGCGTAGTCGCGTTGTTGTCCAGATAAGGCACGATCAAGCGTAGGAAGACGTGTCATCATGCCTGACTCTGGCTGATAACCGCGTGGCGCTCAAAGACATTCGACACGACACCCACATCCGCCCTCCCATGCTGAGCGCGACTTCGCGCCATTCGCATCTTCGCGATAAACCCGCCTTCCCCGGCCTCTACGATTCCCCGTGCCCAAACCCCGAGTCCTTCATGACGAGTTCTTCAAAAAAGCCAAGGAAGAGGGCTACGTCGCTCGCAGCGCGTACAAGCTTCTGGAGGTGAACGAACGCCTCCACATCGTCCGCCGCGACGCCTTCGTCATCGACCTCGGCTGCGCCCCGGGCAGTTGGCTGCAGGTGCTTGACGGCTATCTGAACCAGAAAGGCCGCGCCGTCGGCATCGACCTGCAGGAAACCACCGCGCCTCTGTCTGATCGCGTCTACATCATGCAGGGCGACATCTTCGCCACGCCCGCCAAAGAGTTGCTCGCACCCATCAACGAACTTCTTCACGGCGAAGGCAAGAGCAACGACAAGTACGACGCCGTCATCAGCGACATGGCCCCCAACACCAGCGGCCACGGCGACGACTTCCTCTCCGCACGCCTCTGCGAGCGGGTGCTCGACCTGTGTCACGACCTGCTCCGCCCAGGCGGCAACATGGTCATGAAGATCCTCGAAGGCTCACCCACGCCCGACGTCATCGCGCGAGCCAAGCGCCTCTTCCGCGAAGCCGGCACCACCAAACCGCGCGCCAGCCGCGATGTCTCGCGCGAGATCTTCATCTGGGGCAAGGGCTTCACGGGTGTGGAGCTTCCCAAGCCGCCAAACCCGACGAAGATCACGGGGCCGACCCCGAAGCCGAAGGTGTGGCCGTAGTCGGAGTTGCAGCGGCTGCTTGACTGGGGCGGCGAATCCATCGGACTTCGCCGAGCAGCCTTTCAATCGGAATGTCTCGTAGTTCAGCAATGGGCCAAGCATCAGGGTCGCAGAATTTTGAATCGTCCACTATCCATGCAAGACCTTCTTCGAGCTTGTCATATGGTCTTGAAACAAGTATGGTAGTGAGGACCTTCATTTTGTCATGACTGTCATGCACAGTCAGAACACCATCGAAAACGCCATCGGGCCATGAAAGAACTGGCTTCACAAAGGCCTCTTCGTTTCGAACTGGTACCGACTGCGCGAAGCTGATCGACTCGGCAACATCATCCACCTTGAGAATGTCCTTCGCAGGAACTCCACAAGCATGGACGGCTGAAAGTT
The DNA here is from genome assembly GCA_046316615.1 of Phycisphaerae bacterium. Lineage (GTDB taxonomy): Bacteria > Planctomycetota > Phycisphaerae > Phycisphaerales > UBA1924 > BJHL01. The sequence goes on from JBKDAN010000049.1 coordinate 141,690, forward strand.
GAAAGGCAAACGATCGGGCCTCGGGTTGCGCGCGAACGAGCGACAAGATGTAGGGATCAGACTCTACCCGCTTTGATGCAATTCCAATGCTCTGCCAACGTGATCGTAGCGAAGGTGAACTTCCGTAGAGCACGCTCACTTCGCGTCCTCGCACTGAGTATGTGGCTGTTTTCCCGCCCGTCCACATTCCAGCAACATGTATCCTCGCAAAGTCGTCAGGAACTGAGAATCTCCATGCATGCGGCAGTCGCGCATACACCTCGTCGTTCCAAGTCACGATCCTCGGTCCGAGTTCTTCTGACTCAAGCGCACGTTGATGTTCCGCACGCATCAAGGGCCGCTTCGCCGCGTGAACTTCACCCGTCCAATTGATCATGACTCCGTCGTCAGTGTTCCACAACGACTCATAAACCGTCGGGCATTCCTTCGTCGCTTGCTCTGCCAGAGGCGAGCCTTGAACAAGCGCATCAAACTCGGCTGGTGGTTCTGTCTGCAAACTGCACGCGAGTATGAGTCCACCAATCCACATAGCAGATTCCTCCAGTTCAATACCCATCCGACGAGCCTGTCTGCTGTGTATTCCAGCCTCAAATCACAATTTTCCCGGTAATCTCTTTCTTTCTCGAGCGACTAACCATCCACCATGTCCACGCCCCCCAAGCACATCCCGCATCATCCCTACATGCCCCCAACTGGCGCACTCGCCGGCGTGCAAGGGTTCCACGATATCATGCGGCAGCGCCGCAGCGTGCGTTTCTTCTCGCCGGCACCAGTTGACGAAGCCATCATCCGCACCTGCATCTCTGCCGCAGGCACCGCGCCTAGCGGAGCCAACAAACAACCGTGGCGATTCGTCGCTGTGCGAGATGCAGCGCTGAAGCACGCCGTTCGCGAAGCCGCTGAAGTCGAAGAGCGCGAGTTCTACACCCGTCGCGCCACGCCTGAGTGGCTTGCCGATCTCGCGCCCATCGGCACCGACGCCAACAAAGAGTTTCTCGACATCGCTCCGTGGATCATCGTCATCTTCAAACTCATGAAGACCGACCCCGACGCATCAGGCGCGCAAGGCAAAGTCTACTACGTCGACGAATCCATCGGCATCGCAACTGGGCTTTTTCTGGCCGCGTGTCAACACGCTGGCCTCGCCACGCTCACGCATACGCCCAGCCCCATGGGCTTTCTGAGCAAAGTCCTCAAACGCCCCGACCACGAACGCCCGTTCCTGCTCATTCCCGTCGGTTACCCGGCGGAAAACTGCATCGTGCCCGACATCACCCGCAAACCCTTCGACCAAATCGGCGTCATCATCTGACAGCCACTCGATCACTGCCCAGCAAAAAAAACCCGAAGCTCAGCCTCGGGGTTTCGTCGTTCTCGTTCTAGCTCACTCACACCAGCAGCGTCGCCGGCTTCTCCAGGAAGTTCTTCACCGTGCTCAGATACTGCGCCGCCATCGCGCCATCCACCACGCGGTGGTCGCTGCTCATGGTCATGGTCATGACAAGGCCGGGCACAATCTCAGGACCATTCTTCCCATTGCGAACCACCGGCTTCTCAATCGCGCCGCCAACCGCGAGGATCGCGACGTTGGGCGGGTTGATGATCGCGTTGAAGTGGCTCACGCCGTACATGCCCAGATTGCTGATGGTGAACGTGCTGTCGCTCATCTCGCTCGGAGCGAGCCCCTTGCCGCGAGCCTTTTCCGCCAGTTGCTTGCTCTGAGCGCTGATCTGCCGCAGACCCAGTGAATCAGCGTTGCGCAGCGTGGCAACGACCAGCCCGCCACCCGTGCCGTCTTCATTGATGGGCAGCGCAATCGCGATGCCGACGTTCACTTCGGGCAGGTACTCAATCGACGTGTCCATCTGCCCGTGCTTGGCCTGCGTCGTCACCCAGCGGGCGTTCACATACGGATGCTGATGCATCGCGAGCGCACACGCCTTCACAAGGAAGTCGTTGACACTGAGCTTCACGCCCTGATTCGCCAACTGCTCATTGAGCTGCGCCCGCAGAGCCATCAGCGGCTGCATATCAACATCGAACGAAACCTGGTAATGCGGAATGCTGCTCTTGCTCTCGCTCAAACGCTGCGCAATCACGCGGCGCATGTTGGAAACCGGAATGAGCTTGCCAGCCAGCGTCGCCGATGCGGCCGGCACAGCGATGGGACGCGGCGCAGGCGCCGCGCTGGGAGCGGCCTTCGCCGCAGGTGCCGCCGCACGCGGAGCCGCACTGCCCGCGGCAATTGCCTCTTCCACATCCTTGCGGACAATCCGTCCGCCCGGCCCCGAACCCTGCACGCGTGAAACATCCAGCCCGGCCTCATCCGCAATCTTGCGGGCCAGCGGGCTGATGAAGATGCGGCCGCCGGTGCCATGTCCTTCGCCGTGCGAACCGTTCACGCCGTTGCTGGTCGGTTCCATGACAGCGGTCGCTGCAGCCGCCGGCGCGTTGCTCGCCGAGCCGCCAGCAGCCTTTGCCGCAGGAGCCGCACCGCTGCCGGCCTTGGCCTTCACCGCTGCGACATCTTCGCCCGCCGTCGCGAGCACCAGCATGACGGTACCGACGGGCACCGTCTGCCCCTGCGGTACGGGAATCGCCGCAACCACGCCGTCATCGAAGGACTGCAGTTCCATGGTGGCCTTGTCGGTCTCAATGTCAGCAATGACATCGCCGCTCTTGACCTTCTGGCCTTCCTTCACGTTCCACTTGACGATCGTCCCCTGTTGCATCGTGTCAGAAAGCCGGGGCATCGTGATATCAATCGGCATAGTTCAAGTCCTTCCGAGGCGATCGATGCTATCGATCACCCATGCGTTCAGTTTGAGGCGGCGGATGAAGCGCTGGTAGAGCCAACGAAGAAGATACGGCGGCTACGAGCAGTGTGAAATTCGTGAGTGCTCGAAAACGGGGCGATGCGGCGGAGCGCTCCCATAGTGCGAAGGTGCCGAAGTTGCCAGTAGCGCGTGCCGCGAGCCCCGCACACGTCGAACTCGGCTACGCGACGGAGAAGGGAGGGGGCTGGACGGTGATTGAGCGGCTTCCGCTCAGTGAGATCGTTGATCGCGCGGGTCGCGTCGGACTTGAGCAGCAGGACGTGGCGGGCGATGAAGCGCCTGCCTGACGACGTCATGCGATATGCGCCACGGAATGCGTCGAAGTCGTCTGTCCACATGTCGTCGAGGCCGATCATCACGAACTCGTACCACCATTCCGCCATCTCTCGCGTCAAGTTGTCTGCTGGATCGCAGGATCGCTCGATGCTCTCCGCCGTTTCGCAGAACGAGTCGAATGGCAGTCTGCCGCTCCCGAGGCGGCGGATGGCAAGAGCGAGCTGATTTCGAGCGATACGGTCGATCATGAGAGGTCATGCACTCCGCTTGCGACCCTTGCCCTTGCCACTCAGCGGCAGTACTTCCTTCACCAGCATCGCGTTCACAATCCGCATCGGCACGCCGTTCACCTCGTAGACGGTGAACGCTGTACGAGCGGCAACGCGACGCGGTGAAAGGCCCGCGTCGGTGCCGGGCCCCAGAGAGATGAAGTCGCGATGCGGGATATCGAGCTTCGTTCCGTCGATCATGACAATCCGAACCCCCTGCGGATTCGCGTCAACGATCTGTCGGATTGATTCGATATCCATCGCGGGCTCCTTCGTTCGTTACGCCAGCACTTTGCGCACAGCCGCCACAATCTTCTCCTTGTTGGGCAGGTACGCATACTCCAGTGCCTTCGCGTACGGCGTGGGCACGTCTTCCGTGTTCACGCGGACGGGCGGGCAATCCAGATAGTCAAAGCAGCGTTCGCACACCTGCGTGATGACTTCGCTCGCGACGCTGGCGAAGGGCCAGCACTGGTCAACGACGACCACGCGGTTGGTCTTCTGCACGCTCTTGATGATGCTGTCGATGTCCAGCGGGCGAATGGTCCGCATGTCGAGCACGTCGCACGAAATGCCTTCCTTCTCCAGTTCCGCCGCCGCTTCGAGGCAGAAGTTGACCGGACGACCGAAGCTCACGATCGTGCACGCGTCGCCTTCATGCGCCAGGCGAGCCTGACCGAAGGGGATGTAGTACTCCTCGGCTGGCACGTGGGCCTTATCGCCCAGCATGCGTTCGCTCTCGAGGAAGAAGACCGGATCAAGCTCGCGCAGCGCGGTCTTGAGCAGGCCCTTCGCGTCGTAGGGGTTGCTGGGGATGACGATCTTCATGCCCGGCACGTTGCTGTATAGACCTTCGACACACCAGCTGTGCGTGCTGCCAAGCTGGCCGCCCGCGCCGTCGTTGCCGCGGAAGACGATGGGGCAACCCCACTGGCCACCGCTCATGTAGAGCATCTTGGGCACGTTGTTCAGAATCTGATCGGCAGCGACCAGGCTGAACGACCAGCTCATGAACTCGATAATGGGCTTGAGGCCGTACATCGCGGCACCGACCGCCAGACCCGCAAAGCCGTTTTCCGAGATCGGAGCGTCGATGATGCGCAAAGGCCCAAACTCATCCAGCATGCCCTGTGAGATCTTGTACGCGCCGTTGTACTGCGCAACTTCCTCGCCCAGCAGGAACATGCGATCATCGCGACGCATCTCTTCGCTCATCGCTTCGCGCAGCGCCTCGCGGAACTGAATCACGCGGTCGCCATCGCGGGACGGCAGGGTCTTGAACTCGGGCAGGCCGGGAAAGGCGGGAGCAGCGGTCATGGACACCTCATGAAAAGTCGCAGCGGCGGAAGATGCGCACGCGGCGGAACATCCAGTTTAGGGAAGCTCACCACCAAGGTCAGCAAGGGAAGAGGTGGGGGAGGGACAGGTTGGCGTGTGGATTCAACACAATGAAAGCCGTTCAATTCACCCCAATTCGCTCGCAGAAAGCGGCACAAACGCCTTCGCAGGCGGTCTCTCCGGCTTTGGCTCAAGCGTTGACAGGTCATGTCGCGCAACGACCTTCAGGCGAATGTCCGGCCCAGCCTCGCCGCGGCCAATCTTCGGCGGCTGAAACAGTGTGATGATCCCCGTTGGCTCGGCTGTCAGCAAGCGTCCCGTCGCGGGCGACATCCATGCTGAGGAAACATCCAGGCCCTTGGTGATGGTCTTGTCTGGCGTCTGCGCGACCAGCGTCCATTGCATCTTCGCCGGCTTCTCGCCCCGGGATTGCCGCCACGCCCCTACAAGCATGACCTCGCGGCCTGCCGGCGCGATGCATGCCGCCTGAAACCGGGAGACCGCTCGCCGAGCAGAGCGATTCTGGGGCAACGCCTCCGGAGGCAGCAAATCGGCATCGACCGACTCCCACCCCGGCTGATGCGGGAACGCCTCGTGATACGCAAGCCCCTCAAACTTCGCAAACAGCGCGGCTTCCTCCGCAGCACTCAACGTGTGCTTGCCAGCAATCGGGCTTGCGTACATCCCTCGGCAATGCACGCGCGTCAGCGCCGCCAGCCATGGCAGCCGCGAGATCGCCGTGCCGCCGCCGTCTTCCGCCGCAAAGACCCGCTCACGGGTCGCCGGATGCCAGCTCTTCCCGCCGTCCTGCGCGGTGTACAGAAAGAACCGCCCGCAAGGCGACAATCGGGTATAACGCCGACGCAGCCGCTTGGTCGTCCAAGCCCCGTGCGTCAATTCTCCCGAGCCCAGGTTCCACGCCATCAGGTGCTCCCAGCCGCGCTCGCCCCGCACACGCACAGTCACCGCCGCGACCTTCGCGTCGCGTGCCGGAAACAGTTGAATGGCGACAACCTGATGGCTCATGACAAGCGACATGGTTGGCTGCAAACTGACATTCCGCAGCCACCGCCGCATACGCTGATTCCATGCGACTTGCTGATCTCGTCCAAGGACTGGACATGCACCTCGCCGGCGAGGCCGGGCTCTCCGCCCACCTGCCCGGCGATGTCGCCCTCACCCGCATCTGCGACATCACCGAAGACAGCCGCACCGTCCTCCCCGGCTCCCTCTTCATCGCGCGAAGTGGCCTCAAAGCCGATGGCAAGCAGTTCGCCCAGGCCGCCATCGAAGCCGGCGCCGCCGCCGTCGTGACCGACGACGCCAACCTCCGCCTGCCCGGCGCGCCCGTCCTCGTCGCCAATGACATTCTCCTCGCCAGTTCCCTCATGGCTGAACGTTTCTATGGCGAAGCCGCGCGGCAACTGCATCTCATCGGTGTCACAGGCACCAACGGCAAGACGACAACCACCTTCCTCTGCTGGCAACTGCTCAACCGCGTCGGCACCCGCTGCGGCCTCATCGGCACCGTCATCATCGACGACGGCGTCGAAGTCGCCGCCGCCAACATGACCACGCCGCCCGCCATCGAAATCAGCCGCACCCTCAGCCGCATGCGCGAGTGCGCCGTGCAGGCCGCCGCGCTCGAAGTCTCCAGCCACGCCCTCGACCAGAAACGCGCCGACGCCCTGCGCTTCCGCGCCGCCGTCTTCAGCAATCTCACGGGCGATCACCTCGACTACCACGGCACGATGGAAAACTATGCCGCCGCCAAGGCGCGTCTGTTCACTCTCGTGCACGAAGACGGCATCGCCATCATCAACGCGCTCGACCCATGGAGCGAGCGCATGGTGCGCGACTGCAAAGCCCGCATCCTGCGCGTCGCCGTGCTCGAGCATGGCAAGCAGCAGGCCGGTCTTGACGCATCATGCGAAGTCCTCTCGCACGACATGACCGGCATGAGCCTCCGCCTCCGCGGCCCTTGGGGCGACTTCACCGCCAAAACCAGTCTCGTGGGTCTCTACAACGCCTTCAACATCCTCGCCGCCGTTGCCAGCACACACGCCTTGGGCGTGCCCACACAGACAATCGCCGACGGCGTCCCTCTCCTCACCGCACCACCGGGCCGCCTCGAACGCGTCACCGCTGTCGATGCTCCCTTCAGCGTCTTCGTCGATTACGCCCACAGCGACGATTCGCTCCGCAACGTGCTCAGCGCGGTCGGCGGCGTCATGACGGGCCGCGTCAAGCCCAGTGCCAGCATCGAACACGCTGCAGGCGCCACAAGCGCCCGCCGCGACGGTGCCCGCCTCTGGTGCGTCTTCGGCTGTGGCGGCGATCGCGACCGCACCAAACGCCCCCGCATGGGCCTCGCCGCCAGCGAACTTGCCGACGCCGTCGTCGTGACAAGCGACAACCCCCGCACCGAACGCCCCAGCGACATCGTCGATCAGATCCTCGCGGGCATCCCCGCAGCACGCCGCGAATCGCTCATCGTGCAGGTCGATCGCGCCCGCGCCATCCACGCAGCGATCGAAGCCGCTCGCGAAGGCGACGTCATCGTCATAGCCGGCAAAGGCCACGAGACGGAGCAGATTCTCCCCGACGGCAAGGGCGGCACCATCCGCACGCACTTTGATGATCGCGAAGTCGCCCGCGAAGCACTGATCGCTCGCGGTATCTCCATCCTCGCCGAACCCGCCAAAGTCGCCAAACGCCGCAAGTAAAGTTCGTTGTTTGCCCGTTCCGTCACCAGCTCTCTCGACCCATCACCATGTTCTGGAACTGCGCCACCATCGCTGACACGCTCGCCGCTCGCTGGTTGACACCAAAGTCGAGCGCGTCGCTCACACAAGGCATCAGCACCGACACCCGTGCCATCTCTTCCGGCGCACTCTTCATCGCCCTGCGAGGCGAAAGGCACGATGCCCACGCATACCTCGACCAAGCCATCGCAGGCGGCGCAGCCATGCTGCTCATAGACCGCGCCGAAGCGTTCGATCGCATCCGCGATCTCGCGGCAACCAAACACGTCGCCGTCGTTCTCGTACCCGACACCGCCGCCGCGCTCCTCTCGCTGGCCTCCGCGTATCGCGATTACCTCGCCGCCCGTGGTGCCACGTTCATCGCAGTGGGGGGCAGCAACGGCAAGACCACCACCGTGCGCATGCTCCACGCCGCCCTCTCGCAGTCGCTGCGCGGCACCAGTTCGCAGAAGAGCTTCAACAACGCCATAGGCGTGCCCATCACCGTCCTCTCCGCGCGCGAGGACGATCAGTTCGTCATCTGCGAAGTCGGCACCAACGCCCCGGGCGAACTCGAACCTCTCTCCCGCGCCATCCGCCCCGACATCGTCGTGCTCACCAGTCTCGGTCGCGAACACTTGGAAGGCCTCGGCTCGCTCGAAGGTGTCGCCCGCGAAGAAGCCCAGCTCGTGCGCGGCCTCCGCCCAGGCGGCGTCATCATCGCCCCCTGCGACGATCCCGGCCCCTTGCTGCTCACCAGCGTGCGCGACGTGCTCACTGCCCAGAACAACAACGCCCGCACCATCACGTTTGGGCTTTCACACCACGCCAACCTCCGCGTCGTGACACGTTCACAGTCATTCGCCGGCATCACCTGCACACTCGCTGACGGCCTCACCTTCACGCTCCCCACGCTGGGCCTGCACAACGCCACCAACGCCGCCGCAGCAATCGCCGTCGCCCGGACGCTCAAGCTTCCCGACCACGCCACCATCGCGGGCCTCGCACGTGTGCAGCCGCCTCCGATGCGTCTCGAACGCCACATCATTCACACCCGCGCCGCCAGCATCCGCATCATCAACGACGCGTACAACGCCAACCCCGAGTCCATGCTCGCCGCCATCGCCACCATGTGCGAAGTCCAGCAGCAGGAACGCGCCCAGCGACTGGTCCTCGTCTTGGGCGACATGCTCGAACTAGGCGACCACGCCGCCGCGATGCACAACGAAGTTGTGCAAGCTGCCGCCGCCGCCGCCAAGCCCGATCTTCTCGCGCTGCTCGGCCCCCACATGGCCCGCGCCGCCCGAGAAACCGCAACACAGGCCCTCACACGCGAAACCACCACGCCTGCAGATTGCGATGCGATCGCCGCCGCTCTCCAGCCCGGTGATCTCGTGCTGCTCAAAGGCTCACGCGGCACCGCCGTGGAGCGCGTGCTCACAAGCCTGCAAGCACGCTACGCCACATGGCAGGAACTCAAGCCCGCCGCAGTGCAAGCTCGCGCCTGAGTGCCTTACTGGCGTCCCTTCGATCGCAGCTCCGCGATTGCATCAGTCGTGGGCAGTTCCTTCGCGACGTCAAAGGCAAGTCGGAACCCGACATCAGCAAAGCCGCGCAACGCATCACTCGATGTGTTACGCACCGCGCTGCCATCATGCAGCGTCAGCGCAGACCTACCGATGATCACAGGTCCCACAGGCGTGTTGGCCCACTCCGCGACATTCCCGCCAAGGTTCGCAAACCTCGCCTTCGCCGTCCCCTTCTCCGCAGGCCACAGCCACAGCGCACCATCACGCGCCGGCACATCCGCCGCGCCCTCGCCATTCGCCCATGCCGTGTCCGCGGCTGGTCTCGCAGCGCGTACGCCCGTGCGCTTCGCGAATGCCTCTTGCTCCAGCAGTTGCATATCAATCCTGTTCTGCTCAGCGTCAGAGGCCACACCCGCCACCGATTCCCACTCTCGCTGCGTGGGCAAGCGACAGCCCATCGCCGCGGCAAGCGCTTCCGCTGCCTTCGCACTCACATAGTTCATCGGCATCGACGCGTCTGGCGCACCCGCCGTCAATCCCGCTGCCAGCAGCGGCTCACGCCCGTTGATGCGAGCGTGCCACTCGCGTGTTGGCGTGATCACGCCATTGCGCCGTGTCCATGCACGCGGACCCACGCGTGGATCCGTCGCGTCATCAAACTGCCAGAGCAGCCCATCCACTTCTGCGCGTGTCGCATCATCACGCATCGCATCTATCACCGCCGCAACACTGCACTCTCCGCGTGCGATATAGGTGACTCGCTCCGCATCCTCCGTCTCCGCTCGCGCAAAGGCAACGGCCGTTCCCGCGGGTGACGTGAAGGTCACTTGCCCTCTGCCATCATCCCGCGTCACCCATCCCTTGGCGCCAGGCCCCTGCACGCCCAGCCACTGCCGCTTTCCTTCACGCTGCGCAATCGCCTCACGCGCCAGCACATCCAGCGCCCGCAGCCGCTTGGCATCAGGCCACGTCTCGAGCGCATCGCCCGCAGCCTGCACATGTCGCGACAGTTCGCGTGCGTGCGTGAGCAGTACGTCATCCGTCGCGCTTTCAGCGATCGCACGCCGCAGCCGCGCCGCTTCCAGCCGCGCAGCCGCCCGAATCCACGCCGGAGCCTTCCCGGCTTGCTGCGCATCCAGCTTCACCGCAAGCTCTGCAACTGCAAGCACGCCTTCGTCATCAATCGCCGCCGCCTGCGCCTTGAGCCACGCGTCTCGCGCCAGCGTCGCAGCCTCGCGCCCCAGCCGCTCGCGCGCCCCAGCTTCCGGCACATACCCAATCGCCGGTTTCACCACCTCGCTATACGCTGTCGCTTGCACCTGCACGACATCATCCGTCGCGGCAAGCGCACGCCAGCCCTGCATGATCTCCGCGATGCGCTTGCCCGTCGTGTCCGTCGCCGCGGCACGCATCGCCGGCTCGAGCTTGTCCGCCGGCAACACGCTCACGTCGCGCACCGCTTCCAACCGCCGCAGTTCATCGCCTACCGCTGTACGCACGCTCTCATCCGTCGCCGCCGCGAGCAGCGCCTCATACGTAGGCGCCATCGTGGCCCACGATTCCCCACGCGCCAGCGCATCGCGAGCAGTCGCCTGCAGCACAGGCACACGCCGCAGCGGCGGCAGCTCATCACGCACGTCATCTCGCAGCTTTGCCACATCACGCCGCAGCGCAGTCGCCCTGTCGCGCACACGCTGCACATCCCCGCCTTCACGAAGCAGCTCCGCAAGTCGCATCGCCCCCTCACGCCGCGCGGCGTTGATCGCATTCGTGAGCACGGGCTCATCTCGCGCAATCTCTTGCCCTGGTCGTGTCTCGCCCAACGCGTCCAGCGCCGCCGTCAAACCATCTTCTTCGCGCGCAATGCGTTCTCTCGTGGCGAGCATCCCCTCGCGCGGATTCATCGTCGACAGCCGTGTTCGCCACGCATCTGCCACCACACGCTGCGCCTCGTCAAGCTCACCCGGCACCAGTTGCTTCTCGCGAACCTCCGCCAGCACGCGCCCCGCCAGCTCGCTGCGCCACGCATCAAGAAGCCGCTGCGCCTCGCGTGCCTCAGCCTGCGTCGCCGCCCCATCCGCAATCACCTCGCGAGCACGCCGCGAAACATCATCAGGCACCGCCAAACCTTGAGCGTCACTCTCCCTGTTCGCTTCCACGAGCGACTGCTCGATCATCGCCGCCGTCACCACGTCGCCTACCGCCTCGCGCGGCTCTGTCACACCCGGTCGCGCCGTCGCCTTCGCCCCAGGCCGCGCTTCCGCAAGCACGCCCGCAGGTTGTGAACCGTTGGGCGGATTGCTCCGCAAAAGCAGTGCGGCCACAATCGTCGTCAAGACCAGCACCCCACCCGCCGCAAGCAGTGCGACTGACCGCCTGCTCGCCTTGTCAGGTCCGGGCGTCACTGTCGCCCCTCGCGTGCGAGCCCCCAGCGTTTGCTTCAGTTGCTTCACCTGAGCGAGCGTCGTGTCGCCGGGCGCACCCCGTCCCGCGACAGCATCCTTCGCGCTCGCATCGCGAATCAGTCCCCACCGATCACTGCGTCCATGCCCGATGATCACATCAACATGATCGCTGTCATCACGCTCCATCGCCACCAGCGACAGCGACGGCTCCATCTGGCTCCGCAGCGCAGCCGCCCACACCCGCGCATTCTCAAGCGGCGACGCCGGCGAAACCACGCGAGGCAGCCGCAGCGTCGCGCCCACTTCGCCTCGCGCATCAGGCGTCAGTTGCTCCCGCGCCGCCTCCAGCCCCGCCGCGATCTTCACGGCATCAGCTTGTGCAAGCAGCGCACCATCACTCACACTCGCACGCGGCACACCCACCACCAGCGCCAGCGTGTCTTCCAACTGCCGCGCCGCTTCACCCAGCGACAGCGCAACCAGTTGCCGATTCCGCGTCTGCCCGCTCATCTCCTGTACCGCACGAAGCCGCGCCGGCGCGCACTCACAAAGCCACGAAGCGTCCACCGGCTCTGCATGCGCCATCGCGATCATGGGCCAGCCCGCCGCGCCCTTCGCATCAAGGCTGGGCCACACACGTGCCACGCACGTGCCATCACTCGTCACAATCAGCGCATCATGCGAGAAGCTGACGCGCGATGCCTCAACCAGCGTGTTGAATGCACCAAGTTGGCACGCCCGCTGCAAGCCGCGCGTCCACAGCGCATCCTTCGCCGCCACCACGCCCGCCGGATACTGCGCCAAATCATCGATGAAATCGGGCCACGCCGGATGCTTGCCCATGGCAAGCACCGTGATCTTCACATCCGAATGCCGACTCTTACGCGCCACAGTGCTGTATCACTTTTCGCTTTATCGCTTTATCGCTTTATCGCTTTGCCTTCACGCCACCCCAAGGTACGCCTTCCGCACCTCGTCGCTCTTGGCCAGTTCCTTCGCGTCGCCTTCCATCGCGATCGCCCCCGTCTCCAGCACATACGCGCGATGCGCGATCCGCAGCGCCATGTGCGCATTCTGCTCCACCAGCAGAATCGTCGTCCCCGACTCATTGATGTCGCGGATGATCTTGAAGATCGTCTGCACGATCTGCGGCGCCAGCCCCAGGCTCGGTTCATCCAGCAGCAGCAGCCTGGGCCGCGCCATCAGCGCCCGCGCAATTGCCACCATCTGCTGCTCCCCGCCGCTCAGCGTCCCCGCCATCTGCTTCAGTCGCTCGCGCACCCGCGGAAACAGCGTCAGCGCCTTCTCGCGATCCTTCGCAATCTCCGCGTGGTCATTGCGGATGTACGCGCCCAGCTCCAGATTCTCTTCCACCGTCATCAGCGGAAAAATCCCGCGCCCCTCCGGCGCATGACTCATCCCCAGCTTCACAATCTCATGTGCCGCGAGCTTCGCAATGCTCTTGCCTTCATACGTCACGCTGCCGCTTTGCGCCTTGACCAATCCCGAAATCGCCCGCAGCGTTGTCGTCTTCCCCGCCCCGTTGCTGCCAATGAGCGTGACAATCTCGCCCTTGTTCACGTTCAGCGTCACGCCATGCAGCGCGCGAATCGCGCCATAACTCACATGCAGATCACGCACCTCAAGCATGGCTCGCCTCCACGCCCAGATAAGCCTCAATCACTTTCGGATCCGCCTGAATCTCCTTCGGCGTGCCCGCCGCAATCACCTGCCCGTGATCCAGCACCGTGATGCGCTCACAAATCTCCATCACCAGTCCCATGTCGTGTTCAATCAGCAGAATCGCAAGCCCAAATCGGTCGCGAATCGCGCGAATCGTGGACGCAAGCGACTTCTTCTCACTCGGGTTCATCCCTGCCGCCGGCTCATCCAGCAGCAGCACCTTGGGCTCCGTCGCCAGCGCCCGGCAAATCTCCAGCCGCCGCTGATCGCCATAAGGCAGGTTCTTCGCCTGCTCATGAGCCAGTTTGCCAAGATCAAAAATCTCCAGCAGCGCCATCGCCCGATCGCGCATCGCCTCTTCCTGCGCCACAAACCTCGGCGTGCGCAACAGCGTGCCCAGCAGCTTGTGCTTCCCGCGCACATGACTGCCCAGCATCACATTCTCCAGCACACTCAGCTCACCAAACAGCCGAATGTTCTGGAACGTGCGCGACAGCCCGGCCTTCGCAATCTGGTGGGGCCGCAGCCCGCTCACCACCTCACCCGCCAGCTTCACGCTTCCCGTCTGCGGTGCATACACGCCCGTAATCAAGTTAAACGCCGTCGTCTTCCCCGCCCCGTTGGGACCGATCAATCCATACAGCACGCCGCTAGGCAGTTGCAGCGTCAAATCCTGCACCGCCTTGAGCCCGCCGAACGTAATGCCGATCCCTTGCGCATCCAGAAGGTAACTCACGCGGAGCCTCCCTTCTTGGCCTGCTTGCGGTCGCCGCGCGAGAGATCCCAGATCTCCTTCACGCCAAACAACCCCTGCGGCCGCACCAGCATCATCACAATCAGCAGCAGGGCGTACAGCACCAGCCGATACTGCTGCAAATCGCGGAGCAGTTCAGGCATCAACACCAGAATGATCGCCGCCAGCACCGAGCCCGACACCGATCCCAGCCCGCCCAAGACCACCATGATGATGATGTCAAAGGACCGCTGAAAGCCCGCATCCGTCGGGCTGGGGTTCACGCCCGTGTGCGAGTACAGCGCACCCGCCACACCGCCAAAGAACGCGGCGAGCACAAACGCCCGCACCTTGTACTTGGTCAGATCAACGCCCATCGCCCGCGCCGCGATTTCATCCTCGCGAATCGACAGAAACGCCCGCCCGCTGCTGCTGGTCTTCATGCGATACGCGACAACGCACGTGATCGCCACAAACAGCCACACCCAGAACAGCGTCGCATAGGGAGGCGTGCGAATAAACCCCGATGCGCCATTCAAGTGAAAGAACGACGCAACCGGATTCGCCGCCACAGCGCTCGCATCCGTGATCTGCTGAGGTGTGAGTTCCAGCACCACACGAATGATCTCGCCAAACCCCAGCGTCACAATCGCCAGATAGTCGCCACGCAGCCGCAAACTCGGCAAACCCACCAAGTACCCCGCCGCCGCAGCGACACACGCGCCCGCCACAATCCCCGCGAGCATGAGCATCGTGCCCTGCGTCACAAACGACGGATCATTCACGCTGCCGTGCATCAACAGCGAGCCGTAATACGTCACGCCCGCGCCAATATACCCGCCAATAGCCATGAACCCCGCATGGCCCATGCTGAACTGCCCGGTAAACCCGTTCACGATGTTCAGCGACACCGCCGCAATGATGAACACACCCATCCGCTGCAGCACGCTCTGCCAGTACTCATTCACCACCACCGGCGCGACAAACTGCACCACCAGCGCCAGCGCAACGCACACCACCCAAGGCAGAAATACCGCGACCGGCTTGAAAGCTCGGCCCTTGGGCACCTCCGTGATGTACTGCGCAAGTGTCTTCATACCCGGTTCAGTCCGTCCGCACGCGATCACACCTTTTCAACAACCGCTCGCCCCAAAAGCCCGCTGGGCTTATACAGCAGCACCACAATCAGCAGCGTGAACACATACACGTCACGCAGCGGTGCATAGAAGTACGCCCCAAAGAACTCAATCGCCGCGATCAGGAATCCGCCCAGCACCGCGCCGCGCACATTCCCAATGCCGCCCACGACCGCAGCCACAAACGCCTTCAGCCCCAGCAGCACCCAAATCCCGTGCGCCGTCTGATTCAGCCCCGGGTACTTCATCGGATAGAGGAACGCCGCGCTCGCCGCCAGCACCGCGCCCAGCACAAACGTGAAGCTGATCACAAAGTTGGTATTGACGCCCATCAGCGACGCCGTCTCGATGTTGTGAGACAGTGCCCGCATCGCCGCACCCAGCTTCGTGCGGAAAATCAGCAGTTGCAGTCCCGTCATCAGCGCCAGGCTCACCGTCACGATGATGACATCAATCAGCCCGATCGGCACCCGCGGACTGCGAACCAATTCATACGTCGCGCCCTGCAACTCCGCCGCCGACCGCCGCGGCGTCGTGCGCACTTCCGTGCCGGGCGTGATCGTCCCCGCTTCCGCATCCAGGCTCAGTCGATCAACCACAACCTTGGCCGTGCCGTCCGCTTCGTTCACCGTGCGCGTCACTTCCAGCCGGTACTGCCGCCCTTCGCTGAACGTGATCTGCTTGTCAAACACCACCGTCCCACGCAGCGCCCCGCCCGCAATCGTGCCCTTCTCAATCACCGTCTCATTCAGCACCAAGTTGGGAATCAGCGTGGGCATGCTCTTGGGCGTCGCGCCAAATGGCACCGTCGCCAAGGGGTCACCCTCCTGCGTCACCGTCTGCCCGTCCCGAACCACCGACTTCTCCGGCCCGCGCGCAACCGCCGGACCGGTGATCTGCCCCAAGTTCTGCAAAAGCAGCGACACGCCAATCGCGGTGATCAGCACATTCAGCCGCGGAGCCTTCCGCAGCGGCCGATACGCAAAACGCTCAATGCAATACCCCACCACCCCGCAGACGCTCACCGCCGCCAGAAACACCAGCGCCACACCCCACCAAGGCACTGTCTCTCCCTCGCCCACCGTCGTCCGCAGCACCACCGCCGTTGTAAAGCTCGTCCACGCCCCCAGCACAAACACATCACTGTGCGCGAAGTTAATGAACTTCAGCACCCCATACACCAGCGTGTACCCCAGTGCCACCAGCGCGTACAGACTCCCCACAGCGATCGTCGCAATGAGAATCTGAAGCACTGCATCCACGCACAAGGTTCCTTGAAGGGCCCAGAGTGTAGCAGAAAATCACCGCGCAAGCCCGCCCGGAAAGTCACGAAGTGACGGAGGAACGAAGTGACAACGTCCCAACTCTCCACCAAATGAAAAAACGGGCACAGTCACCCATGCCCGTCACACTGCCTTTCCTTCGGTACTTCGTCTCTTCGGTACTCCGGTACTTCGCTACTCCGTACCCGCCTTACTGCGGCTCCACCGTCGTCACGTAACTCGGTGCCGGCGGGTTCCCCGCCATCTCCACCACCACCGCGCTCTTGGTCGCATTGCGGTTCGCATCAATCGTGATGTTCCCCGTCACGCCGCCAAAGTTCTTCGTCGCGGCGATCGCGTCACGCAGAGCCTTCCCATCCGTGGTCTTCGCGCGTTCCATCGCTTCAAACAGAATCTTCGCCGCGTCATAGCCCAGCGCCGCCAGCCCATCAGGCGTGGCCCCGCCAAACTCCGCGCGATACGCCTTGATGAAGTCTTGCACCTTCGCATCCGGCTGGTCCGGCGCGTAGTGATTCGTGTAGTAGCTGCCTTCAATCGCATCACCCGCGATCTTCGCAAGCTGGTCGCTGTCCCAGCCGTCGCCGCCCAGCATCGGCTTCGTGATGCCCAGCCGCCGCGCCTGAATCGCGATATTGCCCACGTCCGTGTAGTACCCGGGAATGTAAATCACATCGGGCTTGGCCGCACGAATGCTCGTGAGCTGGCTCGTGAAGTCCTGCGCACCGCCCGTGTAGTTCTGCGTCGTCACAATCTCGCCGCCCTTCGCCTTGAAGTTCAGCTCAAACTGCTCCGCCAGACCCACCGCATACGCCTGCGCCTGGTCCACCAGCACCGCTGCCTTCTCCGCCTTCAAGGACTCCCGCGCGAACTTCGCGCCCGCAAACCCCTGGAACGGATCAATGAAGCACACGCGGAACACGTAGTCGCCAATCTCCGTCACCTTGGGATTGGTGCTGCTGGGCGTAATCATCGGCACGCCAGCTTCCTGGCACACCGGCCCGCCCGCCAGGCTCAGCTTGCTGGCCACTTCGCCCAGCACCGCCGTCACCTTGTCGCTCTTCACCAAGCGCTCCACCGCCAGCTTGGCCTCACCCGCGTCACCGCGCGTGTCATACTCCTTCAGTGCCACGGGCCGACCCAGCACGCCACCCTTCGCGTTGGCTTCCTTGATCGCCAACCGAATCCCGTTGCTGGTGCTCTGGCCAAACGTCGCTTCGCTCCCCGTCAGCGAGCCATAGTGCCCGATAAGGATCGCATCACCACTCGGCGCAGCCGCCGCAACCGGTGCCGCGGCAGGCGCGTCGCTCTTGGTCGCCTCAGCCTTCGCCGCGTCCGTCGTTGCTGGTGCAGTCGTGGTGCTGGGTGCCGCAGGTGCGGGTGCCTTCTTTTCGCAGCCCGTCAGGCCCGTCACCGCGCTCAGTAGCCCCAGCGACAGAACCGTCCCCGCTGCCCACATCATCGTCGATCGCGCACGCATCATGCCTCTTCCTTTCTTGCACGCACCGTGTCATCGCGACACGCCCGCGTGTTCGTTTTTCCGTTGGTTTCTCGGGCTTTGCACCCGCCTGCCAACCATCTGCCAACACAATACCAG
Source organism: Phycisphaerae bacterium (assembly GCA_046316615.1). GTDB lineage: Bacteria > Planctomycetota > Phycisphaerae > Phycisphaerales > UBA1924 > BJHL01. The sequence continues at coordinate 159,517 of JBKDAN010000049.1, forward strand.
ACTTCACCCACAAGCACGCAACCCAAACCCGGCGAATTCTGTTGCTTTCTATTCAAAAGTCCTTGACCACAGCCACTTGCCGATGGATAGTCTACTCCTGCCAGTCACCAGCGCGCGGGAGAGGGTCCACACGGCGCAAGCGAAACATGGCAGTGGGTGGGTTCGGAAAAGACAGTGACCCAAGGAATGCTCCAGCAACCGGGCGATGGTCCTCCATCGCGCGCTGCTGGTGCAAGTGAGTTGACGAAATGGAGATCATTTTCATGACCGTTGCGCATCGATTGTTCACGCTTGCTGGCCTCGCCATCACCGGCGTCGCCGTCGCCCAGCCCGCTTTCGTGGGTCACACCCCCACCCAGCAGGTCTTTGGCGAGCCCTCCGGCATCACCGGTCGCGAGCCCGACGCCGTGCGCGTCAGCGAAGGCGTGGACCTCTGGGCCAAAATCGGTCCCTCCTTCTCCTACGACGTCGTCCTCGTCTACTACACCATCGACGGCACCAACCCCAGCGGCGCAAACGGCGTGCCCAACAACTCCAGCACCCGCGTCATCCGCAGCAGCACCAATCCCACGCAATTCGCCTTCGTGCGCAACCAGCCCAACGGCTTCGGCGGCAACGACGACTGGTGGCGCATCCGCATCACCGACTTCGACGCCCGTGAATACGGCCGCACCATCAAGTACCGCATCGCCGCATGGAAGAACGGCTCCGGCGGCCTGCCCCAAGGCGAACTCAACACCAACGTCTTCGAATACCGCGTCCTCGCCGCATGGCCCGGCGCCGGCTTTGGTCAGCCCCTGCCCGCCCTCGGCTACCCGCCCGTCAAGTTCTGGAAGGAAGAAGCCTTCATCGGCAACACCTTCACCGCCGCCATGCTCGACCAGAACGGCACCCTCTGGGACATGTACTTCCCCACGCCCGGCGGCGTCCAAGGCGTCGGCACCAAGAACGAAGGCTACAGCGAAGGTCCCGACACCTTCCCGGGCGGCCTCAGCCCCGACAAGCGCGGCCAGATGCACCTCAACCAGGCCATGGTCGGCATCCGCAGCGATCGTGACAACGTCACCCACTGGCTCAGCAATCCCAACGGCATCAGCTTCAACAACGTCCAGCAGAGCTACCTGACCGACTCTACCAACACCGTCGCCACCAGCCAGACCCTCTTCGCCAACGGCAACAACATCAGCGTCTCCCAAACCGACTTCGCCCCCGCCGGCATCGACTTCCCCGATGGCCTCGCAGGCACGGGTGAGCAGAAGCACATGCTCATCAAGCGCATGACGCTCCGCAACAACCTTCCGACCGCCCAAGACGTCACCATCTACTACTACATGGACCCCGCCCTCAACGGCGGCGACCAGTACGACGCGATGTTCTGGGATGCCGCCCGCGGCGCGATGACCGCCTTCGACAAGACCACCCGCACCGTCACCGGCACCGGCCCCTTCATCTCCGATCCCAACGAATACAACATCACCACCTTCAGCGGCTATCAAAAGAACATCGCGCTCTATCTCACCGCCGCGATGAAGGTCAACGGCCAGCCCGCCAACGAAACCTGGCGCGACACCAGCGCCGACCAAAGCCAAGGCTGGATCGCCCGCCGCGTCACGCTGCCCCCCAGCGTCGACGTCAACGTCGAAATCCTCATGGCCGGCGCGCACTTCCGCCCCGAGCCCATCACCGCGCCGATGCCCGGCGCAGACGGCGTGTACAACAACGAAATCGTCCCCATGCTCGACTGGTTCTACACCAGCGACATGGCCGCCGTGCAGTCCACCACCGACACCTACTGGACTAACTGGCTCAATAACGGCGTCACTCTCGACGCCCCCGATGATCGCTACGACAAGCTCATGAAGCGCGGCCTGCTCGCCACCGCCCTCCACCAGGACGGCGTCTTCGGCGGCATCGTCGCCGGCTATCACAATGGCGCGTATTACTACGTCTGGCCGCGTGATGCCATGTGGGCCGCCGTCACCCTCGCCCGCACCGGCCACTTCACCGAAGCCCGCAAGGCCATCGACTGGATGCGCGACACCAGCTACCGCGACTTCGAAGCCTGGGGCCGCAAGGGCTTCTGGAAGCAGAAGTGCACCACCGACGGCTTCACCGTCTGGGGCGCGCCGCAGATCGACGGCACCGCCGTCTTCCCCTGGGCCGTCCAGTTCCTTGACAACCTCCAGGCCGACACCGCCTACCTCAACCTCAACTACCCCGCCGTGCGCGACAGCGTCCTCGCGATGACCACCGACAGCAGCGACAGCCGCCTCCGCTGGGAAGAAGCCTTCAACCTCACCTACAGCAACAACCTGTGGGAAGACAGCTACGACACCTTCATCTTCAGCAACGCCAACATGCACCGCGGCCTCGTTGACGCGGGCAAAATCGCCAACACCCTCGGCCTCACCAGCGACGCCAACGACGCCTTCACCCGCGCCGGCTGGGTCAAGAGCGGCCTCGATGGTCGCCTCAACTGGGACGGTGAAAACACCGACATCAGCCAGCTCGGCATCGTCTACCCCTTCGAGGTCTACAGCCCCACCGACTTCAAGTCCACGCGCGTCATCGACCGCATCAACGGCGTGCGCCGCAAGTTCAACAACGCTCACCCCACCGCTGAGCCGCTGGTCAATTACGCCGGCTTCCCCAACGACGGTTACGGCTGGACCGATCTCATCAACCGCTACTGGGGCGACGGCTACTGGGGCGGCGGCACGCCCCACGGCGCGGGCCCCTGGTTCCTCACGACCATGTGGTACGGCGCGTACTACGCCATGCGCCAGGACTTCACGCCCGGCACCGGCGACATCGACAACCACAAGTACCGCCTCAATCTGCTCCTCGACCGCGTCGGCCCCATGGGCCTGGGCGCAGAGCAGATCGGCGCTCGCTTTGTCGACAACTCCAAGCCCGGCTCGCTCCTCTACCCGGGCCAGAACGACTTCATGCTCCAAACCGCTTGGCCCAACGCCTGGGAAAGCATGAGCTTCTTCACCGACTCGCTCATGCTCTTCCTCGACTACACCCCCAGCGCTCGCACCAACACCATCAGCTTCGAGCCCAAGCTCCCCAGCGCGTGGAACACCATGACGTTTAACAACGTCCGCATGCAGCCCAGCCCCATCGCGCCCGTCCACTCCATCGACGTCACCGTCAGCCGCGATGCCTTCGGCGAAACCCACAACTTCACCAACGACCTCGGCATCGCCGTGAACGTCGGCACGGTCATCCGCGCCGACCTCACCAAGCCCATCCGCAGCGTCACGCGCAATGACATCGCGCACCCCTACACCTTCGACCCTGCCACCGGCCGCATCACCATCGCCGCTAACCCGCTCGAGAGCGGCAGCCTGGGAGTCACCACCACCTACCGCGTCCAGTACGACATCTGCGACAACATCGACTTCAACAACAACGGCGTCTTCCCCGAAGACCAGGACACCATCGACTTCTTCGAAGTCCTCGCCGGCGGCAGCCCCGCCACCTGCGACCCCGTCCTCGGTTGCAACGACATCGACTTCAACAACAACGGCGTCTTCCCCGAAGACGAAGACGTCTTCGCCTTCTTCCGCATCCTCGCTGGCGGCAACTGCAGCGAGTGATCGACTTCAGGTTCTGACTGCGGGTTTAAGTTGACAGATAACGCCGGGGGACACTACCTGTCCCCCGGCGTTTTTCGCGCCGGCCGGTTTCTTGCTTGTAGGCGTCGCCGCTTTGCGTTACGATGCGAAAAGATTCTCAAGTCTCGACAGCGAGCACCGCTGATTGTCCACGAGGGGTTCCCATGCGTTCACACCTGCCTGTCGCGACGTTCTGTCTCGCTTCCTTGCTCACCGCTGCGTGCGCTGTGGCCCAGCCCTGCCCGTGGACGTGGTTCTCCGATGGTCCCCGCGCAGAGACCAGTTCCGACTCGCCTGATCAATCAAGTCACATTGAGCGGATGCTGACCTGGGACCCCGACGGCCCCGGCCCGCTTGCCCCGCGCGTCGTGTTCGCCGGACGCTTCAACCGCGCCGGCAACGACGGCTCGACCCCGTTGGCGTACGTTGATCCCGCGACCGGCTGGCTCCGCGGTTTTCCGCGTGATCTCTATCCAGTCCTCTTTTACTCCGTCATGTGGCTGCGAGATATTGCAGTCGGGCCCGACAATCAGATCTACGCCTGCGGCAAGGATTTTCGCGAGGGACCGCAGGCTCCGCTACCCATCCGCAACGTCGCTCGCTTTGATGGTTCACGTTGGCACCCACTCGACGCTGGCACGGGTGGAGACACACACGCTCTTCACTTCATGCCCGATGGTTCACTCATCGCTGGCGGCGATTTCATCTCCTCGGCGGGCAACGCCGTCTCACGCTGGGACGGCGAGTCGTGGAGCCCCGTTGGCGTCGGCTTGACCGGTGGCCCGGTTCGCGCGCTCACCTCGACTCCCGACGGGACGCTCTGGGCCGCCGGCGATTTCACGCATCTGGGAGATGGCACGCCCGCCCCTGGCCTTGCGCGCTGGGACGGCACCGCCTGGCAACCCGTCATCGATCCCGTAGGGCCGCTTGCCGCAACCAGCGTGCAAGCCCTTCACCCTCTGCCCGACAACTCCGTCCTGCTCGGAGGCTCCATCACCGCAGCCGGTGCCGTCACCACGCCCGGCGCTCTCGTCTGGAACGGCAGTGCCTTCATCGCCGCAGGCCTCAACGCCCCGACCGATGTCAAGGATTTCTCGACGCGGCTCACCGGGCAGATTCTCGCTTCAACGCCTGCTGGCGTGTTCGCCTTGGAGAATGGCATCTGGACGCCTCTCGCGAGTTTGCCCGCCATCGCCCAGCGTGTCTACACCGCGCATGAATTCAACACGGGCGAAATCTATCTGGGTGTCGACGAAGGAATGCGGCTCGTCCGCAACGGCCAGTTTGTCGTCCCGCAAACCGCAGTCGATGATCGCATCGAGTCCGCCGCTCGCATGGGAGACGGCACGCTCTACATCTCCGGCATGTTCCAATACGCGGGCGAAGCGTTTGCAGAAGGCTTTGCCAAACTTGATCCCGTCACCAACCGTTGGAAGCGCGTGGGTGATCCCTCGCCAGTCTTTCGTCGCCCGCGCGAAATGCTCACCATGCCCGACGGGCGCCTGCTGGGAGTGGGGCGGTACTACTCCGTAGCCTTGAACCGTGTTGTCTATGCCGCGTTGTGGGACGGCGTGCAGTGGACGCCCTTCGACAACGGCATCGACACCGAACTGCAGGACTTGACCTTGCTCGCGGACGGTCGAGTCGTCGCGTATCCGTCCTACTCCAACTTCCGACCCTTCATCCTCGTCGATGGCCTGTGGCAGCCCGCTGCGCCGTTCTTTGGCTTGGTTGACACGCCGCAGGGCGTATTCAAGTCCATTCGCTCTCTGCCCAACGGCGAGTTCATCGCCACCGGCCCTATGACAACCACGCAGGGCGTCACGATCACCAAACTCGCGCGCACCGTCAACGGCCAGTGGATCGATATGAGCGAGGGCTTACACCAAGTCAGAGATGTCAACGTCTCGCCAGCTGGCGTCATTCGCATCATCCATCCGTTGCCCTTTCCGCCCGCGCCTTTCCGTCTGCCGGAGATCCGCGAGTGGGAGGGTGCTCGCTGGTCCGTCCTCGCCACAGGCGGCTTCAACAAACTCGTGTCGCTCGAGAACGAGGATCTCATCGCACTCGGCGGTTTCGGCTCCATCCGAACCGCGACCGGCGAGACCGTCGTCGCAGAGAACATCGCTCGCTACAGCGGCGGTCAATGGTCCAGTCTCGGCCGCGGCATCGGTTTCGGCACCGACGACTGGGCTCGTCGCACCGGACCCACCGAAGTCACGTTCTATGGAAGCATCTCCTTCGTGGATCAAATGGCATCCTACAGCATCGGCATCCTCAACATCTCCTGCCAGACCGTTTGCGACTCCATCGACTTTAACAACAACCTCGTCTTCCCCGAAGATCAGGACGTGATCGACTTCTTCGATGTTCTGGCAGGCGCGGAGTGCCCGACTTGCAATGACATCGACTTCAACAACAACGACGTCTTCCCCGAAGAGGAAGACATCATCGCCTTCTTCCGCGTCCTCGCCGGCGGCAACTGCACCGAGTGATCGCCGCCTCGTTCGCCACGACTAACACCACCAGGTCAATCCACCTGCAATTGCGGATCGGCCTGTCCGCCGCAGCACGTCATCACAACCGATATCGGCCCTCAAACCTCGCTGTTTCCGCTTGACGCTCCTGCACACTCGTGTAAAGTGCCTCCAGCGTCCGTGCACGTCTGAAGGAGGGATCACTGCCGACCACACGTTGTTGCCTCGCGCGCATCGCCGCGCTCGTGGTGATGTCATTCGTGGGTATTGCCCGCGCACAACCCTGCTCTGCAACACTCGTGCCCCCGCAGCCTGAGTGGGGCTGGGCCGGCAGTCGCACCGGCGTCCTCCAGTCGTTCGTCTGGGACAGCGATGGCGACGGCCCCCTCGCGCCCAAGCTCGTTGCCCGCGCCGCGACGAATAACCCGACCCAGTTTGGACAGGTCAACTCATCAATCGCCCTGTGGGACGGTCAGCAGTGGAGTGAACTGCCGGGTCTGGGCCAAGCCGCGTCCAGCGTGCGCCACATCAGCACGTACGCCGGCAAGCTCCTGCTCACAGGCACCTTCCAGAGCATCAACGGCGTAGCTATCGACCGCGTTGCGCTCTTTGATGGCGTCACATGGTCCCAGCTCGGCAGCGGTCTGCCCCAAGCCGCCGAACTCGCGCTCGAGCACCAAGGCAGCTTGTATCTCGCGGGTCCCTTCACCACCGTCGGCTCTGTCACTTCCCGCGCCATCATCCGCTGGGACGGCGCCGAATGGCGCTCACTCGCGGGCGGCGTGGCCGGCGTCCAGTTCCCTGCTGTCCGCGCGATGGTCGCCGACGGTGATCAGATCATCGTCGGCGGCGACTTCGCGACCGCCGGCACGACTGCCGCAAGCAGTGTCGCCCGCTACAACCCCGCGCTCGACGCTTGGTCCGCCATGGGCGCACTGCCCGCACCCCACGAGCCCAGGCAGTTGGTTGTCTTCAACGGCAAGGTCTACGCCCTCGCCGGTTTCGTCGGCATTCGCTGCGTTGCCTTCGATGGTGTCACGTGGCAAGTACTGCCCGACTTGCAAGTCAGCTCCATCGCCGACTACATGCAGGTCGTCGACGGTTCCCTCTCCATCAGCTTTCGCGACGGCCAGTTCGCCCGCTTCGACGGCCAGAGCTACATCGATCTCTACGCCGACTTCGGCAACGTTCGCGCCATCAACTCGTTCCAAGGCCAGAACATCTTCGCCGGCACCCTCGCCGACTTCGGCACAAGTTACCTCAGCAACATCGCCGCTTTCGACGGCTACCAGTTTCGAGCGCTGGGCAACGGCTTCGCGCATCCCACCAGCACCGTCAAAGTCCGCGACTTGCTCTTTGATGGCACGCACAACTACATCGCGGGCGACTTCAAGATGATGGGCGGCGCAGTCATCGAAGGCATCGCCCGACGCGATGCCGCGGGCAACTACGAATCGCTCGGCTCCACCAGCGAAATCTACCGCATGCTTCTCTGGGATCCCGACGGCCCCGGCCCGCTCGGTCAGGACCTGATCGTCATGACCAAACCCGACGGCGTCGCAACAAGCGGCTGGAGCATCCTCCGCCTGCGCGACGGTCGCTGGCAGACCCTCGCGGTCAACCTCGTCACGCCCAACTTCAGCGAACCCGCCATCGAACTGGCCGTCTACAACGACCGCCTCTTCATCGCCGGACAGTTCACCAGTATCGTGACGCCCGCGGGCTCCGTCGCCGCCACCGGCATCGCAAGTTTCGACGGCACAACGTGGTCCCAGGTCGGCGGCGGCCTGCGGCAGTCCTCCTCACCCGCGTCCGTCGTCGGCATGGCCGTCGTCAATGGCGAGCTCTTCATCGCTGGCTCATTTAGCGCCGCTGGCACCACCGCCGTCACCAACGCCGTCCGCTGGAACGGCTCCACATGGTCCCTCGCCAACTGGTCCGCTCCCGCAGTCGATCTCGAACTGTCCAATGGCGGCGTCTACATGACAACCGCCACCCAGTTGCTCCTCTGGATTCCCAGCTCCTCCACGTGGATCACCATCGCTGCCGTCCCCGCCAACACCAAACTCGCCGCCGTCGCCAGTGAGCTCTACGTCGGCAACACCACACTCACCGAAGCCGGACTCACGCCCGCCTTCCCCGGCATCACCACGCAAATCGTCGACATCACGCCCACCGCCGACGGCCGCCTGCTCATCGCCGGCAATCCACTCGCAATCTGGGCCCCCGCCGGTTCCGCGCCCCTCATCACATCACAGCCCGAAAGTCGCGCGGTCTGTTCCGGCGAATCCATCGACCTCACCGTGGGCGTCGAGCCTCGCGCTCAGATCAGCTACCGCTGGCTCCGCGACGGTCAACCCGTCATCGCCAATCGCCTCATCACGGGCACCAGCACCCCCACGCTGCGCATCGCTCGCGCCACGACCAGCGACGCAGGCGTGTACACCCTCGTCATCACCAGCGGCTGCGGCCAAGCAGTCTCCGCAGCCGCAACCGTCACCGTCAACACCGACTGTCCGCCCGCCTGCGACACCATCGACTTCAACGGCAACGGCGTCTTCCCCGAAGAGCAGGACGTCATTGACTTCTTCACAGTCCTCAGCGGAGGAGATTGCTCATGATGCGACTCAACCACATCACGCGACTTCTCGCTCTCGTCGCCTCATGCCTGCTGCCCGGCGCTGTCCTCGCCCAGAACTGCGCGCCCACGCTGCTCCCGCTCTCACCCAACGCCGGCCTCGTCGGCGTAGGCGGCCCCGTCAACGCACTAACCCGCTGGGATCCCGACGGCACAGGCCCGCAGCCCGAGTCCCTCATCGCCGCCGGCCGCGTGCTCATGCCCCAGAGCACGCCCATGAACATCGCCGCGTGGGATGGCCGCCTCTGGCGCTCACTCAATGCCGATTTCTCTTCCAACTTCAACATCCTCGCGATGACATCCTTCCAAGGAAAGCTCATCGTCGCCGGTCAGTTCACCACCGTGAACAACCAGCCCGCGCTCAATATCGCCAGCTACGACGGCCAGACCTGGTCCGCCATGGGCGATGGGCTCCGCATGGCCAGCGGTCAGCAAGCCACCGTCCGTTCACTCACCATCCACAACGGCTTGCTCTACGCCGCCGGCAGCTTCGATCTCGCAGGCTCGCAGCCCGCCGCAAGCATCGCCTCGTGGGACGGCACGCAGTGGCAGCCCCTGCCCTTCACATCAACCTCGCCCTTGCCCTCCATCAACACCACCGCATCCTTCAACGACGCCCTCATCGTCGGCACCGCCCAGACCGGCACGCTCACCGCCGTGGGCCTGCCGGGTGTCACTCTCGGTCGCTGGGACGGCTCCGCATGGGCCGCCGCCAGCACGACCTTCATGGGCCTCAACATCAATTCCATGGCCCGCGACGGTACAAGTCTCTACATCAGCAGTTCGGCCCTGTACCGTCTCAGCACCGCAGGCGTGCTCACCAACCTCATCACACCCGCCACCTTCAACCCATCGCTCGTGCACCGCTTCGCCGGCGGCGTCGCCGTCGTCGGAGAAACCAACCTCGGCTCGCCCATCATCCGCGTCTACCAGGGCTCAAACGCGCTTGTCTACGCCACGGGCGATGTCCCCATCGCCGCTCTGGGCGACTGGCAAGGCCGCCTCGTCGCAGGTGGCGATTTCCAGAGCATCGGCAACGTCCTCTCACGCAACATCGCCCTCTATCTTCCCACCGAGCAGAGCTGGCGTTCCATCGGCGCGGGCCTCCAGCCCGTTGGCTTTTTTCCAGGCATCAACGCCGCCGTTTCCGACGCTCAGTTCGACTACTTCGGAGGCAGCTTCTACGGCATCGGAGGTGTCTACTCCACCGACTTCGTCCGCCGCTCGCGCACCACCGGAGACTTCACCGCCGCCGCTTCGCCCGTTGATCTGGTCGAGTCCATGCAGTTGCTCGACCTCGACGGCCCCGGCCCCGAAGCCCCCCGCGTCGTCGTTGGCCTCAAACGGACAAACGGCACCATCCTCCCCAACGGCATCAAGTCCTTCGACGGCGCCGCCTGGCGCAACGAAATGAACGCCGTCCAAGCGACCGCCGGGTTCAATCCTGTCATCTTCGCTCTCGCCACGCACCAAGGACAGTTCATCGCAGGCGGCGACTTCTTAAGCGTGAGCGGCGTCCCCGCCGTCGGCATCGCGCGTCGCGTCAACGGCGTGTGGCAGGCCATGGGCTCTCTGCCCGCCCGCAGCGTCGTGCGCGATCTGCGTGTCGTCCAGGGCGATCTCTACGCAATTGGCGACTTCGGCACCGCACTGGGCCTCGTCATCCGCTGGACAGGCACCACGTGGGAATCCACCGGATTGCCCACAGGCACCAACGTCATGGGCATGCGCCTCACGGAGTATGCAGGCCAGCTCGTCGCCAGTCAGCAATCCGGCAGCGACGCGTCCGTCTTCACGCTGCGTGCAGGCGTCTGGCAGCCCATGGGTCAGACCGACTTCGCCGCCCCCCTCGCCACAATCGACGGCGAACTCTTCGCCGGCACACGCCGCTGGAACGGCGTCAACTTCGTCGGCACAACCACCAGCCTGGGCCTCACGCCGCAAGGTGTCATCACCGACGCCGCAGGAAACCGCGTCTACTTCGGACCAAGCGCGAACCCCATCTATTTTCGAGAACTGCGCCCCGCCCGCGTCACAGTCGGCTTTAACTCACCCGCCCAGTCCGTCGCCGCATGCCCCGACACCGACGTCACGCTCTCCGTCGATGCTCACTTCACAGGCACCGCATCCTTCATCTGGCGCAGGAACGGCATCGCACTGCCCGAGCAAGGCTACCTCGGCGCCCGCACCACCACCCTCACCCTCCTCAACGCCACCCCCGCCGACGCAGGAATCTATGACGTCGTCACCTACACCCCCTGCGGCCTCGTCCAGTCCCAGCCCATCACTCTCACTGTCGCCCAGTCCCTCTGCACCCCCATCTGCGGCGACATCGACTTCAACAACAACGACGTCTTCCCCGAAGAGGAAGACGTCATCGCCTTCTTCCGCGTCCTCGCCGGCGGCAACTGCACCGAGTAATCCCGCCCATCACATCATCACACCCCCACAAAGCCCGCTGCCCCCAGCGGGCCTTTTCATCCCCACGCCATCCCACACAACACCATCACCTCATCAACCACATATCACAATTTCCCCGTTCCCCGGTCCCCCTTCCCCCTTGCCCCGTCCCCCGTGCCCCGGGCCCCATCACCCGGCGACCGTGCCCCCCCCCCCCGCCCCCCCCCCCCGTACCCCAGACACCCTACTCCCTTCCCCCAGACCCCGTCCCCCCCCCCATTGCCCCCGCTCCAGTCTCTCCTCCCCTACGGGGCGCAGGCCTTTAGCCACGGGTGCAGCGCAGCCCGCGTCCTCGCGGGC
>JBKDAN010000050.1:0-103808 GCA_046316615.1 Phycisphaerae bacterium
ATCTCGCGATTGGACAGCGACATCATCGAACTGATGATGGCGACGTGCGAAGGACGACTGGCGGACGTTGATGTGCGATGGAAGGACGAAGCGAGCTGCTGCATCGTCATCGCGAGCGAGGGCTACCCCGACAAGCCCAAGACCGGTGTTGCGATCAATGGCATTGACGCGGCGAACGGGCTGCCCGGCGTGACGGTGTATCACGCCGGAACGAAGCGCATGGCTGATGGCACGATCGTGACCAACGGCGGGCGCGTGCTGGGCGTAACGGCACTGGCGAAGACGGCTCGCGAGGCTCGCGACCGCGCGTATGAAGCGGCAGCGGCGATTGGGTTTGTGGGGAAGGTGATGCGGACGGATATTGGCGCGACGGCTTGAAGTAACCAGCAAACTGCTGAAGATGGCCTGACGATCGCACCTGCGCTACGACCGTGCAAATCGGCGCGGGACGTGCGCACTTCGCAACATTCGCTGTCGCATTTCACACTCACTGGCAAGACTTGACACGCCAATTTCCAGCGGAGCAGGGCCAGCCGCCGATGCGGTCTGCATGATCCGCCACAGTCCAGCCGTCGTTGCCGCCGCCATACTGCTCACTGCGAGCCTTGCTCAGGCTCAGGTGCTTGAGTACAGCGTGCAAACCTACGCGCCGTTGCCACAGTTCGCAGGAACGGACGTTCAATACAAGTGGCGTCCACGCGGTCTCCTTCCAGACAACTCCATTGCCGCCAACGTCGAGTTCTTTCGACCGCAAACCCCCGGCCTCATTGAAGGGGCGGCTTTCGTACTCGGGGCTCAAAGTGCATCCGCGATCACGTCACCGACAGGTACTGCACTACGAAATCTGCGGACTACCGCCATCGAGACTAGCGGGCGCGTCCATCTGACGAGTGAAGACGCGAACGGTGACCTGCAGTTTTACATTTGGCAAGACGGAGTCACATCTGCGCAAGGTAATTCGCTTCCGGTATCGTCATTCCAGGTCTATGACGCGTCCACCGCTGGCCATCTCCTGGGAAGGAATGTGGGAGCACCGTTCGCGTCGGAAGTGATTTTCAACGGCACACGACGATCTGTCACATCAGGAACAGATCCATTCGTGAGCGAATCTACTTACTCTGTCAACGCCGCAGGCGACGTCGCGGGCCTTCGATCCCTCAACGCCGACCCGGTTGCATACGTGTGGTCAGCGACCGGCAATCGAACGCTCGCGTATCCGGACATCGATCCACAGTGGTTTCTTCGCATCTATACAGGCGTGGAGATCAATGATCTGGGCTGGGTTACTGCGATGCGGAGTCTGACCGATCAGGTCACCTACAACAGTTTCACGTATCTCTGGCGCGGCGAAGAACGCATCGAGTTGCCCGGAGGCGGCGCAGACTTCCTCACACCCCAACTTGACAACCTCGGCACGCTCCTGTCTGCCGATGACACCAGCCCGTACCTCTGGCGCGATGGCGAACTTGTGCACATGAACGATCTCGCGATTTCCAGCTTCGCGGGCACGCTTGTGTCGCTCGATCGCCTCGAACCTGACGGGCGGGTCATCGGCCAGGCCCTCGTCGATGGCATCCGCGTCCCCGTCGTGCTCACGCCGATTCCCGCGCCAGGTTCGGTTGCGATCGCTTTTGCAGGCGTCACCATCGTGGCAACGCGCCGGCGTCGTAACTCCATCTAGCAAACAACCCCCACCGCATTCTGCTCGTCAATCGCATCATCGGATCACTTCCGCGCGCTGTATCAAATCAAAGCGGTTCCCATACAGATCCTCAAACACCGCCACTGTTCCATACTTCTCGCGCCGCGGCACCTGCGTGAACACCACGCCAGCCTCGCACATCCGCACATAATCGCGCTCAAAGTCATCCGACTCGATGAACATCATCACGCGCCCGCCCGTCTGGTTGCCAATCCGGCTCTGTTGCTCAGCCGTGACCGCCTTTGCCAGGAGCAACGCGGCCCCGCCGCCCTCCGGCCCGACGCGCACCCACCGCTTACCACCGCCGCGATCTTCGTCTTCGAGAAGTGCAAAGCCAATCTTGTTCACGTAGAACGCAATCGCCTCGTCGTAGTCGCGCACAACCACCGTTGCCAGAAGAACACTTCGCAGCATGCACCAGCGTACCCACACGCCAAACACAGCCGCGAAACCACGCGCAATCCGGCGAAAACCGCGATTTTCGCCCTGCACCTTGACGTAATCCTCGGGATTCCCTATCGTTTAGGCCGGCCCATGCCGGAACCGGTTCTTGCAATCTTACTAATGATTGCGGGGTGGAGCAGCCCGGTAGCTCGTCGGGCTCATAACCCGAAGGTCCCTGGTTCAAATCCAGGCCCCGCTATTCTCAGAATCGACGAACCCCCGGGTCGCAAGGCTCGGGGGTTGTCGTTTTTGGCCAAACTGCTCGTCTTTCGCCAGGCTGTGGAGTCAGACCGGTCAGCGGCGTGACTTGATCCACGCGAGCACTTCGGAAGCGTTGGCGTCCGGCGGAGAGACCGGATACCAGACTTTCCGAATGGTGCCCGTCTCAACATACCAAGCCATCCGCCGCAGCAGCGTCGTCGGGCCGCCACCGCCGATGGCGTCGATGGCGAACTCGAATGTCGGAAGTCGCAGTGCTCTGGTCAGCCGCAATTCGCTGTCCGAGAGGATCGCGAACGTCACGTGGTTGCGCTCGACGAACTCCGTCTGAAACTCGACGGTCTGTGTGCTCAGGCCGAAGACTTCCACGCCCAGGGCCTTGAACTCGGCGTGAAGGTCTCGGAACGCGCATGCCTGCGGCGTGCAGCCGCGGGCGCCGGGAATGGCGTCCCAGTCGGGACCCGGAGACTTGTCGGGGACACCGGTGCGCGGGTAGGCGAACACGACAGCGGACGACAGTTCGGCGAGGTTCATCACGCGACCATCCGTTGCGGGCAAGGCGATGCTCGGGATCGCGAGATTCTCGAGATGGCTTGCGAGGCCATCATCCTGTGGAACTGGGAGATTTGCAGGGAGTGCGAATCTCAGATCCATGAGTGATACTCCATGTCCCAGTGTATGTGTTGCCGGGCGGACACATCGGCTCGTCCTGTCTCCGGACTCCGGGCCGGAGATCGTCAGATCATCCCCCGCCCTCTATTTCCAGAATCGATAAACCCCCGCGCTGCATGACGCGGGGGTTTTCGTTTTCTTGGATCTCGGGGCGTCCAAGTCCGTCGGTCGTGTAGCCTGGGGCATCAGGGCCTTTGCGATGCTTAGGACGTTCGAACCAGACGCACGAAATTGTTGATGCGGATGTCGTCACCCTGAGGGCCAAACCCGTTGCGGTACTTTGGGTCGTTGGGGTCGCCCGACTTCGGATCGCTCCGCTGCGCACCGGCGCCGTGGACGTTGATGAATCCGTTCCGGACTTCAGGAGGCTTCGGCCCCCTGGGCTCGGGCGCTCCGGGCGGGGGCGGGGGCAGCTTTCCCAACGATCGACCGAAGCAGACGTACACCGCTTGGGTACCGAGAAGTGTGCCCGGCGCTTCGAAGTGTGTCGTCGAGGACCAGAAGTACGACTCCGCGTCGGTAATTGAGAAGATGGGATCGATTGCTGCGGAGCGTCGCTGAGGGTCAGCAGCGTCGGGTGCACGGGAATAGTCCACAATCGATTGCAGTTCCTTCGCGTTGGGCAGGCGCCAGTCATCGTGGCCCGCCAGACGAGACGCCTGCGCGTACGCCAGGGCGTCCTTCCACGCCATGCCCTTCGCGCTGTCCGCCTTGGCCCACATGAGCCCGGTCGCCTTGTCGGTGACGGTCCCATCGCCATGGTCCACGAACTGGTTTTCTCCGTACACGGGATTACCGCGCACAAATCTCGCCCAGCGCACCATCTCTCCCTCGACCGGATGACGGTCGCGCGGATACCCCTTGATTCGCCCATCCGCGAAGTTCACCCCAAAGACCGTCGGTTCATTGTTCATCGTCAGCCCGACGTACTCGGTGCTCGACCAATACTGCGCGTCGATCGCTCGCAGGCCCTTGCGCTCATCGCCGAAGTGAAACTCGAAGACCGATGTATCGATGTAAGGCTGCATCGGCGAGAAGCCGCTGCCGCCCCGGAAGTCCATCAACGAATACAATTCCTTGATCGTTGGCAACCGCCAGTCCGACTGCCCCGCAACTCGGCACTCCACTGCCTTGGCCTTCGCCTGCCGATAGGTGCATTCGATCGGCACCTTGGTCCAGATCAATCCCGTCTGCTCGTCACGCACCGAGCCATCGCCCAGATCCTTGAACTGCATGGGCGAGGTGACGAAATCAGCATCCTGACCGAAAAAGGGTTCACCTTTGCCGGGGTGGATGACTTTACCGCCGTCGTCATAGCACTGACGCTGACCGGTGTGCGTGACGACGTACGAACGCGCCGGGGCAGGAACTGAAGGCGGAGAGGAACTCTGCAGTGACGCCAACAGCAAGCTTGCGACGATTGATCCGACGTTCATGATGGAACTCCTTTCGTGCGCCGTATCGAAGCGGCAGACGGTCAATCTGGAACCGGGCCTAAACCATCGCCGCTCATGGCGGCTCGGAGGTCGTGCAGCACGCGACGAACACGCCGAATCTCTTGCGGCGAGAGCCCCGCAACCAGCCGCGATTCAGCCCGCGTCCATGCGGATCGAACCTGCGCGGCCGCGTCGCACCCCGCGGGCGTGAGCGTCACCCTCATCGCCCGGCCATCCTGCTCGTCCGGCACGCGTCGTACAAGACCGAGCTCCTGCATGCGTCGCAGCACCTGCGTGGCCGCGGTCTCTCGCATCCCCAAGCACTGCGCCACCTGAACCTGTGTCACGCCGTCTTCAGCATCCACCAGCACATCCAACACCCGCCCCTGCCCGTGATGCAGGCCGAGCGGCTCAAGCTGCGAGCGAATCATCGCCTCCAGCAATCGCGCGGTGTGCAGGATCAGGTGCAGAAGCGGCCGCTGCTGACCCGGTAAAGGCTCGCGTGCGGCCGGTCCGGCTCGCGATGTCGCTTTCTTGGCGGACATTACTACAGTACTGTAGTATCTGACGACTGCTGTGTCAAGTCCATCAACAACTCGCGCCTCGCCGGGTTCCGAGATTGTGGCGTCCTGTCTCTGGGTCTGCGAAGAGCACGTCGTCAGACCACCCCGCGGCCCTCTTAGCATGGATGGTCCGACGACCGGCCGTGGGGCGTGTCGCGCCAAGGGGGGTCGGAAGGCACGGGTTCTGTACTTGTCCCCTATGCGGCCGATCGGCGTGCTGCCCGGAAAATCGTGCGATCGCGTGAAGATTCTCTCTTTCCGTCTCGGCAGCGCCGCCACCCGGCCTCGCGTCGCGCAGGCATAACCGGGACACGCCCTGCACCTCACCGGGTTTCGACATTCGGGCGTCGTGTCTCCGGGGCTCTGGAATCGACGCTGTCAGACCACCCCCCGTCCTCTATTGAGATGAACCCCCGGGTCGTGAGACTCGGGGGTTGTCGCTTTTGCGAGAACGGAGCGCGAGGCCGCGTCGTTCAATCCCGGCGGCTGGCCGTTCCGACGTCGTAGCGCAGCTCAACAAATGCGGCCCCCTGTTGCGTGACGCTTGTCAGACGAAGGTTGGGGCTCAGAAGCCGGCGCGGCAGCAGCGGCTTTCCCTTCCCCAGTGTGACGGAGCCGATCTGCACAATGAGCTCGTCGAGCAGGCCGGCGTCGAAGAACTGACCCGCGAGGTCGCCCCCTCCGACAACCCAGAGGTTGCGACTTCCTGCAGCTTGCCGCATGGCGGGAAACACCGCGCGCAGATCACCACTCACGAATCTGATGTCTGCTCCGGGGATGATTGGCTGTGGTCGGGACGAGAAGACCCACGCGGGGCATGTGTACGGCCAGGCCGAGCCGGTTTGTGCCGCCACTTCTTGGGCGTTGTTCAGTATCCAGCGATAGGTTGAGGAGCCCATGGCTATCGCACCAACTTTGGCGATGAAGTCGGGATAGCTGGATGCGGACACATCACCGAGACTGAACAGCCAGGCGAGCGAGTCGTCCTCGGTCGCGATGAAGCCGTCGAGGCTCGCGGCGGTGTAGTACTGGGTCTTCATACTCGTCCAGCTTCAATGCGTGCGTGCGGAGCGATCACTCTTTGGTGAGACTGCTTCCCTGCGGTGCATGGTTGTTGCAGATAGTAGGATTTTCAGTCTTGAGCAGTCACGATGATCGTCGTGTGAGCACGTCGCGCCGCCGCTCGGGCTCCTTGCTTTGGGCTGGAAGCGATGGATGCAGCCGCGACTTTGCGTCGATTGAGCAGGTGACTCATCGATCCTGCGTGTTCATGTTTCATCCATCGTCACAACCACGCTGCCCACCTTGCGGCCTGAATCCACGTGGCGGTGCGCGGCCACGATTTCATGCAGCGGATAGCAACGATCGATGACGGGGCTGAGGTGACCGGCTTGGGCCAAGCTCATCAGAAGCTCGAGGTCAGCTTTCTTCTCGGGTGCAGTGCCGCCCTTCACGCGCTTTCCGCCCACCAATCGCGTGCTCAGCAACTGGCAGATCTCGGTCAGCGTCAGAACGGCGGCAAGAAACTGTCCATTGGGCTTGAGCAGTCTTTTGCAGCTCGCAAAGGATGTTGCACCCACAGTGTCGAACACCACGTCAAACTCGGCTGGGCCTTTGGTAAAGTCCTCGCGGGTGTAGTCGATGACGTGAGCGGCGCCGAGCGATCGGACGCGATCGAGATTTGCCGTACTGCAAACGCCCACGACCTGAGCACCAAAGTGCGTGGCCAGTTGCACCGCTGCAACACCAACCGCACCGGAAGCACCAACGACAAGCACACGCTGACCCGGCTGGAGATTTGCAAGATCACGCAGGTAGTACACGGCCGTCATCGCGCCGAAGGGGAGGCTCACAGCCTCTTCGAATGACAGGCGGGCGGGCTTGGGCACCACTGCGCATCGCTCGGGCACGCACGCCAACTGGGCGTGGGCACCGAAGCGGACGCCGACAACGGCGACGACAGCATCGCCCACACGAAACGACGTGACGCCAGGTCCGACGGATTTCACTACGCCAGCGAGCTCCGTGCCGAGGACGCGTTTGCGAGGCCCGCGCATGCCCAACGCAAGACGAGCGAGCGGCACGAACACAGGCGATGGCATGCGCAGCGCCCGCACCCGCGCATCAGCGGACGTGACCGTGGTCGCCTTCACCTGCACGAGCAGTTCGTCGGCGCGAGGTGTGGGGTCCGCGACTTGTTGCAGTTGGAGAACTTCAGGCGGACCGTATCTTGCACACACAACGGCCTTCATGTGTCACTCTACGCGGAACGAATCGTCGGGATTGGTGTATCGAGACTCTCATGCGCGATCATGGCTCGCGTCAGGGTGTCACGCACATCTCGCTCGCCGACATCCTTTGCGCGGTTCTGCTGCCGGCGCATGGCGACAAGATCACGGACTGAAGCACTCGCTCACAGATTCGCGGGCAACACGCGTCAGCTCTTCATGTTCACAAACTGCAGCGGCAGGTCAAGCCCCGCGCCATTCAGGAACTTCATGACGGCTTGCAGATCGTCGATCTGTTTGCCGGTCACGCGGAGTTCTTCGCCTTGGATGCTGGCCTGCACCTTGAGCTTGGTGTCCTTGATCATCCGGACGATCTCTTTGGCCTTCTCCTGCTCGATGCCGTCGCGGATTTTCGTTTCGCTCTTCATGCGGCCTGCGAGTGTGCTTTCGGGCTCGGGGAAGTCGAAGCTCTTGAGATCGATGCCGCGCTTGTTGGCCGCGCCGCGGAACATCTCGATGACACCCTTCACCTTCATGCCGTCATCGGCGACGATCTTGAGTTTCTTGTCCTTGGCGTTGACAGTGATTTCAACGGGCGAGCCGCGGTAATCGAAGCGCGCGGCGATGGCCTTGTTGGTGTTGTTGATGGCGTTGTCGAGCTCGGCGAAGTTGAAACGGGAGACGATGTCGAAGGAGGGCATGGGGGATGATAGAAGTGCAGTACCACCGAAGGTAAAGAGTGAACGACTAACACGAAGTGTTCCATCCGTTTCCTAGGTGTACTTTACTCGCGAAAGCTGGAGGATGGTCTCACCCCGCAGAGCCTCATCGCCAAGTCGCACGGAGTGTGCATCGGGAGGTGCAATGGTATGAATCCGCTCGCGAATCTTGAAGATACCTTCGACGAAGGTTGATGCCCAGACGGCGTGGCGCCTGGCCCGCATGTAGAAACGAATCATCTCACCGGCAAACCTGCCTCGCAGGGGGATGGCAAAGAGACTGCCGGATTCCACAACCACAACGATCTCCTGAAGAGACGTGTCATATTGCGCAAGCACACTCGCATGAGCACCCGGCTCGTCCATCCGCTGATAATCAAGCGTGTAACGCACCAAATCCCTCGCCGCGTCTTGGTCCTCAAGACCATACATGTTGGCGAGAGGCTCCTGTGATCCCAATTGGTCGCATTGAAACAGCAAGCCGCCGTCATGATGTCGATAGAAGTCAATCATCGCGGCAAATCGAGGATCATCCTTCACGATGGCGAATATCTCTCGTTGCACGTCAGCATCGGCCGGGCCGCGAAAGGCGTGGTACCCCCGCAGCGTGAAATTTCGTCGAATTCGTTTGGGCGCGAGAGCATGCAGAGGCGGCGCATCGCGATCGCGGTGAAGATCCCATACCTCATCACCAGCGCGGAACACCATCTCGAATCTCTCGGGCCCCATAGCAGATGCAACCTCGCTGCTCACGCCCGGCGCTAGCGATCGAAGAGTTGCCGGGCGCTGCGGAGGCTCGGGAATGTCATCCGCCCACAGATGCGCGATGTGCGATTGCTCTTCCGCCTCCGACATCCACTCTGTGCGCACACAAGCTGGTTCGCCACGTGGCCACAGCGATGTCCACGAGCCGAAAATCTTGAGGGCGTCTGCGCATGAGGCTGCGTTATCCAAAGCGGACGCTTCGAAGTAAATCGTCCGCCACATTAGAGCTGCGTCCGCCTTACGTTCCTCGCGCGAGATGCGTGCGACTGCTGCACGCGGAAGTTCGAGCTCGCTCAGGCCCACATCTCCGAGATATCCACTCAGGCACAACGTCTCCAGTGAACTCAGCAAGTCGCGAGCTGCCGATGGACGCAACTCTTCCGCGAGCAACTTGACCTTACGACCAAGTTTCACCAGTCGCTCTGAATCCGGAACGGTGGTTTCGTACTCGCGAGCGATCTGCTCGATAATCTCCGTGGCTGGGCCCGCGCGATCTGCCTTGTGATAGAACTGCAATAATCGTCGAACACCGCGAGCGCGACACAGTGATCGTGCCCAATCGGGCAGATCGTGCAGCAACGCAATCACCTTGCCCCTCGACAGGCTCACCTTTACCCCGCTTACCGCGCCCCCGCCCCCACGCTCACCTTCACCGCCACAAACGTCGGCTTCACGCGCTTCTCAAACTCGCTCCAGTACTTGTTCATGATCGTGCGCACGGCCCAGTTGTTGCCATCGGCGAGGCCGCAGATGGTCGTGCCCGGCATGCTGCCCATGCTGGTGGCGATTTCGAGGGCGAGGTCCAGGTCCTTGGTCTTCGCGTTGCCTTCTTCGATGCGACCCATCAGCTGGTAGAGCCAGCCCGAGCCTTCGCGGCAGGGCGTGCACTGGCCGCAGCTCTCGTGCTTGAAGAAGCGGGCGATGTTGCGGGCCACGGCGACCATGTCGGTGTCTTCGTCAAAGATCGTGGGGCCGGCGGTGCCCAGGCCCAGCACGTTGTACTTGCGGCCGATGTCAAAATCCATCTCGGCGTCGTACTGATCGGGGCCCAAGATGCCCATGCTCACGCCGCCGGCGATTGCGCCCTTGAACTTCTTGCCATTGCGAATGCCGCCGCAGAGTTCTTCGACAAGCACGCGCAGCGGAATGCCCAGTTCGCACTCATAGCAGCCCGGACGATTGACGTGGCCGCTCACGCCCATGAGCTTGGTGCCGTGGCTGCCCGGCGCGCCTTGGAACGCGCTGGCGACGCCTTGGCCCAGGAACCAGTCGCTGCCGAACTCGAGAATGCTGGGCAAGTGCGCGAGCGTTTCAACGTTGTTGATGATCGTGGGCTTGCCGAAGAGGCCCTTGACGGCGGGGAAGGGCGGCTTGATGCGGGGCCAGCCGCGCTTGCCTTCGATGGCTTCGAGCAGACCGGTCTCTTCACCGCAGATGTATGCGCCTGCGCCTCGGTGCACGTAGCAATCAACGGCGAACGAACCGCCGCGTGCGGTGCTGGAGCCGTTCATCAGTCCCTTGCTGCCGAAGACGCCGTTGGCATAGGCCTCTTTCAGTGCGTTCTCGAGAACTTGCGCCTGGTGGTGATACTCACCGCGGATAAAGATGAACGCCGTCTTGATGCGGCAGGCGTAGCACGCGATGGCGATGCCTTCGAGCAGCAGATGCGGATCAAAGTCCATCAGCAGACGGTCCTTGAACGTGCCGGGCTCGCTCTCGTCGGCGTTGATGGCCAGATAGCGCTGGCCCGGGTCGGCTTCCACGCCGTTCGCATCGACAGCGAGCTTGGGCAGGAACGTCCACTTGAGACCCGTGGGGAAACCCGCGCCGCCGCGGCCGCGCAGCACGCTCTTCTTGACTTCCTCCGTCACGGCATCGGGCTTGAGGCTCAGAGCCTTGCGCAGACCGACATAGCCACCCGTCTTCACGTACTCGTCGTACGACACCGTGTGGCGACCCTTGGGGTCGGCGTAGGGCCAGCACGGAATGCGTTTGGTGAGCACCGCCCCACCACCATGCGCGAGCGACGCGAGCTTGGGGTTGACCTTGCCGGAGGGGTTGGAGGTGGTGAGGCCTTGGGGGTGAAATGCCATAGGTGAGAAGAATACGCGGCAGAAGGTCCGTTGGAGACAGGGGAATGGCCGGGTCTTGACCAATCCTTCGCGTCACTGGCTGGGACCGTCGGTCTCATAGGTGATCCGCATGCCTGCGATTTGCAGCTGGGAATCAGCAAAGCCGCCCGCCCATTCGATGACCCAGCCGTTGGTGACTGGACGCTCGGGCTGGACAACCAGTTCAAGAGCGGCGTTCTGATTGTCGACCACGATGGGCGTGGGAATGGGCAGCACGCCAGTGCGCTGCGAACCGCCCTGCGTTTCAGTCGTGATTTCGCTGACGATGGCCGCAACCTGGTTTGGCAAGGTCGTGCGCAGCAGGGAGAAACGCATGTGGCGCGAGGCATCATTGTCGTTGTAGAAGATACTGATGTCGCGGATGCGTGATCCATGCGGCAGATTGAGCGGCACACGCAAGGTGATGTTGCTGGTACCCGAAGGGCCGCGGATGATCTCGCCATAGAAACCGGTGCGCACGGGGACATCTGGGCTGTTGCGCGTGCCAGGCAGGAACTCGCCCACGGAGTACATGCGGTAGGTGGTGCGGGGTGCGGCAAAGTTGATGTTGCCGGTGACACCGACGTTTCCAATGACGCGGACACCGCCGGCGGCTCGCACCGTGACCTGATTGGCTGCGGTGCTGGTGGTATACACACCTGCGGATAGATCGCTGCGATCAGACCAGACGAACGCGCCCTCGTGCAATGCGCGGGCTCGTGTGCCGCCGGCGAACGAGCCGATGGCGGTGGCTTGGTTGTCGATCCCACCCAGCACGCTGGACCAATCACCGGATGCGAGGTTGGCATCTCCACCAACGACAGTCGCTCCGTAAGCGGTGGACTGGTTGTAGATGCCGCCTGACATCGTGGAGAAGGGACCGGTGGCCTGATTCGAGTAACCACCGCTCAGCACGGATCGATCACCACTTGCGATGTTGGCGTCGCCACCGCCCACGAACGAAACGAAACCCTGAGAGCGATTGCTGAGGCCACCCACGATGGCACTGCCGGCGCCCGAGGTGATGTTGCCGTTGCCGCCACCGATGAAGGAGCGATCGCCGCTGGCGAGATGGAAGTCGCCACCAGCCACGGTCGCGACGAATCCGCTGGCGGCGTTCTCGCTGCCGCCGGCAATGGTCGAAAAGCCGCCGCTCGCTCGGTTGTTCACACCACCGCCCACGGATGAGTACTGGCTGCTGGCGCGATTGCCAGAGCCACCCAACACGCTGCTGAACACGGCTGTGGCGCGATTGTCGCGACCAGCCCCCACGGTGGCGTACCAGGCATCCTGCGTTGAACCAACGGAATCGCCCGCGCGGTTGTTGCCGCCACCGCCGACGAAGCCGTAATCATCCGTGACGCGGTTGTTGGTATTGAAGCTGTCGAGCAGGTCGGAGGAAGAACCGCCAGCGATCGTGCCGAAGTTCGCGGTGACGCTGTTGAGTGCCCCGCCGCCGACGACTGCACTCGACCCGGAAACGCTGTTGAAGTACCCGCCGCCGATCGTGGCGTGAAACGCTTGCGCCTGATTTTGGCTGCCGCCGCCGATGGTTGCGCTGTCACCCGCGGTGTTGACCGTGTTGCTAGAGCCGCCGCCGATGTTGGCCCACGACGCGGCGATGGAGTTGTTCATGCCGCCGCCGATGGCTGCCGCGTAGGCGGGCGAGACGATGACGTTGGAACTGGACCCGGCGATGATGTTGGGGTGGCCCGAGCGGAAGTCAATCATCAAGCCACGCGTGCCGTTGGATCGCAACTGGAGCGGGCCTGTCGGATTGTCGATGGGACCTGACATCTGAATGCCCGCAAACGCGTTGGTCCCTCCGAAGATGTTCGGAGCGTTCAAGCGTGGCACATTCACGCTCAACGCGGCGTCGGGAAGCGTGCCGGTGAGATTGCCAGCGTTGGTCAACTGCGCCGGGCTCAGACCAGCGAGCGTGTTGGCGTTTGCCGCGCTGTCTGCCTGCGTCGCCCTCGCGGCACGCGGAGCAGAGGTGAGCGCCTGATCGGGCGCGAGGTCCTGCAAGCCTGTTGCGTCGCCGCAGTCCAGACCCGCGTCAGGACGCACGCTCATCCGCAGCCAATACGCCTCGCGCATGAGCGAGGGCAGTTCAGGACCGACCTGCAGTTGAACACTGAATTGCCCTGCGACGACGGGAACGTTGTCGGCGCAGAGCGTTCGGATGACTGAACCGTTGCCGTCCACAAGCGTGAAGAACAAATCGTGTGGGCCACTTGCTGGACCGGTTGCGTCGTTCAGGATGCCCTGATACGTGAAAGCGTCGGCGGGCGAATCGATGGCGAGTGCCGCTCCGCTGCAACTTGCCACGCACACCACTGTCAAAAATCCTCGCACGCATTTGCCACGCATGGGCGCTCTCCGCATTTTCAATGACGGGGATCAACCGGCACACGCGCTGGCTGCATCCTGCTGGATGAAGCGAGAAAGTCTTCTGCTTGATGCCACGAATCAGCGGAAAGCCGGTACACGTGACCACGCGATGGCCAGTGAAGTACACGCCGGGCGGCGGAAATCACCACGCGAAAGAGTGACAGGGCCGTTCGCAACGCGGCAAGATGCGGGATGGATGCTCATCGCAACAGCGGACAGTGAACGCGCAGAGATCGTCTGGGCATCACTGCTGTGTTGGCTTGTCCGGAAACTGCACTTCATCAATAACCGTGCGTCGCAGTGTCACGCTTTGCGGACCTTCGGGCGTGTCAACGAGCGTTTGTGCCGTCATCTCGCGGCGTGCGACTTCCTGCGACACGGGTTGCCGCGGCGCAGGGTCGCTCGTCACCGCTTTGGCGATGTGGCCGAAGAACAAGCCGAGATTGCGTGCCAGCGACATCAAGCCATTGTACGAGCTGTTACTTGCTCGCGGGCGTTGCGGCAGGCGTGGTCGCGATCAGCGCGTCGGTCACGGCCTTGCGATCACTACTGGCAAGGTCAGCGCGGCGCAGGCTCGCGGCGAGCGTGTTACGGGTTTCGATGGAGGTGCTGGGGTTGTTCACGATCGCGGTGAAGACCTGGGTGGCGTCGCGGCTTGCCATGCGACTGCTCGATGCAGCATCGACCAGTGCGAGTTGCTCTGACTGCGTGAGGTCCGAACGCTGCGCAATGGCAATCAGCGCATCGCGACGCTCGCCCGAACTGCTGATGCCGCGTGCGGCGCGAATGCTGGCCCAGTTGGCGGTGGATTGCGCCTCGGGCGGTACCGTGACATACACCGGGTCGCTGGTTTCAGCGACGATAATGCAGCCTGACAGCGTTGCCAGAGGAGCAAGCAGGGCGAGCGCAAAGACGGAGCGAGCGAACGGGCGGGACATCAGGTGAACTCCGAGGGGTGCGGTGAGCGTGCATTTGAGGGCCTGCAATGGCTCGAAAACACAAATGCAACTCCAGTATCCGCAATGCAGTATTCGGTTTCGGGCACGTGAGAATTTCATCGACGTGCGTAGTGTTCTACGAAGTAGTTGGACACGCGTAACGCCTGCTCGGGGCTGGCGCGACGCGAAATGCAACCGCAGGTTGCATGTACTGACAAATGAAGCGTTTGCGGCATGCCCGGACGCATGCACACTCGCGCTAAGGAAGGATCGAATCATGCTTCGAACAAGCAATCCAGTGCTGCGTGAAGACACTTTCGCAGGTCAGCGCTGGGGCGGGATCATGAATGACTTGCAACGCCACGAGTCGGGCATCAGCGCACCAGCGCGGCCGGACGTCATGACGATTCAAGGAACGGCTCTCAAGACAGGTTTCCTCGTACTCCTGTGCAGCAGCGCCGCCGTCGCGAGCTATGTGGCTGTTGATCGCGGTCAGATCTCGGCGGGTTTGCCAGTGTTTGGCGGCGGTCTCATCGCGTTTGTCATCGCTCTGGTGCTGGCGTTCTGGAACAAGGGCGCGCCGTTTCTGGGACCGATCTACGCAGTCTTCAAGGGCGCTTTCCTCGGTGCCGTCACGCTGCTCATCGCATCACGCGCCGGTGACAAGGCAGCCATGATCATCGGCCCGGCGATCGGCCTGACGCTGGGGATTGCGATCGCGCTCGCGGCGGGTTACGCGTTCGGCCTTATCCGCATCGGCAGCACGATGGCGAAAGTCATTATCGTGGGCACCATGGGCCTGATGCTGTTCTACCTGGCTCAGGTTGTGCTGGGCATGATGGGCATTCAGTTCCTTGGTCAGGTCCACCAGGCCGGCCCCATCGGCATCGGCTTCAGCCTGTTTGTCATCGTGCTGGCTTCGCTCAACCTCGTCTTGACCTTCCAGTACGCCGATGACGGCGTGAAGAACGGCGCCCCCAAGTACATGGAGTGGTACATGGGCTTCGCGATCCTCGTTGAGTTGGCCTGGCTGTATCTTGAGATTCTCAAGCTGCTGGACAAGCTGCGGCGTTGAGTTCTCACGGGCTTTGCCACCTGCCACGCTGGGCCTTTCTCCCGCGACAGCATCCGGCCTTACGATGTTGTGCGGACAGACGTGCAAGGCTGGGGAAGGTGAAAGCCATGAAGAATCCCGTACACGTTTTCACAGGCGCGGCTTTGACGGCCGCGCTTGTTTTTTTGGTCCACGGTCATGCACGTGCAGACGGCGCGAGCGCAGGAGACTGTGTCGCGCGATGTGTGGCTTGGAAGCCAGATTTTCGGCGTGGAGGATCTGGAAGCGCTCGACCGCGCCGCGAAGCTCTCGGCGGATCAGCGCGAGGCGGCTCAGGAGCTGATGCGCAGCGCCTTGCCTCAGGCACGATCACTGGTTGTGCAGTGGTCGCGCGGGTACAGCGAGCTGTCACTTGATCCACAGTTCGGGGACGACTGGGACTCGATGCGGCCCAAGTATGCCGAGTTGTCCAAGCGGATTGTCGATGACGCGGTGAAGCTTGAGGGTGATGTGATGAACAACCTCAAGAGCCTGCTGAACGAAGACCAGTTGGAGGGCTGGGCGTCGTTTGAACGCCATCGCAGACGATTGGTGCTGCGATCAGAAGGCGGGCGGACCGATGTGGATGTCTTTGGCATGGTGCGGGCGATCAAGCCGTCACCCGCGGAGTGGGAACTGCTGGCTCCGATGATGGACGCGTACGAGCGCACGCTCGACAGCATGGTGCAGGAGTACCGCCCCCTGGTTCGCAAGCAGGGCGACGCGCCCAGCCGCTGGTATGGCGACTTTGAGGTGATGACGCCCGAAGAGCAGAAGCAGTACGTGGAGCTGACCAAGCGGATCAGTCAATTACATGTTCGCACCGCGCGGCAGATCGCTGATCAGTTGCCGGAGGACAAGAAGCTTGCGCTGCAGAAACAGCGTTTGTTCGCGGAGGAGCGCGACAATGAGCAGTACGAGAGTTTCCGCGGCCTCCCCCACATTCGCAGCGCACTGGGTATTCGTTCGCTCAGCCCCGAGCAGAAGCAACGCATCAAGCAACTGACTCGCGATGCGGATGAACAACTGCTGCGCGGCCTCATCGCGCAGAAGAACGAGCGCGATCTGAAGATCCTCGCGGGCGAAGATCCCGACGAGAACGGCGAGGACGCCAACCGCGCGAAGCAGACCAAGAAGCTGCGCTTCGAGGCGTATCAATCGCTCATGAAGGACGTGTTGACCGCACTCTCACCCGAGCAGAAGCGGGCGTTTGAGACGGGCATTGATGACGCAGCTGATGTCGAAAGACTGTTTGCGCGTCGCCGCTACGCCGCGGATCGGTGGAGTTTGGACAGCGATCTGTGGAGCAACGATGTCGATCGCGTGCCGCTCGCCACCGCAGATGAAGAGTGAGCGTCGCGAAGTATCCGCGATCACTTCTGGTGAGGCGTGTGAGCGGTCGCGCACGCTTCCGCAAATGCGAGAAGGGCTTCCATCTGCGTGCGTGACTGCACGTCCCATGTCGCCCAGCGCACGCCATCGACAGTGGGAGCGAACAGGAGCGTCTCGCGAATAGAGCGCGAAAGCAGCTTGGGCGCGACAGCCGCAAGCGTTGTGTCGTGCACAGGAATGCAAACCTGCGGGCGCTGCGGATTGGGAATCAGGTAGACCCAGCTCACACCGTTGCTGGTGGGTGTGCGGAACTGCAAGGTCCACTGCCAGGTGCCCAACCACGCCAGTGATTCAGTGGCTTGGGGATACTTGCGGAGGCGCTCGCGCGTCATGGTCGCAGTCGGACGCATCGCGGCTGGAATGCCGGCGAGCAACTGAGCTGACGTTGGAGACCGGAATCGGTCAGCCCACGCGGGACGCGGGGCAATCCGCACGCGGGGCCCCTGCCGCGGCGATGAGGATCGTGATCCGACTGAACTCTCCGCAGGCATAACGCAACCCCCTCTTCTTGGACACACATTCGCGCGACCCGGCGAGAACGCGACAAAAGTATAGGCAGGTCGGTATTCGACTGGTCACAATTTCTTGGGAGTCGTGGGTTCTGGCGGCTGAGGGGGGCTTTCGCATACAGTGCGGCCATGCAGATGCACGTTTTGCGGAGTCCTCAGGCGGAAACGGCTCAGACGGCGAAGCTGGATGTTTCGGGCTGCCGGGTGCTGCTGGTGGATGACAATGAGCAGAATCTGGAACTGCTGCTGGCCTACCTCGACGAGCTGGGCTGCGAACTGCGGACGGCTATCGACGGGCCCGAGGCTCTGGAGGACGTCGCCAAGCTGCCGCCCGACCTGATTCTGCTGGACATCATGATGCCCAAGATGTCGGGCTTTCAGGTGTGCAAGAAGCTCAAGGCCAGCGAAGCGACGGCGAACATTCCGATTCTGATGGTGACGGCGCTGAATGAGGTGTCGGACGTCGAGCGGGCGGTGGAAGCCGGGGCGGATGATTTTCTGACCAAGCCGGTCAATCGCGTTGAACTCGTGACACGGGTGAAGACACTGCTGAAGGTGAGCATTCTGCAGAAGCAACTCAAGAAGTCGATGGGTGACCTGCGCAAGCTGCAAGGGTGAGTATTCGCCGCGAAAAACGCGGAAGTGACCGCGAGGATTCGTCGCAAAGACGCGAAGAAAAGACAGGAAGTGAGAAACGGGCGGGGCCCAGTTTTCACTTCCTGTCTTTGTTTGCGTTTGGGTTTCTGTGCGGACTTGGCGGCTTTGCGCTGATCGGGAGCGAGTTGCCGGTCACGCGTCGAGGATGCGGCCGATCTTGGCACGCATGGCGCTGCTGCCGTCGGTGTTGAGCTTGTCGGTGAGCTTGCGAAGCTGGGTGGCGATGGAGCCATCGAGGAGCTGGTCACCGATTTGGATCTTCACGCCGCCGATCATGTCGGGCTGGGTGTAGGTGTGGACGACGACCTGCTTGCTCAGTGCGCGGGCGAGGCGATTGGTGAGATCGCTGACCATGTCGGGCGTGGCGGGCTGGGCGGTGTAGACATCGACTTCGACGACGCCGAACTGCTCTTGCACGATTTCCTGGAGGCTATCAACAACGCCAACGAGCGCACTCAGGCGGCCCTTCTCGTTGAGGACGTGAAGGAACTGCAGGGTTTCATGGTTGATGCGGCCCTTGAAGAGCTTGTCGAGCGTCTTGTTGCGGGCGTCGGGTGTGACGCTGGGGTTGGCGAGCATTTCGCCCAGTTCGGGCTGGGCTTTGGCCATCTCGATGATCTGCTCGAGCTCGTCGCCGATCTCGGCGATCTTGGATTGGCCGGCCTGCCCGGGGTTCTTCGCCAAGACCAGCTCAAAGAGGCTCTTGGCGTAGACGCGGGTGACGGCGTTGGAAGCGATAGTGGGCAGGGGCATGGGGGGATCCAGAAGGCACTAGGCACTGGGGACTAGGCACTAGGGGAAGGCACTTACGAACGCGGTCAATCCACTTTGGTACTCGGGCACTTCTTCTTAGTTCCGCGCGCCTTCGAGCTGGCGGACGCTTTCATCGAGGAGGCGCTGGGTGTCGTTGGTGTTGACTTCGCGCTTGAGGATCTTGCCGGCCATGCTGGCGGCGAGGGCGGAGCCTTGGGCATAGACCTCGCTGACAGCGGCGCGCTTGGCGTTGTCGATGTCACGCATGGCCTTCTCACGCATCGCGTTCAGTTCGGCGTCGGCCTTGGTCTTGAGTTCGGCGGAGATCGCCTGAGCCTGAGCGCGGGCCTTGTCGATTTCCTTCTGGGCTTCGGCGCGGGCCTGGCTGAGGCTCTGCTGATACTGCTCGAGGGCGTCCTTGGCCTGGGCGCGGGCCATTTCGGCGGCTTCGATTTCGTCCTTGATCTTCTTGGCGCGCTCATCGAGACCGGCGCTGATCTTGGGCCACACCTGTGTTCCAAGCACCGCCGCAACGATTGCGAAGACGATCAGAGCGGTCACGCCCGTCGCTGCACCTTGCCACCAAGGCTGGAGAGCTTCGGTGGGCGTGTGTGCATGTTCGCCACCTGCGTGGGACTCGTCAGCGGCGAAGGCGGCAAACGAAACGCACAGGCTGGCGAAAAGACCGGCGACGGAAGCAAAACGGACGTTCATGCAAAGCTCCTTGATGGAACTGAAATCTGCGAGTGAGGCAAAGCTCTTGACGAGCCGGAAAGCGTCGCGACGCCGGAAAGGCGCTGCGACACGAGAATTACTTCGCGAGGAAGCCGGCCGCGACGGCGAACAGCGTCGCACCTTCGATGAAGACCGCGAGAATGATGGCGGCGGTCTGGACCTTGCCGGCGACTTCGGGCTGGCGAGCCATGCTCTCGGTGGCGCCCTTACCGATCAGACCGATGCCGATGCCGGCACCGAGGATGGCGATGCCGCCACCCAGCACCGCGAGACCCTTGCCCTGGGTCGCGCCGGCGGCTTCTTGAGCGCTGGCAACGGCGGGGAGGGCGGCAACGGCGGCGGCGGCGACGAACTTGCTGAGGCTCTTCATACGACAAACCTTTCTTGCGTCAAGCGACGCGGAAACTGACACGAGGGAAGCGACGATGCGGCGATGAACGCCGCGGGTTGGCCCGTCATTCACGCGTGAGCGTGCTCGTGGCCGTGGGCATGACCGTGCTCGTGCTCATGGTCATGGTCGTGGTGATCCATCAGGGCGATAAAGACGGTGACAAGGAACATGAAGACGAATGCCTGCATGAAGGCGACGAAGAGTTCGAGGAACATGATGCCCGTGCCGCCGAGAATGGCGATCAGCGTGACGGGGCCTTTGATGATGAAGCCCTTGGTTGCGACCATGCCCGCGAAGCCAAAGAGCGTGGCAAGCAGGATGTGGCCGGCGGTCATGTTGGCGAAGAGACGCAGCGCCAGCGCGAAGGGCTTGATGAGCAACTGGCTGGCGAGTTCGAGAACGAAGATGAGGATGGACGCGGGGAAGGGCGCGCCGGCGGTGAGGTGGGCGAAGTAGCCGCCTACGCCCAGACGCTTGATGGCGACGCCATTAAAGAAGACGCAGGCGATGATGGCGAGGACGGCGGTAACCCAGATGTTCTGCGTCGCCGTACCACCGATGGGGGTCGCGTGGGCCTTCTTGAGATCGGACGAAGCAAGGTGGACGATGTCCAAGAGGGGAATCAGGCCCAGCAGATTGTTGACCAAGATGAAGAAAAAGATCGTCCAAAGGAAGGGCATCAGCGAGTTTGTGCGCTCACCCAGCAGCGGGCGGGCGACCTCTTCGCGCAGGTAGACGCAGATGACTTCGACCATGTGTGCGAACTTGTTCTTCGTGACGTAGCGGTCGGTGCCTTCGCTGGCGGCGCCGGTCTTGATCTTGTTCGCGACGAACAGGCCCAGCAGAATGAGCAGAATGCCGCTGAGGATCAGGTTGCCCTGGTTGCCCGACCACAACCACATGTCAACGTGCTCAGGGGAGCCGAACCACTTCACCATGAAATCCGGCGATTCGATGGGCTTTGTGATGAACTTGTGGTTGTACACGTGCTGCGAAGGGTCGTCCGCGGCGAGCGTGAAGAGTGCGTTCTGCATGGATGGCATGAGCGTTGAGATCATGGTGGAATCGCTTACGCAGTGGTGTCAGCCGAGGGCTGGGAGGGGCGGGAGGATGAACTGGGAACGGGGTTATGCGAGGGCATGCTGTTGAGCAGCATGGCTGCGGCGACCGCCTGCAGCATCATGACGACAAACACGCCAGCAAACGAGCCCAGCACCAGCGGGCGGCGGGGCAACTCGAACATCGTGGTCAGGGCGAAGGCCGCGGCGATGGCGAGCAGCGTTTGGGCCATGGTGCCCGCGAGGATCGCCAGACCGAAACGGTCGGTACGGGCCAGCGGAGGAAGGATCGCCGGGATGACACCCAGCGCCGCTGCGATCGCGACGACAGAGCCGGCGGCGATCATGGCTTGCGACTCGCCGCCCAGGCCGGCGCACGCCCCCACACCCACAGCAACGCCCGCCACACCCGCGGCGACAGCCTTGGGCAGGTACTTGGCAACGGGGATGGATGACGTCGTCGTCACGGGTAAACAGGCGGGAAAAGCGTCGATGGAAAGGAAGCCGTACCCAACGCGAAAAAACACGGCGGGGCCGGGGGGCCAAGCGTAGGAAGTAGGCGGGCGTTCGTCGACCCCGCACAAGGTCTGGCAGATTACTTGCTCAGGCGGCGGAGCAGCCGGAAGGTACCCGTCAGGAACCCAATGCCGGCGCCGATGACGGTGCCGATGGGGAAAGAGCCTTTCCAGCGGTCGAACAAATACCCGACAACGCCTCCCGCGGCGGAGGTGAATAGGAAGTCCAGTCCCAGGGCCAGACTCTTACCCAGCTCACCCAAGCCGGCGAGCGGGCCGGGTGCCTTGGGGTGCAGCGACGCTGGTCGTACCACCGGTTTGGTCAGCAGTTCGGGAATCGGCGGCGGCTCGGACGAGACTTCGGGGGCATCCTTGATCTGATCAACCTTGTCGCGCAGGTTGCGCGTTGTGTCGTCAAGGTTGAGCGGATCGGACTCGGGCATGACGCAGGGTATGCGAAGCGACTCGCGCCGTAGGGGGTTGCATGGGGCCTCAAGGTTCTTTCTGAGGCGTTCGCGCTATACTCGCATTGCTTGTGCTCGTAGCTCAATTGGATAGAGCGTCGGCCTCCGAAGCCGAAGGTTGCAGGTTCGACTCCCGCCGAGCACGTTGGGTTGGCAAGTGACAGTCTGACGAAGCGGAAGACGCGGCGTATTGGCCGCGTCTTTGGGTTTTTTGGCCGCGTTACAGGTTTCGATACGCGTCGATGGCTTCGCGGACTTTGTTGGGTCGCGGGACGTGGGCCATGTGCACTTCGGGCACTTCGTCACTGCTTGTGTAGATGCTGAGCGTCCCGGTGTTGGTGATGCGTTCGAGCAGGGACTGCTCGATGCGCACATTGCGAATGTCGCGATGCAGGATCTCGCTGGTGGTCTTGCGGAAGAAGCCGTCGCTATCGATGATGCGCTTGCTCGTAATGCGAACCCACGAGTGCATGGTGCGAAGCTTCCAGACCAGCATGGGCACGGCGCCGGCAGCAAACAACAAGGTGCCGGGCAGCCACATGAGGCTGCCGGTTGCCACACGCAACGCCTTGATGGCGAGCAGGGCCCCCACTGCCATGACCAGCCACAGCCCCAAGTACACCGCCGGATTGCTGCGGAGCAGCGACGGACGGAGCATCATGACTTCCTGTTCGGGACCGTCCTTGGGAGGCAGCGATGCGACATCGCCCGCGTCGACCTTCGCGACCGGAACAGCGGCTTCGCGCAGCGTGTTGTCGAGCGTGTCGGTGCCGGCTGATGGGGGAAGCGGCGCAGTCGTCACGCGGTGGCGAATCATGAACTCCGCCTGACAGTGCGGGCAGGTCAGCGTTTGACCATCTGCGGTGTCAGCGGCAACCGCGATCCGCCGCTGGCACGTCGGGCAGGGGGTGATGACGTGTTGGGCGGAAGGGGCAGACATGAGGACGGTTCAGGCGCGATGCACGAGCGAGTGTCAGAATTCGACATTGCTGCTGAAGACGAAGTCGTGTCCCGCGGCAAGGTCACCATTGTAAAACACCCGAAACGCTTCGGTGGAACGCATCGCACCTTGGTTATCGACACCATCGGCCGCGACGCTGTAAAGCACGTAGTTGTCACCATCGACGCGATAGATGTAGCGGCCGTCGAGCGCGAGCAGGTCGGTTGGCAGCGCGGACAATTCTGTTGGCACAAGTTGTTCGAGTGAGGCGGGGTAGGTGCCGACGCGATGCTTGTGAGCCATGAGGGCGAGTTGCAGCAGCGTGCCGCCGCGTTTGGAGGCTTCGGCATCTCCAATAGAGGCCGCGGATTCGAGGGCAACAGCTTGGGTGAAAATGTTCTCGGTGAGAGATGTGCGAGCTGCGCGCCGTGCTTTCCATGCGTCGGGCGAGCGGCGCTGCGATGCAGGCTTCTGGCTGTCGGCGACGATCTCATTTATGGCCTCGGCGAACTTCCCGAGCGACTCGAGGCGCGAGGGGAGACGCCACTGAAACATGTTGTAGCGCCAGTGCGTGTAGTCGGGCATTTCGCCGTGAAGCGAGGTGATGTAGGCTTCGTGCTCGGGTGTCAGCGGATTGGCGTCCGCGATGTGCGTGTTGTACGCGGTGAGGATGAGGGTGCCGCAATTGTCGCCGTCGTCGGTGAAGGTGCGTTGTGCTTGGTCGAAAGCTTGCGAGAGCGCGATGTTCACCTGATAAAGCGGCGCCGCGGGTTTGGGGCGTGCGTTGGTCAGCGCGGTCAGAAGCAGCCGAGCCATTTCCGGTGAGATTCGCCCTTCGATGAGTGCTTGCCGAATCGTGCCTGTCGTGAGTGCTTCGATTGCGGAGCCAGTGAGATACGACAAGTATGCGGGCTGCACGCACGACACGGTCGCGAGGGCATCGAGTTGGTCGAGTGACTCGGCTGCGATGTCGGGTTGTTGCCCGGCAAGTGCGACTTCGAGACGACAGCGAATGAGGCGAGCCGCGCCGCGGAGCGGGCTGGTGTTCAGGCCTTCGTCAACAAGTGGAGCGACCTGCGCGGCGATGGAACGATCGGGCTGAAGTCGCTTGATGGCGTATGCGAGCGAGGGCAACTGCCGCAGGGCTGCGATGTCGTCGGCGGTCAGCGCATCGACGACGATGTCGGGCGAAGTTTCGTTGCCTGTGGGAAATCGCGGCGTGAGCGAACTCACGACGCCCGTGAGTTCGCGCCATTCGCGGCGCGAATGGCCGGGCGGGACCTGTGCAAATGTGAGGTCGTTGATTTGTTTGGCGTAGTCGGTGGTGATCGACGGTTTGAGCGACGCGGCGCGGATCGCTTCGATCGCGACGATGTTGACGGCGACTGCCAGCAGCACACATGCCCACTTCGCGATGCGACGCCAGCGACGCGGCTTCCCCTTAGCGTTGTTCATAGCGGCATGTTACGGCAAAGGGTCAGCGAGCTTTCAGCGGCTTGTCGTGTCGTCTTCGTCGCTGGCGTCGAGCATCCAACCGATGTTCTCGACGGTCTGATCGATGGTCTGACCATCAATGGCAACCGTGCAACTGGCGATGCTCATGTAGAGCGGGTCGCGCTTCATGAACAGCATGGGCACTTCGCTGATGGGATCACTGCCGGTCAGGCCGGGGCGATTGGCCACGCCTGACTGGCGCAAGCGATCCTGCAGCGTTTCGATCGTGCCGCGGAGATAGACGATGGCCGCTTTGCCTGACTCCTGCGCCGCAGTCAGCATCGCGGTCGCGCCCGGGGCGGTTGGTGTGCCGCCACCGCATGCGATGACGAGGTTGTGTTTGCCGAGCGCGTCACGCAGCGCCATCGACTCGGCGGTGCGAAAGCCGCTCTCGCCGTGATGCTGCCAGGCATCGACGACGCTCTTCTCGCCCAGCACGCGAAGCGTGGCATCATCGAGATCGAGCGCGGTGTAACCGAGTTTGCTCGCGAGGATGGGCGCGAGGGTCGTCTTGCCGCTGCCACGAAGACCGATGAGAACGAGGAGCATGCCGATGTATCGGCAAAACGATAAAGCGGAAAGCGATAAAGCGAAAATGATCAGGAGGCGTTGGCCTTCTGATCATTTTCGCTTTGTAGCTTTGTTGGTTTATCGCTGTGCATTACTTACGCCCGGCTCTGGTAGCTGCCGTCGGCGGTGGCGATGCGGAGGTTCTCACCCACCTTGATGAAGGCGGGCACGCGGACCATGAGGCCGGTTTCCATCTCAGCGTCCTTGGTCTGGTTGGTGACTGTGGCGCCCTTCACTTCGGGGGGGCAGTCCTTCACCTGCAGCTCAACGCTGGCGGGCAGTTCGATGAGAATCGGGTTGCCGTCGTAGAGCAGGACATTGGTCTTGCTGTTGGGGCGGAGGAACTTGAGGGCGTTGCCCAGCACATCGACGGGCATGGTGTACTGCTCGTAGCTTTCGCCGTCCATGAAGGTCGCGCCGGTGGAGTCGCTGTAGAGATACTCCATTTCGCGACGATCGAGGTCGATGATCTCGATGTCATCCGTGGGCTTGTAGCGCTTTTCGAGGGTCTGGGCCTTGAGCACGTCCTTGATGGTGAGCTGCACGAACGCGCGCAGGTTGCCCGGCGTGCGGTGCTCGATGCCCGTCACCACGAACAGCTTGCCGTCGATCTTGACACCCATGCCGGGGCTGAGGTTGCTGGCTTGCATGAATCAGATACTCCCAAACGCCCGCGACGCTGGACCGCAGGAAACCGAAAGAAAGCCGAACACGCCCTGTGTCGGCGAGGGGCCGATGATAGCAGCGAATCCGCCAGATTGCGAGATGTTGCAGCAACACCGGCAATTAGGCATTACGACCCGATCGGATTGCCCTCGGCATCGACGATCATCGGCTCGGGCAACTGAAGATCGGCAAGTGACGGATCCTTCAGGGCGGACATGATGGTGGCTTTATCGCCCACGAGGACGAGTACGGCTTTCTTGAGTTGCACGAACAGAGAGGCGGCCGTGTTGAGCTTGGACGCATCGACGCTTTGCAGGCCAGCCAATTCAGTGGCGATATCGGTCCACTGGCCGCCAACGGAGATGATCTGCGTCGCCGAACTAGCGGTGCCTTCAAGGGTACCGAAGCTTGAAACAACGTCGTTGGTGACCGTTTCGCGAGCCTTCGCGGCTTCGTCTTGCGAGATGTCGCCAGACTTGATGCGGGCAAGCTCAAAGAAGAACTCCTTGAGCGCTGGCGCGGTGACGGCGCTTTGCACGCTGGTGCGAGCGAAGAACTGACCGACGTTGCGACCCGCTTGAACGCGTGAGCCTGCACCGTACGTAAAGCCGTTGCGCTCGCGCAGGTTCTGGTTGAGGCGACTGGTAAAGCTGCCGCCCAAGATAGTGTTGAGCATGTACGTCGTGGGGCGGTCCATCTGTGCGTAGCTGGATGAGGGCGAGCGCAGATGCACGACCGTCTGCACCGCGCCGGGGCGATCGACCACGTAAATGCGCAGGTTGGAAGTCTGGGACGCTCCGAAGCTCGTCTGTGTCGTTGCAAGCTGTGCAACCGAGGATGTCCAGCCACCCAGCGCTGACGTGACGAGCGTTTGGGCTTCTGCAAGCGACAGGTCGCCTGAGATGATGAGCGTGCTGTTTGCGGGCGACACCAGCGAAGTGTGTGCCGACGTGATATCAACCAGCGTGAGGGGCGACACGCTTGCGACGGTTCCCGCAGCCGGCACGCTGTAGGGGTTGGTTGCATCCCAGACCATGCGAGCGGCGACCTTGCCGGCGATGGCGTTGGGATCGTCATTGGCTTGCGCCAGATCTTGCAGGTGCAACGACTTCACGCGGTCAAAGTCAGCCTGACTCATGCGGGGCGCTGTCAGTGCCTGAGAAAACAGCGTCATGCCCTTTTCAAGCCCTGACTTCAGCATGGTCATCGATGCACTCACCTCGTCTTGGGATGCGCCGGCGTCGAAGCTGCCACCAATGGATTGGAGTTCGCTCGCGAACTGCTCACCAGTCAACGTCTTGGTGCCCTCGCTGAGCATGTCGGCCATGAGCACCGCGCGGCCCATTGTCGCGACAGTGTCAGTCGTTGCCTGCGGCTTTGCAATCAGCTCCATGTGCACCAGCGGCAAGCCCGGCTTGCTGAAGACTCGCACTTGCAAGCCATTCTGCAGCTTGAAAGCCTGAGGCGTAGGCGGCGTGAAGGTTGCCTTGGCAAAGTCCTTCGGGCGTTCGTCACGCGGATTGGTGGAGCGATCGACTTCTTCTGGAAGTACGTACTGCACCAGGCGAGCGTTGGGTGTCAGCACGTTCGCGGCCCACGACTTGATTGAATCCGCCGTCACACTGCGATAGCGGGCCAGATCCCTCTGCAAGCCGTCAGGCGTGCCGAGGTAGTAGTCGTATTCATTGAGCCGATCAGCGCGAGCTTCGAGAGATTGCAGGCTCGCCACTTTACTGAGTTCCACGGCGCTCTTGCGGCTGGCAAGGTCGGCGGCGTCAGGTCCACGCGTCGTCAACGCTGCGATCTCTTCGTCGATGATCCTCTCGATAGCTTCGAGGCGCGCGTCGGGATTTGCAATGACGGTGACGCGGAACAGGGAGGAGAGTCCGGCCGATTCCTGATATGCCATGACATCAGTCGCCAGCTGTTCTTCGACAACGAGCCGCTTGTACAAGCGGCTGTTGTTTCCAGTTGCAAGCATCGCGCCGATCAGGTCCATCTCGGCATCACCCTCCGCGTAAAAGGCCGGGCTGTGATACGAGATGAAGATGCCCGGCTGCGCGACCTTGTCGAGGCTGGTTTGGCGGACCACGCGCGACAGCGTGGCATCGGGCACGGCGCGTGCCGTCGCGACGTTCCCCGGCGGCAACGTGCCGAACATATCCGCGATCATGGGCTTGACGACCGCAGGATCAAAGTCGCCCGCGACCACGAGCGACGCATTGCTTGGCACGTAGAAGCTTGCGAAGAAGTCCTTCACATCCTGCACAGTCGCACTTTCAATCGTGGCGTGCGGCCCCATGACGCCGTTGTAATACGGGTGGTGATCGGGATACATGAGCCGCGTGGAATCGTCTGCCGCTTTCTGATAGGGCGCGTTCTCAATGACTTGGCGACGTTCGTTGCGAACGACGGCGATCTGCTTGTCGACCTTGTCCTTGGTCATGTACAAGCCCATGTCCTCGAGGCGATCAGCGTCGAGCCAGAGGAGTGTGGGCAACAGGGACGAGGGCCCGCTAGAGAAGTAATTGGTGCGATCAAGGCTCGTGCTGGCGTTATTCGCCCCGCCGCCGGTCTCCATGATGACATCAAAGTCACTACCTGGCACACGATGAGTGCCCATGAACATCAGGTGCTCGAACAGGTGCGCGAAACCGCTGCGCCCGACCGGCTCATTGCGAGCGCCCACACGATACCAGATGTTGACCGCGACCTGGGGCACGCTGCGATCCTGATGGAGAATGACTGTCATGCCGTTCGGCAGCGCGTACTTCTCGTGCGAGAGTTGCTGCGCCAGCGAGATCGCGGGCGCGACGAATGTGGCGACGAGAGCAATGACGGTGGGAAGCGCAGTGCGCGAGAACATGGGATGCCTTTCGATTGGAGCACATGCGATGTACTCCTTAGGAGGCAAATCGTATCACAATGTCCTTGTTTGCGCGGGAAGCTCCGATTCGGGCTGGAAACCCGTCGTTACAGCACGTGGCGTTCACGCGCGATGCGCCCGATGGCATCACCAAATCGCTTGGCCATCGCAGTTGCATCGCACAACGCTGAAGCGAGCATGCGGGCGCGGAGTTGTTCGCGCTGCGATGCCAAGGCTGCACGGTTTGCGGCCAGTCGCTGCGCGATTGCAATATAGTCATCTTCGGATTGGGCGAGCCAATCCGGATATCCCGCCGCGTGCAACACGCTGTTACCCACCCGAGAAACGTGCGCGTCGCCCATGAGGGAGATGACAGGTACGCCCATGAAGAGCGCTTCGCACGTTGTTGTGGTGCCGTGATACGGGAACGTGTCGAGCGCAATGTCGATATTCCCGTAGCACGTCAGATGCTCACGGGTGGAAGCCGTGAAAGGCGCAAGCTCGACACGATCGCGTGCGATGCCCGCATCAGCGAGTCGCGCCAAGAAGTCCTCTCGCAGCGACATGTTCTTGAGTGACGAGTTTTTGAGATAGAGCCGCGAGCCGGGCACGGAAGCGAGCACACGCGACCACAACTGCAGCGTGCGACGCGTTGTCTTCTTCATCGCATTAAACGAGCCAAATGTGATCGGGCTCCCGGCATCTCGCGTCGCCACCGGCGGCGCGTCTTCGGGCGGCGTGTAGCACAAGAAGCATGGATCAAGTCGCACGAGCGCTTCGGACGCGTGCCTTTGAGCGTCGTAGGGAGAACCCGCCGGATCGGTGTGTGCATCAACCAGGCGGTAGTCCATTGTCGGCAGACCCGTCGTGCCCGGATAGCCGAGGTACGTCACATGCACACGTGCGGGCTTCATCGCAAGCGCGAACATGCTGCCGCCGGCGGTGTGCCCCGCTAGGTCCACCAGCACGTCAATATCGTCATTGCGGATGCAGTTGGCGACAGCCGCCTGTGTGCCCAGACTCACATCACGCCAGATATCACTTGCTTTGCGAATCCGCTCGGTCACCGTGTCCTGCTGCGGACATGACATATAGCACGCGACGACAAAACGCTCACGATCGAGATGCTCGATGATGGAACGGATGAAGTACGCGACCGAGTGCTCTCGCAAATCCGGTGATAGAAACCCGACGCGTAACGGACCGGGCTTGCGGCGAGGCGGCGAAGGCAAGGGCAGTATGTGCGGTAGTTCTCGCTCCCAGTACGCCTGCGCATCGGCAAGTGACTGCGCAGCGTTCGTCAATCCGGCATAGTGCTGAATCGTGCTTCGAAGCAATAAAGCCGGCGTGTACTTGGGGGCGTGTGTCACCAGATCGTCCACAAGTGCCGAGGCTTCCTCGGCACGACCGAGGTTGAGCGTCGCGACGATGTTGTTGAACCGAAGATCAGGATTGGTCGGCACGCGAGCGATGCCTGCCCGCGCCGCAGTCGCGCCCTCCACGAACTCATTGAGTGCAAGCAGGTTCTCTGTTAGCCCGATGTGATACTCAGCTTCCGCAGGATCGATGGCGATTGCCTTGCGAAAAGTGCGCGAGACGCGTTCGTTGGGACCCAGCTGTCGGAACTGCCTCGCAAGAGCGTGCAAAAAGAACGCATCGTTGGGTGGAGCGTGCTGCTCGGCGAGCGTGGCGTAGTGCTCAGCAGCTGCATATTTGCGCTGGAGGAACAGCGCGTTCGACAGAGCGCGCAACCCATGCGGATAGTGCGGTGACTTTGCAAGCACTCGGCGACAGATCGCCTCAGCGTCGGCAGGACGCTCCGCGTCGATCATGTCCAGCGCCTTCATCACCATCGCTTCCAGCGGATCAGCGGGCGGCTGGGCTCTTTGCATGCTCATAGATCGATTATTGCTGGCCCAACCCTCAATCACTTTGCCGCCCGCGCGTGACCAGCCACGCGGACAAAGCAGCGATCACCACACCTCCGCCCACCACAATGATCGCGCCCGCCGCCATCTCCTCCTGCCTTGCAAAGTGCAGTTGCGCGAGCAGCGTCTGCGCCAGGCTCTGTGTGCCCGGCTGCTGCAACACGATGCTGCTGTCAATCTCATGCAAGCTGAGACATGCAAACGCGAGTATCAGTCCGAGCAGTGCTGGAACTTTTCCTGCCAAGCTCGTGATGCACCACGCCCGCACGCTGGCGCCCGCATCAATCTGTCGCTGCGAGCGCACACTCTGGCCTTCGCTGCGCGCAAAGAACACACCCGCCAGCACGGCCAGCCCCAGAAACCGCGTCACATGTGACGCAACTGTCGGGAGCAGACTATCGGAAACTGCATAAGGCACGAACGGCAGATTCACGCCCAGCGCCCACGCCTGCCCCACCAGCGATCCCGGAGCGAGCAGCCCGAACATACCGATAAACGCAAGCACGCTCACGGCTCGGACGCGCCTGACTGCGAGCAAGTACCAGGTAGCCAGCGTGAACAAGACCAACAAGCCCGAGACACACACCGCCACGAGCCCGCTCCGCGCGATGGCTTCGCCGCTGACACGCAGAAAGAGCATCAAGGACTGCCAACTGCGCAGCGTGATGGCATAAAGCACGAGTGGCAGCAATGTCGCACTGCATGTCAGGCAACCGAGCGCAACGACGGTCCAGTCGGGGTTACTTCGCTGCACTCGAGGCGGCTCAGAGCTTGCAAACTCGTTCGTCCGTGTCAACTGCCCAGCAAAGAGCACGCTTGCAACCAACGCAACGAGCAGTACGGGCCATGTCAGGAGCCACACCTTCACGTTGCCCGGATCGATGTTGATCGACAGCCACGCCTGCAGCGAGATCGTGGGCACCTGCGCAAGGTGAAGCGGTACGCTGCTACCCAGCATGATGAGGATCAGCAGGAGGGCGGACCACACGATGCTGCCTCGGACCAGTTTGGCCAACTCCATGTGCCGGCGCCAGCGCGACGCACCATCCACGCGCAGTGCATCGACCACAGATGGCGGCACGTGCGAAAGCGACCAACCCATGACCAACGCGGCAAGCGGCCAAGTCCACAACGCCAGGCCGATGAAT
Source organism: Phycisphaerae bacterium (assembly GCA_046316615.1). Taxonomy (GTDB): domain Bacteria; phylum Planctomycetota; class Phycisphaerae; order Phycisphaerales; family UBA1924; genus BJHL01. Next base: position 31,371 of record JBKDAN010000050.1, read on the forward strand.
GCGATGACGCGTCCAGCGATGATCGGCGCCGCAGGCATCGCTCCGTGTGAAAGCTGTTCGAGCCAGTCGCCCAGCAATGTCTGCGGCGCACGCGAAAGACCAATGGCGTGGTACGTCAGGTAGCTGGGCAGCAGCATGGGCACCAGCGCCAGTGCGGCAAGCGGGCCCGCTCGACCACGATTCATTGCTCCGCTGCGTGCCAGCGCACACGCTGGCAACCAGGCGAGCACTACGGCAGCAAGGGCGATACCCACCGCCCACGCCAATGTGCTGGCAAGCAACGAAAGAGAGATGGCCAGATGCGACGCATTGATCGCCCTCACGTCATCGGCGTGCCATGCCAGCGCCACCGCTCGCACAACGCCGACAACAGGCAAAGCAATCAGCGTGACTGCCATTGCAGCCACGGCGAAGCCAATGACGCGAGCCCGAGATGAATCACTCGAAGAAATCAGCAAGATGATGGTAACTGCATGACCCCTATCCCGCGATGAGTGAAAATCTGGTACACTGCACACATGCCGGGACGCAATGACCAACTCGATGCGATGAGCGTCTGGGTGCTTGGAATCTGGGCGGGTGCCCTCATCATGACGGGCGCGTCCGCCGCGATCATCTTCCCGGAAGTGCGGCAGATGGGCGCCAACGTCGGCAATCTGGTACTTCCTGGCGATGAACACTGGAAGTACATCGCGGGTCGTGTGCAGAACCGAGTTTTTGGCGTGTGTGATTGGCTGCAGTTGTTCTCCGGCGCCGTGGTACTCGCCTTGTTCATCGCCAGCGCGCTGGGTCGTCGTTCCGCGCAGGTTGGTCGTCGCCTGTGGATTGCTCGGGTCGGTGTTACATCACTGGTGCTCACGACGCTGGCCGTGTACCTGGCGTGGCTTGCGCCCGCGATGCAGACGGACCTCCACGCGTTCTGGACAGCGCTCGACGCGAAGAACCTAGACGCCGCGCTCGTCGCACAGGCGTCGTTCGACAAGTATCACCCCGTGGCGAGCAAGTTCTTCAGCGGCATGTTGGTGGGCGTTGTCATCCTCGGACTGCTCACCGCCCGAGGGATTGGCCGGGGCGTGCCATCACAGGTTCACGCTGGCACATGACTCGCATCGCTGCGCCCGCCACACGCTGCGTCGCTCGTACGCTGATGCATGCCTCGCAACGATGCATTTCGAGACCCGACCCCCGCTGCCAAGATGCAGCCCGCCATCACGGTCAAGCTACCGCGAGTGACACCGCAGCGACGGGAACGAGCCGACAAACTGCTGGCGGCCCTGCGCGAGCACTATGGCGACGCGACGTGTGAACTCGTCTACAGCACGCCGCATGAACTGCTGATCGCAACGATTCTCTCCGCGCAGACGACGGACGTCGCTGTCAACAAAGTGACGCCCGCGTTGTTCAAGGCGTTCCCCACTCCCCGCGCGTTTGCCGACGCCGCGCCCGAGCAGATCGAACCATATATCAAGTCAATCGGACTGTTTCGCAACAAGGCCAAGGCCGTGCAGGCCGCGATGCAAGCACTGTGCGAGCACTTTGCTGGCGAAGTGCCGCGCACGATGGAGCAGCTGCTCACACTGCGCGGCGTTGCTCGCAAGACCGCCAACGTGGTGTTGGGCAACGCCTTCGGCCTGAACGCCGGCTTCGTCGTCGACACGCACATCGCACGGCTGGCGGTTCGGCTCGGGCTAGTACCCAAGACTGCGATTGGCAGCGGGGAGAATCCCAACGTTGCGGTGATCGAGAGGTGGCTGATGGCCCAGTTTCCGCAGGAAACATGGTGCGATGTCAGCCACATGCTGATTTGGCACGGCAGGCGCGCGTGCAAGGCTCGCATGGCCTGCTGCTGCGACCACACCATCTGCCGGGAGTTTGGCAAAGCCTGCGAGTTGTCGCGAAAGAGCGAATAGCACGCCTCGCGCATGCGGCAGGTACGATCGCACATGTTGATCCGCCTGCTGCATGAGGTCTTGGCGGCATGTCAGCGTGCAGCCGATGCGGAGCACGCGACCGACGCAGCGTGGGATCAGATCACTCCGCTGCTGCGAGGACGAACACATCTGTTCGCAACAGGCAAAGCGAGCCCCGCAATGCTTCAGGCGGCGCTCTCTCGCCTGCCTGCTTCACAACTCGGTGGCATCTTCATCACCTGCCCGCCCGAACTTTTGGACGCCGCACACCAATTGACACGTGGCTTTGCTCGCGCGACAACGGTGCGCCCGTGCGATCATCCGCTGCCTTCGCTCCGAAATGTCAACGCGGCACAGGAGGCACTTGCCTTCGTGCAATCGTGTTCACCCCAAGATACGCTGCTGGTTCTGCTTTCAGGCGGCGCGAGCGCACACTTGTGCCTTCCCGTCGAGGGGGTATCGCTCAACGAGCTGATTAGTTGCACTCGAGCACTGCAACGAAGTGGCGCGACCATTCGGGAACTCAACGCGGTCCGCAAACACGTTGAGCAGCTCAAGGGTGGCGGCCTCGCGCGAGCGTGCGCCGCTGGCACATTGGTTACTGCAATCTTGAGTGACGTGCTTCCTGCGACTGACGGCACGCCGGCCCTCGACACCATCGCAAGTGGCCCGACCGTACCTGACGCGACAACGTTCGCAGATGCGAAAGCCATCCTCGGATCACACAACATCTGTGATGTGCCCAGCATTCTCGCACATCTTGAGCGAGGCGAACGAGGCTACGCGGCTGAAACGCCGAAGTCACGCGATGCGTTCAGCGCACGAACACACGAGATCATCGTTGGTGATAACGCCATAATGCTCGCCGCGGCACAGAGCTCGCTGCAATCGCAGGGCGTCCAGATCACTCAGGTAAGCGAACGCGTTGAAGACGAAGCGGCGGAGATCGCACGGGATATGGTGCAGCAGATGCGGCAGATACGTCATTCGCCGCGGCGATCGTCCGATCCACAAGCCTTGCTGCTCGGCGGGGAATGGACTGTCACTGCGACCGGCTCGACGGGCCATGGCGGTCCGAGTCAGGAACTGGCGCTTGCGGCACTGCTTGCGATGCAGGCTGACGATGCATGCTCTCTGCTTGCATACAGCAGTGATGGGATCGACGGTCCGACGCACGCAGCCGGTGCGATCGTGAGGGCCGAGATGCTTCGTAGTTCGTCTCGACAGTCGCTTCAGGCCGCGCTCGACAATCACGATGCACACCACGCACTTGCAGAGCTGCAGGCTCTTGTGCACACCGGACCCACGGGAACGAACGTCAATCACATCGCCATATTGATCTGGTAAGCCGGCACATCGCTCCTCATGCAGATGGCGGCCTCGCTACCCTGCCACACCAATGGCTAAGCAGTCTTTTCAAGCCCCCACAGGCACACGTGATTTCTATCCACTCGATGCCGCAAAGCGGCGCTTCATTCTCGAAGCGTGGCGCCGCGCATCGATCATTCACGGGTTTGAAGAAGTGGATGGCCCGACGTTTGAGCATCTCGAGCTCTACACCGTCAAGAGCGGCGATGGCATTGTGAGTGAACTCTTCAGTTTTACGCGGGATGGCGGCGAGAAGACGTATGCCCTGCGGCCTGAGTTCACGCCCACGCTTGCGCGTTTGTACGCCACCAAGGCGAACGCGCTGCCAAAGCCGACGAAGTGGTTCTGCACGCCCACCATGTTTCGTGCGGAGCGCCCCCAGCGTGGCCGACTGCGCGAGTTCCTGCAGTGGAACGTTGACTTGATCGGCGACAACTCGCCGCAGGCCGACGCCGAGATCATCGCGACCTGCGTCAGCGTGCTGGCGGGGCTGGGCCTCACGCCGCAAGACGTCCGCGTCAAGGTCAATCATCGCAAGGCGCTGGCCGACTGGCTTACCTCTCGCAGCTTGCCCGTCGAACGACACGCCGAGCTGTTCAAACTTCTGGATAGCAAGCACAAGATGCCCGCGCCGCAGTTCGCGCAGGCGATCGCGCAGTTCGGCTTCACGATCGAGCAGGCGGAGGTGTTCCAGAAGGGCATCGTGCGCGTCACAGTGGACGAAGTGACGCCCAGCGGCCAAAGAACCGATCACGTTGTGGATCTGACCTACTTCAGTGAAGCGGTCATGCCGCTTGCGAAGGAGCTTCTCGCCGCGGGCATCATCGATTGGATCGACTTCGATCTCTCCATCGTTCGAGGCCTGGCCTACTACACCGGCATGGTCTTTGAAGTGCACGAGGCCAGCGGAGCCGAGCGAGCAATCGCGGGAGGCGGACGCTATGACAACCTTGTCGAACTCTTCGGCGGTCCACCAACGCCCGCGGTTGGCTTTGGCATGGGCGATGTCGTGCTGAGTCTGGTACTGCAAGATCGCGGCAAGTTCCCGACCGATGAACAAGTCTTGGAGCTCGCGGGCCTGCGCCCCGATGTATACGTGCTCAGCAACGGAACGCCCGAGGCCGAGTCTCAAGTCAAGCCAGTGACCGCACAACTCCGCAAGTTGAATCTGCACGCACGCCACACGTACAAGACCACACGCAACGTGGGCAAGTTGCTGCAAGAAGCCGCTGGCATGAAGGCCCGCGTCGCACTCATCCTTGAAAGCGCGACGCACGCAACGCTCAAGCAGATGACAACCGGCGAGCAAAGCCAGCCCATGCTGCTGCCGCAAGCCATCGCACTGCTTGTGCAGCCTGTACGCTGACACGACGCGGATCGCAACGACAAGAGAAAACGGCAGCGCACTTCGCGCTGCCCTGTCTGTTGAGACTCTGGTTCATGTCGCTCCAAACCGCTGCGACCTACCACACCCAGCGGAGCTTGCCCGCGTCAATCATCGGTGCGCCGACCGGCGTGGTTTGCAAAGCGGGGAAGTAGACGAAGAAAGCCTTGCCGATCACAAGGTCACGATGCACCACACCCGGCGACGGATCAACTGCCGCAACCCAAGGCGAGGGCCGTCCCCACAGGCGACCGTCGAGACTATTGGGGCTGTTGTCGCCGCACATGAAGAACTGGTCGTTCTCCAGCAGCAAAGGCGCGTCAGGGTGCGTTGCCAGCGCGGGCGAGCGACCGTCAGTCGCCACGTTGGGCTGGTAGTACACGTCGCGCTGCACCTTCACCCGGTACACGCTGACTGGCCCACCCGCAAACTCCCAGCGGATCGCCGCGGACGAAGGTGGCCGGCTCACAGCAAGCAGAGCCCCCGAGCTTCCGCGTATATCTGCGATGCTCGCGCCCAGCGAGTTACGCATCCGATCCTGAAGTGACCACGCATACGACCCGCGCGCTACCAGCTCGTCATCGACCCACAACTGCACAGTCTGGTCAACATGCCAGAAGTCCAGATTGGTCACGTGTCCGCCACGCAAGGGCGAAGCCAGCTTGCCTGTGGCCAGTTGTGTCCACTCCTGCGAGTCAAGCGGCCGCATGCGAAGCGTGACAGCGTCACCCTCCACATCGCACCGAAACTCATGCCCGCGGGCCACGATCACCGCGCTCGCCTTCGCGCCGTCCTTCTCCGGACGAACGCCCAGCGACATGCGCAAGTCGCTCATCGGAAACCGCTGAAAACGGTTGCCGACTGTGCTCTCGACGTTGTACGCGTACCAGTCGCTGAGTGAAGGCAGACTGTCAGGACGGCCCCACCACTCCAGCACGGTCGGCTTGTCGCCTTTGTACGCGTACACGCCCGTGTTGGCGGTCGTGTCCCATGTCGTCGCATCCACCGCGCCGTCCGTTACGCCGCGGAAGGGCGTACGGAATGACGTATCTCGCAGCGGCGTGTAAGAACTGTCAAACACATCCATCCAGAGCGTGCGTTGCACATGCTCGGGCTTGCTTTGCACCTGCCAGTCCAACGCAAGCCAGCTATCCGTCACTTGCTCATTGGTCGCCGGCCGACGCACGAAAACATCACCGTCCACCAGCGCCACTTCTTCACCGGGCAGCCCGATCAATCGCTTGATGTAGCTCACCGGCGGATCGGTGGGATTCTTGAAGACGACGACGTCAAATCGCTTGGGGTCGTACACCGAGTAGAGATACTTGAGCACGAAGATGCGGTCACCGCCGCTCAGCTTCTTCTCTTTCTCCTGAATTCGCTTGCCGGTGTTGACATTCATGCCGACTGTGTCGGTCTGGATCTGCGCCGGGGCCATGGGGTTGCCGTCTTGCGGGCCGCCCGCCCACTCATAGCCTGACTCGCGATCACGCCATTGCAGGTGGGCACCACGCAGCGTCGGCGCCATGCTGCCCGTGGGAATGACAAACGCTTCCACGACGAAGCCGCGGAAGATGAACGCCATCGCGAAGGCGATGATGATCGACGTGAATGTCTCCTTCAGGTTCGTCTGTTGCACAGCACGAACCTTGGGCATCGTGGTCGCGGGATCAACGGTTTGCGTGTCGGCCAAGCATCGCTCCTTGCACCACTATACAAAGCATGCGTCATGCATGCGTGACATCAGCCGTTGCTGGGTGGACCGCCCTGCGGACCTTGTGGGCCGCCCGGACGCGGACCTCCACCGCCGCCCCCACCGCCACCGCGCCGACGACGGCGTCGACCACCACCTTCGCGACGCGGACCACGATCTTGCCCACGGTCGGGCCCGCCCGCGTTGCCACGCATGGGGTCATCCGCAAGCAGATCGCCACCCATCAGATCGTCCACGCTATCGGCCTTTGGCGGATTGTCGCGCGGCTGTCCGTCGCGTGCATTGCCGGGCTTGGGACCGCGACTCTCGCGAGGACGATCGTCACGCCTGGGTCCACCATCATCGCGCGGCCCGTCGCGCCGGCCATCACGGTTCTCGCGCCCCTCGCGCGGACGCTGTTCGCGATTGTCACGAGGCGGCCGATTCTCGCGTGATTGGCCTTCTCGGGGCTGCCCTTCACGCGCCGGAGCTTCACGTGCGGGACGGTTCGCGCCCGCATCTTCACCCCATTCACTTGCGTCACCTGCCGTGCTGGCGCGTGGCGGAGCCATCTCGGGCGTTTCCGCTTTACTTGCCGGTGCGGCATCCTCGCGAGGCGGCTGCAAATCGCGCCGCGGCTCACGCGGACGCTCACGCCCATCGCCACGAGGCCGATCGCCGCGACCTGGCGCACCTGCTCCGCCGCCGCCGCTCTGCGGTCCGCCGCGACGATCACGTTCGTCGTAGGTTGGGCGAACCGGAGCCTTGTCGCTCTTTGGTGGCAAAAGGTTCTCGACGGGAATCGCAACCTGGCGATCCTTGCCATCGGTCCCGGGCTCATCGAGCAGCACCAGCACCAACTGCGTCAGAATCTGACCGTCGATGACCGTGCCGTCGCCTTCGGACGTGCCGACACGCGTCTTCTTGCGCGGCAGCTTCTTCGCAAGGCTCTCGTATGTCTCGTCTTCGTATCGCAAACAGCACATCAGCCGCCCGCAACGACCGCTGATCTTGAGCGGGTCGAGCGTGGCCTTCTGCACTTTCGCGCTCTTCATGCTGACGGGCTTGAGCACCTTCAGGAAGTTCTTGCAGCAGCAATACTGGCCGCACTTTTCATAGTCAGCCGTCAGGCGAGCTTCATCACGCGCACCGACGTTTCGCATCTCGACACGCGTGCGGAAGAACTGCCCCAGCTCACGGGCGACATCGCGCACTTCGATCTTCTGCTCGCCCTCAGTCACGAAGAAAACAGTGATGCTGTCGCCGCCCAGGATGGGCTCAACCTCGACGATCTTGAGCGGGAGATTGAACCGGCTCGCCACCTGCTTGGCTTGCAGCTTGAGTTCGTGCTTGCTCTGCTCGATCTTCGCCTGCTTGTCGATGTCCTCTTTGGTAGCGATGCGGAGCACCTTGCCTTCGGTGTAGAAGGGATAGTCGCTGCCGCCGGAGTTCTCGATGTACTGCAGCATGTCCTGACGCGACACGCTCTTGCTGCAGCCGCTGTTGGGGCACGTGCTGGTCAGCATCTCGCCCAGTTCCACGCCCCGGAAGGTGCGAACAACTACTTTGCTACCGCACCCAGGCTTGGCCGTGCCCTGGTGCTGAAACTCACCGATGAGTTTCATACTGCCATAGCGCACCACCAGCGTCTTGGGAGCCTTGAGGGCCTCGTACGCCTTGCGATCCTCTTCTGCGAGTTGTTCTTTCAGATCAGCCTCAAACTGAGGCAGGGGATAAATAGGCAAAGCGAACTCCACCGCGAAGAGAACCCGGAGCTGAAAACTGAAACCTGACATGAACGACGGATTGCACCAGGGGTGGGCACTCGTTCAACATGTCAGCTGTCCGCTGCCAGCCTCTCTCCGCTTCTACGGCCCGCCCAAGCTCCGTGCACGCGCGTCCACGAAGAGCTGAGGAATGGGGTACCGCTGAAGGAGCTGAACGGACTCGTTATTCTGCGTGCGATAGACAAACAACTCTTCGTTGCGGCTATCAAGCACCAACAGCAAGTCCTCGTTGGTGGCATCGGTTGTCATGACCGTCAGGCCGCCAACTTGCGAAACAACGCCTGCGGCTTGCGCCTCAGGCAAAGAGAAAGGCAAAGCAGTCTTGTCACCGCCAGCACCACCACCGATCTTGACGCCCGCCGCAACGCACAGCACGCACAGCAGCGCGACGAGGGCGTAGCGAATGTCAAACCGGGAGCAACGTGTGCATGTTGTGTTCATGTCGTCGCTCCTTTAACGGCCCTTGGCCCCGCGAGAATCGGCCGCGAGATTGCGATAGCCGACGCCGCCCATGACTTTCTTGGTCTGATCCCAGCGGAGAGCGACCAGTTCCTGGTTGCTGCTATCAACGATGTACACGACGCTCGGTCCGCCTTGGTTGGTTCGGCCTGACACCATCGTGTAGTCACCACGAGCGCGGCTCGCGTCACGAGTCGCCTCGCGCGAGCTGGGCTGTGCGGCGGCATCGGGCAGCAGCAAGTAGCCGCCAACGAGCGTGTTTGCGATGAGCAACGCTGCAACCTGACGCTTTCGAGAGTTCTGCATCATGCACTCCATGCGCACCCTCGCGCGCCCGGTTCCACCAATTCCCGCCGGGGCTCGCCCAGCACGAGACGCTTGATGGCCATTCAAACCCTACACCCGTCGGTCAATCTTGGTGACCGCGCTTCGCCTTGATAAGGAACGTGCCGGCGACCAACGCCACCCCGAGCGCGGCGAACAGGATCTGCATCACGAGACCAGGGGTTTCCGGCTTGCCGGGCGTGGGCGGACGCAGTGTATTGGCTTCCTGAGCCAACACCGCAGCATTCATCGCAAGCACGCCCGCCAACGCGACACCACGAGCGGTCAGCGGATGACAGATACAGGCAGCCAGCATCTTCTTCATGGGCAAACGGTAGGCGAACCGGACGCTTTGGTCCGTCCATCCCCGGATGGGGAGCCGTTGGCGGTGTCACCGATAGGAGAAACGTGGACTCACGAAGCGGCCAACCTCCTCACCCAGCACGGACCCCGCAGGTTCCGAAGGATGCCCCCGCCCCAGTGCCCCCACCGCCGACGCCGGGCGGCTTCTGGGCGGCCAGCATGCCCGCGCATGCAAAGCCCGAGGAACACGCGTTCGATATCGCCCCACCCGATGCGGAAGTCGAGCGTGCCAAGCACACACGCCGCATCGCGTCCTCTCGCCTCGCCAAGCTGCAAAAGAAGGCCAAACCACGCCTTTGCGAGTTCTGTCAGTACGACATCACGGGTCTTCCAAACAACATCTGCCCCGAGTGCGGCCAGGAGAACTCCAAGGCAAGCGCCCTTCGCGCATACGACCCCCACTTCGCAGCTCTCGAAGAGGACTCGCGAGCGATCGCGCGGCGCACATACCTCCGCCCGATCGTTCTGACCCTTGTCGGTCTTGCGCTCATGGCGACAGGGCTCGCGGTGTTTGGCCACTCATGGCAGATGTATGTGGCCTACACGATCATCTGGATCGCACAGGTGCCCCTGGGCATGCTGGCGTTATGGATCAGCCAGCAGTTCATCGTGGAGTACGACGGCAACTGGCCGCTCACCACGCTACGCTTCGCGGCCATCTACGCGCTGGTCGGCGTGCTGCCTATCTGGATACCGGTGCCCTTTGTGCCTGCCATTCTCACCTACATCGCGTACATGGGGCTGTGCGTGACAGAGCTCGAGGTCGAGGGCTTTGAGGCTCGCGTCATCGCCGCCGTCATGTGGGCCATGGGTGTCGGCGCGTGGCTCGCTGTGCTGTACGTCATGAGATAAGCGGACTCGTGCCCACACGCTGCACGTGGCTTTACCCACTCACATGGCGCGGTGGCGTGTCCTTCACCACTTGCTGGATATATGTCTGGAACTCGTCGTGGTGGATCTTCATGCTCGGATTGCTCACCATGCGCCGGAAGCTCGGCTCCGCGGCTATAGCTTGCATCCGCTTCTCCCAGCTGCGGTAATAGTCTTCGGGCAACTGTCCTTCGCGATAGCTGAACCACACGATCTCATACACCGACAATTGCATCAAGTTGAAGAAGTACTCGCGCACGTCCTTGTCCCCCGCAAGATACTCCACGTCATGGGAGTACGTCCTCGCAAGATGCGGATCATGCACGCGCATTTCGCGAAGATGCATCTGTAACTCCACCATCTTCGTGAAGTTCGCGACGTGCTGGGCTCGGCGAAGATGGCGGAACTGATAGGCGGCAAACACCAAAGATCCCGCGACGCTTGTCGCAGTAATGCTCTGAATGACGATGGCGATTTCAGCGGTAGTCATGGTGGTTTCTGGGGGACCGCCTCTGTAGCGCGGCTGTGTGCCAACAAGCATACGAACAACAGCTCGCATCTGATGCCGCCGCTCAGACGATGTCACGCGCCCGCATCCGGCGCACGCGCGTAACCTTCCGCCCATCTCGGCGAAAGCCGACACCCTCAGGAGCACTCCGCATGGCACGTCTGATCGGTCATTCGTTGGTTGTCGCCGCCTCGCTTGTCGCGCTCGCTGGCTGCGCTCACACGCAGAAGCCCGCTTCGCACGCTCAGCCAGCCGGCGCTGTCTCTGCTTCCGGCATCACCACGCCCGGTCTCGAAGAACGCGGCCCGGGCGTGGAGAAGTTCTTCCGCATCCGCACACCCGGCGCAGCCACCATCGCGCCCGACGGCTCGCTCTACGTGCGTGACTGGCCCGCGGGAGTCTTTCAGTTGTTCCGTGTTCCCGCCGGCGCAACGCCTCCGACCGCGGCTCCGGGCACGCCCATGCAACAACTGACCAACTTCAAAGATGGTCTGTCAGGCTACAGCCTGTCGCCCGATGGCAAGCAGATGCTGGTGTTCTTCGCCGCCGGAGGCAACGAACGCACGCAGGTCTCTCTGCTGGACCTGAACAACACCGACACCGCGACCAACACCACGCCGCTGCTCGCCAACGATCAAGTGGTCTTTAGCGTCAATGCATGGCTGCATGATTCCAGCGGTTTCCTCTACACCGCAAACGACACGAGCGCGAACGACTTCCACATCTATCGCTACGACCTCGCGAGCAAGAAGAGCACCAAACTGCTCGCCAAAGAAGGAAGCTGGGCCGCCGCCGACCTCACGCGCGATGGCTCCCGCGCGCTTGTCGGTCAGTTCCGCAGCGCGAGCGATTCCACGCTGCAGGAGCTCAACACCAAGACCGGCGAACTGACCAACCTCGCGACATTCCTGAGCGAAGTATCCACCGCCAGCCTTAGTCCTGTCGGCTACCTGCCCGACGAAAAGGGCGTGCTCTTCACCAGCGACCACGAAGGCGATGGCATCACGCGTTTATACCTGCGCGATGCGAACGGCAACATCCGCAAGCCCCTCACCTCGCTCGACAAGTACGAGCTTGACGGCGCCAGCACCAACGACGATCGCACGCTCCTCACCGTCTCTTCGAACGAAGACGGCTACGGCGTCATGCACATCTATCGCCTGCCCAACTTCGAGCCCGTCAAGCTGCCCGAAACCCCGCGCGGCATCGTGAGCGCTGGCAGCCTTCGCGGCAACCAACTCATCTACAGCGTCAACAGCGCACGCGTGCCCGGCCTCGCTTTCGCATACACCATTCCCGACTCTGGCAAGCCCGCAGGCACGCCGCGTCAGGTCACCTTCGCCGACACGCAGGGCATCGATCTCGCTTCGCTTTCAGAGCCTCAACTCATCAAGTACAAGAGCTTTGACGGCCTGGAGATCCCTGCATTCATGTACCTGCCCAAGGACTGGAAGCCCGGCAAGCCCGTGCCCTTCGTCGTCGACTACCACGGCGGCCCCGAAGGCCAGCACCGTCCCGGCTTTGATCGCGAAGCGCAGTACCTCATCAGCGAAGGCTTCGGTCTGCTGCTCCCCAACGTGCGCGGCAGCAGTGGCTATGGCCGCAACTTCCTCATGATGGACGACTACAAGAAACGCTGGGACAGCGTGAAGGACGGCGTGTACGCCGCTCAGTGGCTCGTCGATCAGGGCTATGCCACACCGGGCAAGATCAGCTCCTACGGCGGCAGCTACGGCGGCTTCATGGCTGTCGCGACGCTGGTCGAAGACACCGAGCGTGTCGAACGTGGCGAAGCCACGCAGCGTCTGTTCGGCGCTGGCTGCAAGGTCGTCGGCATTGTCAACTTCCAGACATTCCTGCAGAACACCGCGGGCTACCGCCGCAAACTGCGCGAAGCCGAGTACGGCCCGCTCAGCGATCCCGAGTTCCTCGACAGCGTCAGCCCGTTGCTTCGCGCCAACAAGATCAACGCCCCCATGATGCTCGCCCACGGTCTGAACGACCCGCGCGTGCCCGTGGGCGAAGCGATGCAGCTTGCAGAAGCGCTCCAACGTCGCGGCTACGACCCCGAGCAAGTCTACTTCCACGACGAAGGCCACGGCTTCGCGAAGCTTGAGAACCGCCTGCTCTTCCAGAAGCGTCTGTCGCGGTTCCTCAAGAAGAACATCGGGCAGTGAACTGGCCCTTTCAGTCACATGGCAACCGGAGTATCCCTAGCAGCCCCGCGGTTTCCCGCGGGGCTGTTGCCCTTTTGGCGCACGAACGTTCCTCGCAACCCCGCTCTCGCCGGCCGGTCGCTTACCGTCAACGCATGTTCGCACGCATGCTTCTCATCACGACGGGGCTCTCCGCGCTGTTCCTCACAGCCTGCTCGTCCTCAAGTTCCCCGACGACTACTGACAATGCCACACCACCGCCGAAGATTCAGGCGTGGATGAATCGGCTCACCGTCGCCCATGCATACGACCCCAAGACCGGCTTCATTGTCGCTCGCGAAACAGTGTCGCTTCCGGCCGCGCTGACGCAGCGTTCGATCGATGCAGCGATTTCGCAAGCCCGCGCCGATCAACTCGTCATTGCATTCGCCACAGCCGACCGCTGCGCGCCCTGCCAGCAGTTCAAGCACGACGCGCTCAACGACCCCGTCGTGCTCGCCCGACTTGCCGAGCCGCGTTTCGTGCCCACCCACGTGGAAGTTGATCAGTCGCCGCAACTCGCTGGCAAGTACCTGGGTACCACTTCCATTCCCATGACATACGCCCTGCGCGACGGCAAAGTCATCGCGGAACTGGGTGGACAGCGCTCCGCCCAGCAGTTGCTGGCATGGCTCGACGCTCTGCCGAAGTAGCAGCATCAGACGCGACCGCTTCGCTACATCTGACAACCGCGACATGATCAAGCTTGCAGCAGATCCCCGCCGTCGAGGGACATGAGACCGATTCCCTCTCGCTTACGGACACTCACCACCCGCAAGCACATTGAAGAAATCCAACACGTCCTGATCCTCCGGAAAGACGCCGTTGTTGTTGAAATCAATGTCATTGCACGCGACACAGTTCGCGCCAGCGAGCACATTGAAAAAGTCCACCGTGTCCTGATCTTCCGGGAAGACACCGTTGTTGTTGAAATCGATGTCATCGCAGCCCGGCTGCGGACAATTCGCGGGCACTGCGATCTCGCACAACCGTACAAGCGCGTACTCGTTCGCCTCGATATTGCCATTACCCACGACAGCAGCCGGCACCTGCTGCGTCGTTACGAGCGCGCCACCATCCGCCGTGGCAAAGGTGCCCACGGCCACGCGTACAAACTCGGGCAACGGCTCGCCCGCCGCCAGGCCCAGTTCGTTCCGAACATTGATGACACCCTCAAGAACACCCGCGCTCGCCTGCTGCGTCTGGCTTGTTGTCCCTTGATCAAACCAGCCGTTGAAGTTGTTCGTGCTCTCGTTCGCCAGGAACGCGTCCCAGTTGGCGATCTGCCCGGCCTTCGCCCAGTTTGCCGCGCGCAGCGCGCCGGCAGGATCGCGCGACACGTACACAAATCGATCATTCCCGCCACTCGCGGGGTTCGTCGCCACGTACAGCATGTCACCGCGCAGCCCGGCCCACAGACTCACGCCGCCATTGCTCGCTACTAGTGTGCTCGCGGTGTCGCGCGTGCCGTCAATCGTCCACTGCTGCACCGGCTGACCGCCCGTCACCGTGTATCGCCAGTCCGCACCGCCATTGCTGTCCCACGTGTTCGCGCAATTGTTGAGCGCAAACTCCAGACTCGTCGCGCTCTGCGGCAGCGTGATCGTCACCGTCCAATTCGCACCATTCTGCGTCAGCGGCACGCCACTCGTCACATTCGTCCACCCGTTGATGCCCCAATGCAGACAGACACTGCTGCTGCCCGCCAGCGGCCTGCCGCTGGGGTTGTATGTGATGGTGAGTTGCTGTCCTGCGACCGGCTGCGTGGGCGAGATCGCGACCGTGTTTCCGCCACCTCCCCCACCGCTGCCCACGCCGTCACCGACCCACACGTGCTGAATCGCCGACTTGGTCATATTGCCGCGCGTATCAACCGACTCGATGTAGTAGTCGATCAGCTTGTTGCGCTGGCCTTCGATCTTCGCCCAGTACTGATCCGCGATGTACTGCGGCGTCTCAAAGAAGTTGATGCTCGGGTCGTTGTACACGTTTGCCGCAGGAAACACGCGCCGCGTCATGGGCACGCTCTGCCACGCACCAACTCCCGCGCCGCCTGCATAGGTCTCATTCTCCGTGTTGCTCAGGCTGCGCTGGCCGTCAACGTCGATGCGGTACTTGAGCGTCGTGCTCGTGATACCGGCGACGTCATACGCGAACGTCCAGACGTAGAAGTCACCGCCGCCGTTGAGGTTGGCAGCGCGTTGTTGATAGCCATACTGCGGGCCGAAATTCACACTCCCCGGGTTCCACGGATGCCGCTGCGGATACCACACGGTCGGGCCTGTCGTGTCGAGCGTGGTGTTTCCGGTGATCACCGCGTCAGCATGCTGCACCGCTTCGTTGCACGCGATCGTCGGCTTGACTTCAAAGTCCTCCGCCGTGCCGTAGTACATGTACCCGCTGTTGAGACTGCCCAGGAAGAAGTGCCACGCACGCTCCGCGCTCGTCGTCGTTGCGCTCGGATAGAGAATGCGACCAATGTCGAGCCCGCCCGCTTGCGGTCCACCCGCTCGTGTCACGATCTGTTCTGCGGTTGCAACGCGATTGTTCGCCGCCGTGATCACCGCCCAGTTGCGTGCATCCACGTGCCAGCCGTTCTCGACATCAATCGCTCCGCTCGCGTTCAGCAGCGGCCAGTTCCAGTTGATGAACTGCGGCGCGCCAAAGTCGCCATCCGCGTTCACCCAAGCGCCGTCTTCCACGTGTACGAAGTCATTCGCCGGCACGGGGTGATCCGCAAGATACTTCTCAACAACGGTCGGCACATACTGAGCGGCGTTCGCGCTGCTCGCGAGATTGGGCGTCGCTTCGCGGTAATACGAGAATCCGCCGCCCCACGCGTTGTCACCGTCGTGCGCCAGCATCACCAGTTGCGGCCGGTTCGGCGCCAGTCCGCCCGGCGCCATGCTCTGAATCGCGTCAAAACCTCCCAGCCCGATCGGCGCGTACCCATCATCCCAGCTCAGCGCCTGCATGGCGGGCACCACAATCACCTGACTGATCGCGCCCGTGTTTGGATTCACGTACCTCGCCCGCCGCGGCGTGGTTGCGAACGGCACCGCCTCCGCAGGTGAGCACCCGCGCGAAATGCTCTTGCGGAAATACGTTCCCGCAGCCGGATTCACTTGATCCGCCTTGTTGGGCGCGTCCGTGTTGATGCCGCCGCTGCCGAAGACAACAGGAAAGTCCGCGCACGCCCGGCTGATCTTCTCACTGCTGACGATGACCCAATCGATGCCTTCCGCATCGAGCACCTCGATCATCTTCGTGCTGAACGCCATCTCACTAGGGAACAGCCCGCGACTCTGCGGCGCGTTGGTGCCCCAAGCATCGTTGTAGATCCGACGGTAAAGCTGCAGTTCCTTCCGCAGTGTCGTCGCATCCACCAGCGGCATGAGCGGATGGTGAAACCCGAACTGCACGACATCCACGCGCGGCAGCTGCGTGCCCGCAGTCGGGTTCGTCCGCCACGCGCGACCGTCCCGGATGCGCTGCCACCACGTGCTGTTGTACCCAAGCTGGTTTGCCGCTCCAAGACTGTTCAGGTTCTCGATGAGCCCACCTGAGAAACTGATCTGCGCGCCCCCTTCGTTCGTCCAGTCGATATCGTCGACAGCATCAATCATGCGATACTGATACCCCGCGACGCGATCAGGCAGGCTGAAGATCTCGCGCAGGTTGTTGGTCGGGTTAAAGGCTCCCGCGTCCTTGCGCTGAATGCTCTGCCAGACCAGTTCATACCGATCCGCACCACCAACCTGTTGATCAGGCCAGTAAATGGGCTGCTCCATGTGCCACAGATACGTGTAGTGCACTCGCTGCTGCGCGAACGCTGAACCGGCCAACAAAGCGAGACCGCAAGGAGCGACGAAAGCAATACCACGCATGGAGAACTCCGAGAACATGAACGCAGCCGAATGGGCTTCACAACCCAATGATGTGTGACATTAGAAACGAAGGCCGCCGTAATTGCAAGCGGAACAACGAGCAGGTTGACCCCGCAGCGTGCCGTTCGCGGTGTACTGATGACACGACAACTGACCCAATCAGCTAGTGCTTCATCCGTCCGAAGCCACGGATGTTCACGCGACAACGAGAAAGCCGGAAAGACAAGGCCCGAGCTTTCGCTCGGGTCTTGGAGATCTCAGATCACGCACTCATCACCAGGATGAATGCCGAAGGGATCTTTAGTAGGGGCACGGAGCGCCAGCCAGGACGTTGAAGAAGTCGATGACGTCTTGATCGTCCGGGAAGACCTGGTCGCGGTTGAAGTCGATCGAGTCGCAGGAGCCGCAGTCAGCACCGGCGAGCACGTTGAAGAAGTCAACAACGTCCTGGTCTTCGGGGAAGACGCAGTTGTTGTTGAAGTCGATATCACACGTGCCCGTGTCGTTGCTTTCGAAGCGGAACCAGTAGTCGTTCGCACCGCTGCCGCAGACCGTATCAGGCTGCGCCGCGGCCATGCCGACGAAGAGCCGGTAGGTACCGGCCGGCAGAGCGTTCGCCGTCAGCGAGATGTTCGAGCAGCCGGCGAGCTGTTCTGCACCTTCAGCCAGCACAGCCAGGCCAGCGCCGCACTGATTGTTCAGCAGAGCGAGCTGAGCCGTGAACTGCGCACGACCCGTGAAGCGGATGTCCGAGGTGTTGGTGATGGTGAACTCGAACCAGTCGGTGTCACGCAGACCAGCGCCGCCGAAGTCCTTCCAGCTGGTGCCGCTGATGATGGCGCCGCAGGAGAGAGCTTCGAAGACCGGCGTCGGGGTGGCGTTGCAGCCGCCGTTGGCATCAACGCCGCAGGCTTCAGCTTCCGCCGTCGCACCGGCCGGAGCCGCCGCGTACGTATCACAGGCGCAGGAGCCTGCATCCGTGATGGTCAGCGTACCAGCGCCACGAGCCGGAGCCGCACCCCAGCCCGCAACGCGGACGAAGTACTGCTGGCCAGGCGTGAGGCCCGCGACAGTGAGGCTGCTCAGCAGGCCACCGCCAGCGTCATCGTTGCAGCCGATCGCCGAAGCGGCGGTGCAGCTGTCGAAGAGCTGGATCGTGGTATCACCGATGCCGGTGCTGGCCAGCGTATCGAAGGTGTAGCACGTGCCGGTCGGCGTGAAGCTGAACCACACGTCCGCGCCGTCTGCGCCGCCCAACGCACAGGTACCTGCGCCAGGGCCGCCTGTCGCACAGTTGTTGTCGAAGTCGTTGGTGCCAATCACCGCAACCGTTGCACCGGTGCAGTCATCGTTCGCGACCGTGCCACCGCCGGCGGTTTCAGTCACCGTCAGCTGGCCGACGCCGCTCGCGCCACCGAAGCCGTCAACCTGAATGATGTAGGTGGTGCCAGCCGTGACGCAAATCGTCACTTCGCTCTGTGCACCGCAGCTATCGTCGCTGCAACCACCGACCGCCACGCCGCCGCAGCCGTCATAGGCCTGCAGGGTCGTGTCGAAGGTGCTGCCGCACGTGCTGATGACTGCCGTGCCGCTCACGCTCGCGGTATAGGCGTAGAAGATGTCAGGACCAGCGCCACCGCAGGGGTTGGTGCCTTCGCTGGCCGCGAGGGTCGTATCAAAGTTGATCGGAGTCACCGTGCTGCCCGTGAAGGCGATGGCGTTGGTGCACAGATCGTTGGCGGGCGGCGGGAGAACGCCCTCGGTGATGGACAGATCGCCCGCACCCGTGGTCGAGCCGTCGAACGACGCGACGCGGACGAAGTAGTCTTCGCCAGCCGTCACTTCGAACACGACACGGCTCAGCAGGCCCGTGCCAGCGTCGTCGTTGCAGGCGATTTCGGTGCCACCACACTCGTCGAAGATCGCGAGCGTGGTGTCATCGAGCGCCGTGCTGGCGAGGGTGTCAAACTGCACGAAACCGCTCGTCGCGGGCGTGTAGGAGAACCACACGTCGTTCTGGTCAGGGCCGCCGCCGAAGGCGCAGCTCGCGACCAGACCGTCGCTGGTAGCAAACGTGTTGTTGAGGGGGTTGCTGCCCGCAATTGCAACCGTCGCTGTCGCGCAGCTGTCGTTGCTGGGAACCACCGCAGGCACTTCCGTGATCGTGAAGCTGCCAGCGCCCGAACCCACACCGAAGCCGTCGACCTGAATGATGTAGCTGGTGGCAGCCGTCGTCAGGAACGCAACTTCGCTCTGCAGGCCGCAGCTGTCGTCGTTACAAGCGAGGACCGCACCGCTGCACGCATCCAGAACCTGCACAACCGTGTCATAGCTGCTGCCGCAGAAGCTCAGACTGGTCTGACCAGTCACGCCCGCGGTGTAGCTATAGAAGATGTCGTTGCCGCCGCCACCGCCGCACTGGGTCGGAGCGTTGTTGTTGATGCCAGCAGCGCTGGTGTCAAACGCAACGGGCGACGCAGCCGCGGTGATCGCCACCGCCGTGGAGCAGGTGTCACCAGCAGCCGGAGGCGTGAACGATTCCGTGATCGTCAGCACGCCAGGACCGCCAGCGCTCACGTTCCACGAAGCCGCGCGGATGAAGTATGACTGACCGGCCACAACCGACAGGCCGGAGATGCGGCTGCGGAAGCCGTTGGGGTCGCTGTCGTCGTCGCAAGCGATTTGCGTGCCGCCGCATGCGTCAAACACAGCCAGCGTCGTGTCCGGAATCGAACCCGCGCCCGTGTCGATCGTGACCGTCTGCACGCCCGCCGGAGCGACGTAGCGGAACCACACGTCGGCGTTGTCAGCGAACGCGCAGGTCGCGTCCAGACCATCGTCCGCCGCACCCGTGCTGTCGTAGTTGGTAGAACCGCCGACAACCGTTGTGGCCGTCGCGCAGTCATCGTTGGTCAAGCCGGGACCGCCACCGCTCTCGATGATGGTCAGCAGGCCAGCGGTGATCGCGACAGGAGCAGCCGAGTCCCAGCTTGCGACGCGGATGATCACCGGCGAACCGGGAGTCACCGCAACGCCACTCACCTGGCTCGACAGAACGCAGCTGTCGTCGTTGCATGCGAGGCTCACGCCACCGCAGCCAGCGAGCACTTGCAGCGTGGTGTCACCGCTACCACAGGTGTTGACCGTGATGGAGGTCACACCAGTCGGGGGCGTGTAGCTGAAGTAAAGCTCAAGACCGTCGCCCGCGCCGAACGTGGCGCATGGCGCGTCGGTGCCGTCATCGGTCGCCGCCGAGTTGTCCCAATTCGTCGTACCGGCCGTCACGACCGTAGGGGCTGCACAGTTGTCGCCAGCCAGCGCAGCTTGGGCCAGGAGCAGCGTAAAGCTGACGCCCAGCGTGGTACACGTCTTCCGCATGATGATTCCCTTCTCTCGAAGTACCCGAACACACGATTGGCAGAATTCTGCCGAAACCGGCCCCAAAGAGCCGGACACACGATGAGAGACCACCGGCGCAGTGCCCTACGAAACGGTCATGCGAGAGTGCAGTCCGCATGCCCCACGAAGGCAATGCGACGGTGATCTCCACAATCAGTCTACTGGAACATCGTGCCCATGCAAGAGCAGTTTTGACCAAATTCGCGAATGTGTTGGAACCATGTTCCATTACGAGAGTTAGGCCCAGTCAACCCCCGAACGAGCTTGACGGGTCCGATCCGCTTGTTCTCGGACTACAAAAAAGACCAACGAGCGGGCTCGTTGGTCGCGTGAACACCAGACTCCGCTTTCTTCAACCCGTCGCCGAACCAAGCCCCATGCACCGCCGCCACGCACTCACCTGGCCCAGGTGCACCATCGGATGCCCCACCATCAAGAAGTTCACCGCGGCACCAACCGTCGGGAAGACCTCACGACGCGCCGGGTCCGGAAATGGCGCAAGCAGCGGTTCGTCACTCGTTGCCGTCGCCAGAGCATGCATCGCCGCTGCATGCGCCTTCAAAAAGTGCGCGCTCACCGCTGCCAGACTCGGGTACTTGGTGTTCTCCACGTCATCTTCGCAAGGTGCGCCGGCTTTGAACAGCGCGTCCCACTGCTCAGAGACCTTGATCGCAGCCACTTCACTTTCAGGTCGACCCAGCAGCGACAGCACCCGCGCCGGATAGATCGCCAAGTGCCCGAACACGAACGTCGGCGTGTTCGTGTCGATCACCACGTTTTGCAGACCGCGAGGCTTGCTCCCGGCCTTTGCAGGGTCCACGTCCTTGAGCATGAGTTCCGCGTACTGAGCCACGCGCTTGGCGGATGGAACAAGATTCTGGGAGTGCTTTGACATTGTGGGTCCTCGAAAACCGTGTGATTTTTTGCGATACGCCGGGCTGACGGCAAGCGGCCCGGCACGTTCGGCACGTCCTGCGCGGCCGTTTGATGCGGAATATGCAAGATAGTCGCTTCGATTTCTCACGCTTGCCCAAAGTCGCCCCTTTATCCATCCGACCTCACTGATGCGTGGTTGAAGGCGGACGTACCCGCCGGATCGGCCGCGCATGTTCCGACAACCGGAGATGTGCGGTTCGCCCTGGTGGGCGGTGCCCTGAAGTCAGTCTTCCGCAGCGAGGATTATGCAATGACGAGCAAGCGCAACAACCTGAAGAATGTGATGGGCGTGCTGTTGGCCTTCGCCGCCGGGACGACGGTGGCTCTGGCCCAGGATACCACGGAGAATCCGGCCCTCGAGCCCGCAGCACCCGCTGCGGAGTGGGCGCCCGCAGCCCCTGCTGACGCGGCGCAGCCCGAGAGCAACGCTGACGCCCAGAACGCGCCGGCCAATGAAGAAACCAGCAACGTTGTCATCGACGACAACATGACCGTCGACCTCCACGTCAAGGACGAGGACCTCGCCAACGTGCTCGAAATGCTCAGCATTCAGAGCCAGAAGAACATCATCGCCAGCAAGGACGTGCAGGCTCGCGTCACCGCCAACCTGTACGGCGTGACCTTCTACGAAGCCCTCGACGCCATCCTCAACGTCAACGGCTACGGCTTCATCGAAGAAGGCAACTTCATCAAGATCTACACGCTCGACGAGCTCGCCAAGAAGCAGATCGATATGCGCAACAAGGTCAGCAAGGTCATCACGCTCAGCTACATGAACTCAGTGGATGCCGCTGAATTCGTCAAGCCCCTGCTCAGCCCCGATGGCCAGATCAAGGTCAACAGCAAGGCCGGCACCTTCACCGCCGCGGGCGAAACCCCCAGCGGCGCCGAGGACTACGCCCACGGCTCGCTTCTGGTCGTCTACGACTACGAAGAGAACGTCGCTCAGGTCGAAGAAATGGTCCGCCTCATCGACACCCGCCCCGCGCAGGTGCTCGTCGAAGCCACCGTCCTCCAGACCCAGCTCAACGAAGCCAACGCACTGGGCGTTGACTTCAGCGTCGTCGCCGACATGAGCTTCACCGACTACGTCGGCACGCCGCTCCAGGCCGTCAACAGCATTCTCGCCGGTAACAGCGACGCCGCTGTGGGCGGCGCGTCACAGGACCGCGGCGCCTCGGGCGTCGGCAGCACCGTGGGCAACGTCGCTCAGGGCGCTGGCGGCCTCAAGGTCGGTATCGTCAGCAACGACGTGGGCGTCTTCATCCGCGCTCTCGACGAAGTCACCGACACCACCGTGCTCAGCAACCCCAAGATCATGACGCTCAATCGCCAGAGCGGCCGCGTTCTGGTCGGTCGTAAGGTCGGTTACCTCAACACCACGGCCACCGACACCAGCACGACGCAGAGCGTGGAATTCCTCGATACTGGTACCAGCCTCTACTTCCGTCCCTTCGTGACCACCAACGGCCTCATCCGCATGGAAGTGAAGCCCAAGGTCGCTGAAGCCGCGATCCGTCAGATCAGCGACATCGGCGGTAACCCTGTCACGATCCCGGACGAAATCACCAACGAAATCACGACCAACATTCTCGTCCGCGACGGTCAGACCGTCGTCCTGGGCGGTCTGTTCCGCGAGAACGTCACCGTCACCCGCAAGCAGGTTCCGGTCCTGGGCGACATCCCCTTCATCGGCAACGCCTTCCGCGGCCACGACGACAGCACCAACCGCAACGAAATCATCTTCCTCATCACGCCCACGATCGTTGATGACGCGATGATCACCGAGTCCGGCGCACGCGGCAGCGAATACGTTGACCGCATCGTCGCCGGCTCGCGTGAAGGCACGCTCTTCTGGAGCCGTGACCGCATCACCAACAACCTCAACATCGAAGCCGAGCGTCTGGCTCGCGAAGGCGACACCGCCGGCGCCCTCAACAAGGCTGAGCGCTCGCTGGGTCTGAATCCGGGCCAGCCCGAAATGATCCAGATGCGCGAGCGTCTGACGGGCAAGAAGGCCCCGACGACCAACCGCAGCTTCCTTGATCGCGTGATCAACAAGGAAGCCGCTGAAAACCTCCTGCAGGTGCAGGCGGAAGAACTCAGCAGCAACACCACCGACAGCACGCAGCAGTTCAGCCAGACCGATGTCCAGCCGACTTTCACGGCTCTGCCCGAGC
Organism: Phycisphaerae bacterium; assembly: GCA_046316615.1. Taxonomy (GTDB): domain Bacteria; phylum Planctomycetota; class Phycisphaerae; order Phycisphaerales; family UBA1924; genus BJHL01. The sequence continues at coordinate 54,634 of JBKDAN010000050.1, forward strand.
AGCTCGCCGCGACCGAAGGCACTGAAACCTGGAACCAGAACAACTGGAACCAGAACAACAACGCTGACTTCAACAGCTACAGCAACAACTACAACTACGACGCCGCCACGCAGAGCACCATGGCCGCTCTCGAGCAGCAGAACCAGAACCCCGTCGCGCAGGGCCTGACCGAGCCGACCAACTGGCAGAACGATCAGCTCATGGCCAGCACGCTGCTCGAAGCCGTTGACACCACCAAGACCCTGCCCAGCAACTTCAACTTCACCGGCCCCTACGCCAACAAGTGGAACGGCCCCACCGGCTTCACGGGCGGCATGGCCAACTGGTACACCTACATGCTTAGCTACTACGGCCAGTCCCCCAACACCCAGAACGCTCAGCAGAGCACGCAGCAGGACCAGACCTTCACCAACGTGAACGAGCAGGTTCCTGAAGTGCAGATGGAAACCAGCAGCCAAGGCTGGAAGGACGAAGAGTAAATCGTCCGCTGACAACTGATCACCACCCGACCCCGCGGCTGAAAAGTCGCGGGGTTTTTTTTCAATCAAGCGGTTGGAGCGAACAAGCCAGCGAGGGCGTGGACACAGCGATCTTCCCAAAAGAGCGAGGGGCCAGCGCCGTGCGCTGGCCCCTCACTCGCTCGTTGGTTTGCTCGCTTCTTTGATCAGCCGCGCTGCTCAATATCGAGCTCAGTCTTGAGTGCCTGCGCGAGGTACTCATACTCCGCAGGCGTGTTGTACACCTGCGCGCTCACGCGAATGATGCGTTCATTCGTGCTCATCAGTCGCCAGATAGGCACCACGATGCGGTACTTCTCCAGCAGCACATCCTGCAGCGCATCGTCGTAGCACGTGGGCCGGCTCTTGAGGTGCTCGGGCGGCTCAGGCAGCTTCAGCGTCACCATGCTGCCCACCATCGCATCGGGCACGCACGGCTGCATGTTGTACAGGGTGCCCAGGTGCCCGCACAGAATCTTGCGAGCCTGCAGAATCATGTGGTGGTTATGGCGCATCAGCGCAGGCCATCCGCCAGGCAGAATCGCACCCATAGCCTCAATCGCTGAAGGCAGCGTCACCATCGCCGAGTAATCGTCGGTGCCCTGGTAGTCAAAGTCTCGAAGGAACAGAGCCCGCTCAGGACGAATCTTGTTCGCCCGCGCGCTCAGCGCCAGCGGCCGGAACAGACGCTGCTTGTCAGGCCGCACGTACACAAACGCGCTGCCCTTGGGGCCGCTCAGCCACTTGTGCCCGCTGCCGATGAAGTACGTGGGGTTGAGCGCACGCACATCGGTCGGAATCTGGCCCGGGCTGTGCGCACCGTCGAGCAGCACATCGATGCCCCGATTGTTCATCTCACGGATGATCGCACCCGCAGGCAGCACCATCGCGCTCGTGCTGGTCACATGGCTGATGACAACCAGCTTGGTCTTCTTCGTCACACGCGAGATGATCGCTTCGAGCGCGACCTGCGGACTCTCAATCGGGAACGGAATCGCCGCCTTCACGACGACAATGCCCTGCTCCACGCGCATGCGCTCGAGTTCGTTGTGCAGACTGCCGTACTCATGATCCGTGATGAGCACTTCATCACCCGCTGCAAGCGGGTGCGCCTTGAGAATCGTGCACATCGCGTACGTCGCGTTGCGCAGCATCGCCAGGTCAGCGGGGTTCACGTTGATGAACGCCGCCACGCGTTCGCGCGTCGTGTCCATCAGCCGCTCAAGGTCATACTTGAACAGCCGAACAGGGTCGCGCTCCATGCGCTCGCGGTACGCCGCCTGAGCGCGGAGCACGCTCTTGGGCGCGCTGCCATAGCTGCCGTGATTCAGAAAAGTCAGCGCGGGGTCCAACGCCCACAATTGGTGCACGTGCCCCGGCACGCTCTGTGCCGGCTGCGCGAATCCCAGATTGGTCACGCCGACGTTCGCAGCGCCAACGGACTGCTCGGGAGGCAGCACTTCCACCGTTCGACAAGCGCGCGTCAACGTCGCATCAGCCGGCAGACCGGCCGTTTCGATGAGCGCGGGAGAACGTGTCGGCGATTTGTTGTCAAGGGGCGGCATCGTGCCATTCCTATCGGCTCGCGACGGGCGAGGAGGTGCAAAGTCCTTTTTGCGTTTCGAAGCGTAGCGAGCTGATCGCCACCCGAGGATTCCGCTGTGCAATTGCACAGCGTGATTCATCCTCCCCGTACACGGTCACTCGACAATCTTTGAAGCGTTCACGACCGCATCAATCGCCTGCGCCAGGGTCGCTGCCGCCTTCTCGTCACGTCGCGCGCTCGTGCTGAAACTCAGCTCGCTCGGACCCAGCCGATCATCAAACCCGCTGGTTGCGTGACGCAGGTACAGCGTCGCCCGACGCAACGCACCGCCGAACGATGAGCCACTCGCGTCATCATCGCTCGCTGAGAAGAACCCGCCACCCGCATAGACACCTGCCTGACCATTCGCGAGTATGACAACCCGCACCGTGCTGGTCGTCGCCGTTGTTGCGATGGGCGTGTCGCCCGCGCTGGGAATCGTGAACACGTGTACGTGGATGATCGTGCCCGACAGTTGCGACAGGTCCTTGCCCGCAAGCTCCCCGACCGGCAGATCCGTCAGGTATATGTCTGCAATGCCCGCCTTGTCCTGCACGAAAACCTGTGTCGGCAGCGTCAATGGCAGCCGATCGCCCGTCACCGCGGACTGCAACGTGCTTGACCCAGAGCCCCCCAGCAATGTGGCGCAACCCGGAATCACGACGCACACCGGCGCAAAAAGGACACCCGCCAACAGAAAACGTCGCATGAATGCACGAACTGCGCAATTTGTGCTTGATTGCTGCCGGTTCCCACGATAGATTCGCGACAGGCACTTCGAGGGGTCGCCAAGAGAGAGGTTGCGCATGCCGAACTTGCTCCGGTCGGTTGGTGTCGTTGTCGCCATCGTCAACGCGTCGATCATACTCGCCCCGCGCGCGCTTGCGCAGACCTGCGACTCCATCGACCTCAACCGCAACGGCGTCTATCCCGAAGACCAGGACGTCATTGACTTCTTCAACGCGCTCGCCGGGGCTCCTTGCGGCGATGTCTGCAATCCCTGCGATCTCGACGTCAACAACAACAACGTCTTCCCCGAAGATCAGGACGTCATCGACTTCTTCCTCCTTCTCGCAGGCGGTCTGCCCACCTCCTGCCCCGACGGACCTGCCGTCCCCCGCCGCCATCCGGCTGTTCCCAGCGCATTCAACCATTACATCGCCGCTGACGGCGTTCGCACCTTCAGCAGCGGCACCTACGCCACCGGCGCAACCACCACCGACTACGGCCTGTTCATGCCACCGCTCGACTGCGAAGGATGGGCCGTTGATCCGAACACCGCCGCCCCCGCCTTCACCGTGCACGTCGATTCCTCATCCGACGATCCCAGCACGCCTGACGGTTCGATCGATCGCCCCTACCGCAGCATCGCGTGCGCGTTCGTCGCGGTGCGGGGTGGCTCCAACTACCCCGCTCTTGCCCGCAAAATTCGTGTCCGCCGCGGCACCGTCTACTTCGAAACCATCGGCCAGCAACAGCCCGGCGGCGACAGCAATGTCTGCGTGCCCGGGTACACGTGGGACGTACCCAGCGGCGCGGGGCCCGATCGTCCCGTGATCGTCGAGCCTTACGGCGAGCCCCCCACCAACGACTTTGACCTGCGTGTCTCGCCCGGCAACTCGCGGTTTGTCCTCGTCGCCAGCAACGCCACGCCGACCATTCCGGGCGTCTTTTTCCGTGGAGGCGGCAGCGACTTCTGGATTCGCGGTGCTGAGATTGTCAGCGAAAGCGAATGGAATTTTGGCCAAGGCTCGCCGCCCAACATCACCACACCCCCTGTCGCCGGCGTGCAACTCAGCAACGTCAATCGCGTCTACATCGAGGACTGCTACATCCACGGCTTCCAATACGCCTTGCGCGTCGACGCGACGACGGCTCCGCAGCCTTTCAACACTGTCACGCTCCATCGCTGCATTCTTGCAGATTCCTACGGCACCGACGATCCGGGTGGCCAGAGCTCGGGCATCTTCTCCAACCGCACCAGCATGCTGGTTTCCGAGTGCATTCTCATCGATACCGGCTGGAGCTCGCGCTGGCAGCCCGGCATTTCGGGCCTCTTGCCCAACACGCTTGGCATGGGCAGCGATCGCAATCACGGCATCTACTGGTCCTTCAACATGGACCGCTCGCTCATCCTCAACACGCTGGTGATTCGCCCTTCTTTCGCTGCCGCACAGATGCGTGCCAATGACAACTCTGTGTGGAACAGCGCCGTGCTCGACGGCCCCGCTGCCTTCCGCGGTGGCCACGCCCAGGGCGACAACGGCCCGCCCGAAGGCGGCGCGGAACTCGATGGCCTCACTTTCGGCTCGTGCGGCGGCACACGTCCATACGACGAACTGGGCCCCGCCGGCACTGATTGGTCTGGCGCGTGGCCGGAAGGTTTTGGCTGGCGCGGCCAGATGGCCTGGTCGGTCGCACTGGGCGCGGCAGATGTCTACGCCCGCGGTGCAGAAGGCAATCCTGCCGGTGTCCCAGGACCGCTCGAACGCGGCATGGGCTTTGGCGCGACCCTCAGCGACGGTGGCCGCATCTACCGCTGCATCGCGGCAAGCAACGCTCCACGCGGACTGACAGAAGAAGACCCGGGCGAGAACTTCTTTGAAAGTACTGGCGCATCCCGCGGAGCGTTTGGCGGCATCTTCTGCGAGTACGGCAACGCCGCGTACTTCCGCCCAAGTCAGGTTGCCGAGACAGAAACTCAGGAACTCGAACGCCTCTGGTCCACCGAATGGGCCCAGATCAACCGTCCGCTCACTATCTCCGACTGCATTATCTATGACTGGATCGGCGCAGGCGGCGGCTCGCCGGGCGTGCAGATCATGATGGGTTCCGATCGCAACGTGCGCACGCTTACCAACGCGTGCGTGGAGTATCCGCGCCGCATCTTCTCGATTCCCGAGCAGTGGACACTGCGCAACATCGCCGTGCGCCAGCGTGGTGCAAGCAGCCGCTTCTTCGCAGCCTACGGGTTGCTGGGCACCGCATCACCGCTGGACTTCTACGCGCCCAACCTCACTTCGCTCCGCGTCGGAGGTATGTTCGAGAACGTCCGCTTCAACACCACCAGCGCCAACAACAGCGCTTCAGGCGGGATCTATCGCGACATGATCAACGGCGCCGTCGCCACCTTCGACCAGTTCCGCGCCTCAACCGGTCAGCCTTCGGGCCTGGGGCGAGGCGTGTTACAGACCACCAACGACAGTGAAGGCTCCCTCACGTGGCCCCCTCGCTTCAGCGGCCCCATCGGCACGGTCAACATCACCGGCTACATGAACGAAATGGGCCTGCTCGATCCTGACAACGATATTGAGGGCGAACTTGCAGACTTCGCCGCTCTCGCACGTCGCATGAGTCGCTACCGCGGGCCATACATCAACAACGCCGGAGCCGACAACTGGGATGAACGCTTCACCGCGCCGAACATCAACGCCTGGGTGCGTACCAAATTCGGCTGGAGCGCCCAGCCCGCCGACTGAACGGTTCACCGCGGCCACAGCCACGCAAACATCGCGCCGGTCACCAGTCCGTACGCCACACCGTCAACAAGCATGAGCGCCAGGGCTCGCGTCTTCTGCCCAAACCACACGCCGTGGACGAGTGGCGAGAACGCGTACGCCGCCACGCCCGCCGTCGCGCAGAACTGAAACACACGCACGAACGAAACCGCGCCGCCATCACTCGGCTTGACGGGCAACGCCAGCGCAGCGATATACGCAATCAATACCGAAACCGCGAAGTACAACGACACCGACACGAGCATGTTCCGCCCCATGCGCCGCCCATCGGGCTTTGGGAACACGGTCAAGGTCCCGCACGGACCTTCCAGAAACTTCGCCTGCTGCACCTGCTTGTCGCCGCCGCAGTTCTTCACATGCGGAAAGAGATACACGCCCGGCCCCACCCCCGCCGCCCGCAGCTTCGCAGCAACATCCGTCTCCACATCACCGGGCATCGGTCCGTAGTCGCCCTCATGATGGTTGATCGCCATCCAAAAGACTGCCGACACAACCCACACACCAACCGCCGAAGCGACGATCGGCAACCACAGCGACACCAGAGATTGCATCACCGACATGATCCACTCCTTGAAACGCTGCTCGCATGCTACCGAAATTCTGGTATGATCGAGCCCCCCGACTGTGCGAAACTCGCGCGAAAAGGGGACTCGGACGTGGTACCGGGCCGAAGGAACTGGGAACCGTTCGCGCTGTCCGCGCGAGCAACGGAGGGAAAGAGCATGTTCAACTTCTTCACACTTGCCCAGTAGAATCAAGGCGGCGACGTCGTCGCTGGTATTGTCGGCATCGTACTGATGCTCCTCTGGATCGCTCTCATCGTCCTCGTCATTGCAGGAAGTTGGAAGGTCTTCGCCAAAGCTGGCCAGCCGGGTTGGGCGGTCCTCGTTCCGATCTTCAACACATACACCCTGCTCAAGATCGTCGGCCGCCCGTGGTGGTGGTTGCTGCTGCTGTTCATCCCCTTCGTCAACTTCATCATCGCAATCATCGTCGCGCTTGATGTCGCCAAGTCGTTCGGCCGCGGAATCGGCTTCGGTCTGGGGCTCGCATTCCTTACGCCGATCTTCGTTTGCATCCTCGGCTTCGGCAGCGACAAGTACGTCGGTCCCGCTGCCGCCATGGGCGGTAACCCCGCATGAGCTCGGGCGGTCTTCCACCGCCGATGGTGCTGCAAAGCCTGCTCACCTGTCCGCGCTGCGGCTACGACCTGAGCGGCACTGCTGTCACGTTGCCATGCCCCGAGTGTGGCCAGCCCAATGGCGCATGCGTGCAACTCGCCGGCACGCCCAATCGACTCGGCGGCAAGGCGCACCGCCGTGTCGCCCGCGTCCTCGTTGTGATCGGCACATGGCTTGGACTCCAGATCGTCTTCATTATGTGGTTCCGCGTCTCGATGCTGACCGGCTTGCTCGTGCTTGCCGTCTTCGCGCTGGGCATCGTGTGGCTCATGGTCTCCAGCCCGCGCGAACGCCGCGCGGCGGAGAAATTCCTCTTCGTTCCTGGCTTTATCGTGCGTCTGCCGCTCCTTGCTGATACCGGTGTCTTCAGCGACGCTCTTCGCATCCCTCTTGAAGCTGGAGACACGCTCCGCCTCAAGCCAGTTGGCACCAAATGGGCCCGCATCTGCCTCCAACGCCAAGGCGGCTCCACGCCCTTTGACGCCGGCTTTCTCGTCGATGTCGAGTCCCTCCCTGAGCTCGCTCGCTCCCTGCAAGAAGTGCAAGGCCCCACGATCAGCGTGGTCGTCGATGCTGTGCCGCGTTGATCGCGGTCCGTGGCGAATGTCTGTTCGACAGTTCGCATTACACGCATCTTTCATGCTGTTCTCATGTTGCGCCATGATGCTGTCTCCGGTGTCGTCGTCCGTGGCGTGCTGATGTTCGCCCCCTATCACGCGTCGCGGCGACACACCTCTTGATCTACTTGCCGTCACCCGGTCTGCAATCCATCCGCGTGACGCGCCCCAACCGGAGGAGACGTGTCATGACAACAGACGCTCCCAATGCCGATCGGCACGCCACGACTACCGCCAACGTGGATGCAACGGTGTCAGCTGAGTCGCGAGAGAAAGCTCGGAGCGTCGTGTCACCCGTTGATGAACCGATCGCGCTAACGACACCTCCTCCCGTGCCGGCACAGGGAGCTGCAGTTGAGCATCAAGCAGATGTTGCAACAGCCACGAACGCCGTGACCGTCATGCCAGGCAACTCCACGCGCAATGCTGACGAGATTCAATCCGTCAGTCCAGAAGGCCGCCCCGCCGATCCCAAAGTCGGCCCGGCAGGTATCCGCGGAATCATGGTCGCGATGGTCGTCGCGGTTCTCGCCGCGTGCAGTATCGCCACGATTTGGGTTGGTTGGTACGCGTTGCCCATCGCCGGCTTCATCATCGCGATCATCTGCATCAACCCCGCTTTGTGGGCTGCGCGAGATCGCGCTCATGATCGCCGACGAGTCATCAAACATCGCATCGACGATGGCGAGCTCGTCGCCACAAGCAACAACGGGCACCCCAAGGTGCAACGCTGAGTCATGTAGCGCTGAGGCTATGCGCCGCTGACGTTCGCGCCACACGCCTCACACGCTGCACAAGGCCGCTCTTCGAGAGCGGCCATTTTTATTGACACGCCGCGCGAACACGTATGAACCTCGATTCACCGCGAGTTCACTCCCCGCTCGCACGCAATCTCCACGATGCAGTGTCGGTCGCATGAGCTCCCTCGTCGCGAAGTCCGTCGCCGACATCACATAAGGAAGTCACCCATGGCACACGCCACAATCTCTCGTTATGTCGCGCCCGCGCTTCTCATCGTCGCTGCTGGCACCGCCCTCACCACCTTGAGCAACTTGTCGCAGGCTCAGTCGCAGCCCGGCACGCCCAGTCAGACGCAACCCGATCAACGCGATCGTCAGGATCGCAACAACCAAGATCGCACCCGCGACAACCAGAATCAACCCGGTGATCGAAGCGATCCCAATCGCGACGACCCCAACCGCAACGACGATCGCGATGGCATGACCAACGAAGATGACGACTTCTTCTGGCGCGATGACCGCGGCAACGAACGCGACGGCGTGAGTCGCAACGGATATCAGTCGCCCTTCACTTTCCTGAGCCCCCAGAGCGAAACCGCATTCAGCGAACGCCGCCAGCGGCTTGCCCGCATGGAAGAGCGTCTGACCGAACGCACAGACGAAATGATCCGCCGCCTTGGTGACATCCGCCAGATGGAACCCGCTCGCCGCGACGATGCGATTCTCGACCTCATGCAGCAAGTGCTGCTCGATCAGCGCCGACTCATGCTGTATCTGCGTCAGTCTCGCAGCACTTGGGCTGGCGACATGACCGACATGAACGGCACCTCGAACAACCCCAACAACCAGCAGCGACCCGGTAGCACGACGCCCGTTCGTCCGGGCAACAACGGCAACCGCTGATCGTCCAATCAACCACTTTCCCCGCCCGGACAGTTTGCCGCGAAAGCGCCAATCTGCCCGGGCTTTCGCATGCACCAACAATCTCGGCATGGCGTCGATCGCTCCGCAGGTATACATCCCGTCGCGCAAGGCGCTGCGTGACTGGCTGCAACAGCATCACGCCTCGCACGGCCCGATTTGGCTTGTCTACGACAAAGCTACCAAGTCCGCGCCATGCAAGCTCACCTACGACGACATTGTCGAGGAAGCTCTCTGCTTCGGCTGGATCGACTCAGTTGCAGGCCGCGTGAGTGAAACACAAAGCAAACTCTACTTCTCGCCGCGCAAGCCCCGCAGCGTCTGGTCCGCGCTGAACAAGAAGCGCATCGCATCACTCCAGGCTCGCGGCTTGATGACCACCGCCGGCCAAGCCAAGATCGATGCAGCGATCACCGACGGCTCATGGACCACGCTCGACAGTGCCGAGGCACTCGAGGTTCCCGCTGATCTGGCACGCGCATTCGCCTCCAACCAGCAAGCAAAGGCCAACTTCGATGCCTTCCCTCCGGGCGCACGCAAACTCGCACTTACGTGGATCGTGACAGCCAAACGTGCTGAAACCCGTGCGGCGAGAATCGCTGAAACCGTGACACTGGCGGCCCGGAATATCCGAGCCAGCGCGCAGAGCAAATCCAAGCAACCCACCCGGCGATCCACAAGCAGCCCAAGCGTCGCCGCGAAGTCAAAATCCACGAATCGCCGCACACGCAAGTGACTCATCGTCGCGGACGCGCCAACCGGTGTCACTACCATGCATCATGGACGCTCAATCGCCCGACACCATCGAAGGCCGCGCCCCTTGGACCACGTACGTCATGTGGGTCGCTCTCCTCGCGGTCGTCATCGCCGGCGGCTGGTTTCTCCATAAACAAACGAGCATCACCTGGCTGCAAACCACGATCTTCGCGGTCTGCGGCGCCATCTCTGTTTTCGCCCTCCACGCCCTGACCGACGCGCTGCGCCTTCGTGTCATCGTCGAAAACGACACCGTGCTTATCCGTCGCGCGTGGACAGGCACCGGCTTCCTGCTCAGCGAAGTACGCAAGGTTGAACGTCTGCAGCCTGACTGGCGCATCACGCTCGAAGACGGCGGCATCGCCCACGTACCCACTGACATCACAAATCACGCTCGCATAGGCGTCGCGCTGCTCGAAGCAGAGGCACGCAATCGCGCTCGTGCGTGACGCGTTTCTTCGCAAATTGCATGTCCACCATTCGCTCGCGCTCAGCACGCTGCCTGCATCATTTCGCGCACGCGGCATGATGTGATCTTGCCCACGTACAGCTGATGGTCCGCTTCAAGATCAATGTGCCGCACGACCTCACACTCCAATGCGACAGGTGATGACGCCAGTGCAGGCAACCCGCCCTGCAATCGCTCCACATCGATGCCGTCGAATATGTCCATCCCGCGAATTGTGACGCCGTCACTCAACCGCTTCGACAGCACACGCTCGCTTGGCACAAGCGAGAACACGCTGAACACATGCGAGTCGCGCAACACCGGATCAATCACATTGCCGCATTGTGACGCAATGCAGATCAGCGGCGGCGCATGGCTTGCCGGCTGCACGCCAAGCACAAGCGTCGCATATCGACGCCCGTTCAGCGACGTGCACATCGCCACCGGATGCGCAATGAGCATCTGCCACGCTCGCGGCGGGATCTCAATGCTCAGACTTTCAACAAACGCCCTTTGACGCCCTTTTGCGGTCGCAATGCCCATGGAACCCTCCCGATAAGGAGTCCCGTTAACAGGGATGTGCCGCCTCTCGCTCATTGGTCCGACAACGCACGCCGAGAGGTTCCCGCGCGTTTGTGCGATTCACGAGAATCTAGAATTTGGATTTTGATAGTATAACAAAATCCTGTGCGTTTGCACACCTTTTCCCCGAGTTATGCTCAGTGGGAGAAAAAGTGAAGAAAAATCAACCGTTGTGGCTGAGTGTGTTGCAAAGTGGGGCAAAGTGTGTAAACTTCTCCTGTCGGCGGTTTGTCGATGCCGAGCGTGGGTCAGCAGCCCAAGTTCAGGCAGGTGCAGGAGGCACTCCACTTCCGGTCACTCGCCATGATCTTCACAGGGTCCGCAGAACTCACGATCGACGCGAAAGGCCGCTTGGCGATTCCCGCCAAGTTCCGGTCGCTGTTGCGGCCCGAGCGTGACGGGACAGCCTGGTACTGCGTGCCGTGGCGCAAGCACTTGCTCATGCTCTTCACCGAAGCTCGCTTTCAAGAGCTCGCGGAAAAGGGGCCAGCAACCTTGATGCCTCCCGCTCAGCAGGCTGAAGCGCAGGCGGACTACTTCGGGTTCACGGAGCGATTGGAAGTTGACAGCGCAGGCCGCATCAACATCCCGCAGCTTCACCTGGAGCTGACCGAACTGGGCAAAGACGTCGTGATGGTGGGCGCGGGCCCGCGGTTGGAAGTCATGGATCGAGCGACCTGGCAGAAGGATCTGCGAGATCGTTTCAACAAGCTCCCGGGCGTGATGCAGAAGTTGGAAAGCTGAAATAACAGAATTCGCGGCGGAAATCGCCACTTTTCTGATTCGTGAGATCGAAGGGCCTTCGCGGCGGGCAGCAAGGATGCTGGCCGTCGCCGCAAGCGAGGACGGAAGCGTCGCCAACGTGTGATCTGCAAGGACGCGGACGCGCGGACGACTTCCGGGGACACCAGAGCAGGCATCAACGGCGCAAGCCCGCGACGACGCTCGACCCCCACCACGCTTGGTGCCAGACCTGCCTTCAAGCAGGCTTGGCGTTGGCTTCGCCCCCTGGCTCACATGCCCGCGCACGTTCACCGGCGTGCGCGGGAATTCCGAAGGCGTCTGAGCCTCCACAGGCCTTGGCACCTTCACCAAGCACCACCACCGGCGGCGGAGTCACGTCACCACCACGACCCATTCCTCTGCTGCCACGAAACCCCGCGCGGAAACGCGCGGGGTTCTTCTTGCACCTCACAAAATTAACTTCTACAACAGCCTATATCACACGACCGCAGCCACTTATGAACAGCCAAAGAACCGCCGCCATTCGTCTACGTATGCACTAAGACGAATTCACACAGATTTCGCGTCTATCGGACGAGTCCCCGTCGAATCCACGGCTCGATTCTGGTAGACTGGTATCGCGGTGGGTATGGAAGGCAGAGCCAATGGGTACGCAGCAGTGGTCAGAAGACATCGTGATTGCAGAGCTCGCAGACGAGCCTGCGCTGTCGGACGAATTGGCGTCCCTTTGTAACCGCGTGGAGAAAGCCCCCGGTGGCAAGGTGCCGCACGTGGTGCTCAACTTCGCCGCCGTCAGCTACCTCGGCTCGTCCAACATTGGCCAGTTGCTGTTGCTCCGGCGCACCCTCACGGAAAAGCAGCGCGTTCTCAAGCTGTGTAGTGTGAGCGATCAGGTTTGGAGCATCTTCCTCGTCACGGGCATCGACAAGCTCTTCCGCTTCGCGCCCGACCCGATGACGGCCCTAGCTGGCATTCAGCTCGAAGAAACCAAGCAAGGCTGATTGTTCGCGCCGCGACGCACACCTGCGTTCACGTATTGCCTTCCTCAGGCATGTTGCCCCACAGTGGCCCCGCCTCAAACTTTGCTTCATACCACGCATTCGTTGTCGCTCGCAGTTCCGTCAGGAACCCCAGCGCTGTCAACTTGTCGCACCCAAGCGTGAGCGTGATGCTCGCCGCGTCAGTCGTCATCCCATGCAGCACGATGCCCGACCGCTGCGCAAGCTGTGTTGCAGCCACCTGCACCGCCTCGCTCAATTCAGCATCCGCAAGTGGTCTGCCGAACAACGCACGCAACCGAACGGTGGATATCTCAGCCATGCCTAACTGAAGGCGCGCTGCTCGCAGCACGACAACAATCTCCCATGCGAAGCTCTCTGCCCATTGCCTGCGTCGCCCCCCTGCTGCTCGTGCTCAGCGCGCTTGTCGGCTGCTCCACCAACCCCACCACCGGTCGCTCCGCCTACTACGCGCTCTCACGCGATGAAGAAATCCAGATCGGCGAACAGAACAAAGCCAGCATGATCCAGGAATTCGGCGGCGAAGTGCAACGCGCCGAATTGCGCCAATACGTGCGCGACGTCGGCATGCGCCTGGTCGCCACGGTGGGACAGGACGATCCTGCGATGAGCAGCCTGCCTTGGGAGTTCGTCCTGCTCGATAGCGATGTCGTCAATGCTTTCGCCCTGCCGGGCGGCAAGGTCTTCATGTCTCGTGGCCTCGCGCAGCGCATGACCAACGAAGCTCAGCTCGCTGGCGTGCTCGGGCATGAGATCGGACATGTCACCGCTCAGCACACCAGCGAGCGCTTTGGCGATGCAACCAAAACCGGTCTGTTCGCTGGCCTGGGCTCGGTCGCCATCGGTGCAATCTTCGGCGTCGACGTCAGCGGCGTTGCCGATCAGGTCGCGGGCGTCACGCTCGCCAGCTATGGCCGCGATCAGGAAAACGAAGCCGACACCCTCGGCATGCGCTACATGGTCCGCGCAGGCTACGACCCCATCGGCCAACTGCAAGTCATGCAGATTCTCGCTAGCCTCGACAAGACGGGCAGGCCCCCCGAGTTTCTCAGCACGCACCCCTACCCCGAGAAGCGCATCGAGAACATCCAAGGCAAGCTGCAGAACGAGTACGCCTACACGCAGGGCAACAGTCAGTTCAAGACGGGCGAGCAGGAGTTTCGCGCCAGCTTCCTCAGCAAACTCGGGATGGCATTTCCGTCCGGCCGCGAGGAAGACCCCGCGATCCGCGCCTTCGCCATGAGCCGCGGCCTGTGCACAGCCGACTGCGCCCAGTGCGGCCACCACTAACCAGCGTCAAGCCACTTTGCGCACGTCAGGACGAATCACACCCTGCGAGAGCAGCGCTTCAGCTTCGCGCTGCGGCACAGCCGGGCTGAAGATGAATCCCTGCCCGTAGTCACAGCTCAGCGTCTGCAGCTGCGCCAGGTGCGCGGGGGTCTCAATGCCCTCGGCAATCACCTTGGTTCGCAGGTTGTGCGCCAGCACCACAATCGCTTGGACAACGGCCGCGTAATCATTGCTGCTGCGCATCGTGTCCACAAAGCTGCGATCGATCTTCAGGACGCTGATGGGGAACTTGTGCAAACAGCTCAGCGAGCTGTGGCCCGTGCCAAAGTCATCCATCAGCACATCACTGCCCATGTCACGGAGGCGACGCAGTATCGCGACAACATCCTTGCCGCCCTGCATCACCGCGTTCTCCGTGACTTCAAAGGCCAGGAATCGCCCGGGCAGCTTGTGTTGTTCAATCGACTTGGTCACCGTGTCAAGCAGGTGGTCATCCAGCAGTTGCAGGCGCGACACATTCAGGCTGATCGACATGCCCTCAAGCAGCAGGTTCTTGCCTCGCCACGCGCTCGCCACCGCCGCGACCTGTTCAACCACCCACGCGCCAATCCGCGAGATCTGCCCTGACTCTTCCGCAACCGAGATGAACGCCTCAGGCAGCAGCGAGCCGCGTGTCGGATGATTCCAACGCAGCAGTGCCTCAAAGCCCACGATCTCGCCCGTTGCGAGCTTCACGACAGGTTGATACGCGATGTGGAACTCGCCGCGCGTTTCAGCGCCGCGCATGTCTGATTCCAGACTGAGTCGCGCCAGCACCGCCTCGTGCATCTTCTGATCAAACACGCACACACGGCTCTTGCCGCTGAACTTCGCGCGATACATCGCAGTGTCCGCCTCGCGCAGCAGCGCGTCGCCACTAGCGTGCTTCGCCGTGCCGATGGCGATGCCTAGCGAGCCGCCCACGATGATGTCTCGGCCTTCCAGGCTGAGCGGCTTGCTCAGCACGTCACGCATGCGTGTCGCGATCTGCGTCGCTTGCTCCGCGTCCTGGAGATCTTCCAGCAGAATCACGAACTCATCGCCGCCAAGCCGAGCAGCAATGCCGTCAGCCGGTCGTCCCAGCGTGTCGGTGTTACGAATCGCCTCACGCAGCCGATCCGCCACGTGGCACAGCACAAAGTCACCCGCTTTGTGTCCCAGGCTGTCGTTGATGATCTTGAAGTTGTCCAGATCCAGGAAGATGACCGCGCAGCACGTCTCGGGCTTGCGCTTCACCCGCTGTATCGCCTGCTCCACGCGATCCGTCAGCAGCGCGCGATTGGGCAGACCCGTCAGCGAATCATGCATCGCATCATGCCGTGCCCGGTCTTCCGCTCGCTTGCGCTCATTCAGCTCCCGCGCCAACAAATCGTTCGCGTTCTTGAGCTGATGAAGATGCAACTGGCTCAGATTCCACTTCTCGCTCATCGAGAGCGCGATCTGCCACACCTCGATGGGATCAAACGGCTTGCGCAGCAGCAGCAGTTGGTCAGCCTTCTGCAAGCGCTTCACGATGTCATTCCACTTGTAATCGCTGTACGCGGAGCACACCGTCACTTGCAGACTCGGATGCAGCTTCCACAACTGCTCAATCGTCTCGACGCCATCCCAACCCGGCGGCATGCGCATATCCACAAACGCCGCGGCGTACGGACGCCCTTCCTTGATCGACTGCTCGAGCTTCGCCAGAGCCTCTTGCCCCTGATAGGCGTGCTCCACCTCGAACTTCACATCATCAAGCGCCGATGACTCCTTCGCGCTGCTGCTGCCGTCACCAAACAGCGCGTCTTCCATCGCGTCGACTTCCGTCTCGGTCTGGCGATGCGCCAACGCACGGGCATACGCGTGATGCACGTTGGAGTCATCATCGACGATGAGAATGCGCCGATTGTTCGAGATCTTGTCGCTCATGCCGCCATCCTTTGGTGAGATTCAGGTCCGTCCGCCAACCCCTCGAGCCGCAGCGGTAGTTCAATATGGAATGTCGCGCCAAGCCCAGGCCCGTCGCTCGACGCGGTAATCGTGCCATTCATCTGCCGCACCGCATTCGCGCAGTAGTGCAGCCCCAGTCCGTGGCCGTCTTCACGCGTGGTGTATCCCTGTGTGAAGAGCTTGGTCTTCCGCAGTTCATCAAAGCCCATGCCCCCGTCGCGCACCTCGACAAAGATGAGCTCCGCGTCGGCAAAGCCAGCCTCAATATGTACAAAGCGATGCTGCTCCGACGCGAGCTTGCACGCCTGCACGCCGTTGGTCACGATGTTGAGCAGCACCTGCTGAAACTTGCTCCGATCCAGCATCGTGCGTATGTCCGAGGGAACCGTGCACGTGCACCGCACGCGATGCCGCAGGAAACTCGGTTCAATGACGGCAAGCGCGCCATAGATGACGTCATGCATGTCAACTGATTGGAGCACTTCCGTCGGGCCGTCAACCGATTGCTGCGCACGAATGATGTCCTGCACCGCCGCCAGGCTGCGTTCCAGTTTTTCCACATCGCTCACCAGCGCCGCATGCTCCGCGACAACCGCATCTCCCGCCTTGATGAGATACGCCGGCAACTGCTTGCCCTTGGCATCTTCCGCCAGGAACCGCGGCAGATCCGACTCATGCTGCTTGATCATGTCGATCGCTTTACCCAGCCCCGCCGTGCGTGATCCACGCAGCGTTGACTGAATGTCACTCGTCAGCACGATGCTGTTCGTCAGCGTGTTGCCCACGTTGTGCAGCACGTTCGCTGCCACCTCTGCCATGCCCGCATGGCGCGACGCCCGCACAACCGCATCCTGCGACTCCGTCAACCGCGCGAGCATCTTTTCGAACTCTGCCGCAACCTCACCAATCTCATCGTGCCGATTCGTGCGCAGTTGCAGCGTCAAGTCGCCCGTCTCCCCCACTCGCTTGAGCGCCGCCGACAACCGCCCGAGCGGCCCGCTGACGCGCGAGTGCACAAGTACGAGGCCGATGATCACAACCAGTCCCGCCGCCGTGATCTGTGATATCTGCGCGAACTCAATGACGTCGTTGCCTTGCGCTGAGATATACCGGGGTGACTGTGTTCGCAGCACCAGCGGCTTCCCAATCAGCATCGGCAGCAGTCGATAGTTGAGGGCCGTATTGCGCGACTCGTCCAGACTAGTCAGCACCGCATCGGCGTAGATCAGTTCCTTCGCCGCCGTGCGAACGCCCTCATCCTCTGCGGTGTCTTGATTCCACACCGTGAAGTTCGTACCCGTGCGCCGACAGATCTCCGCGATCATCTCGCTGTCCAGCGACCTCGCAAGGATGATCCGCCCGCGACTCGGACCCGATCCGTCCGCTCGCAGCACATGCCGCGTGGCGATCATGATCGGCCCGTGCTCGGTCTCCATCAATCCCGACAGCGCTTCGCCTTCCTTGAGACGCGTCAACACCGGGTGGTTCGATGCGAGTCGCGTTCCTGCAAATGTCCGGTACGTGCGCGGCTCTCCTGTCCGCGTATCGCACTGGTGCGACCACTTGATCACGCCCGCGCTGTCCACGTACATCACAACCGCGAAGTTCCGCTCCGTGAAGTAGCTCAGTGATGCGAAGTTGCTCTTGACAAAGCGATCATCCGGCTTGGCGATGAACTCGTACGCATCATCCCACATGCCCAGATCAATCGCCGTGCCCTCAAGCGCCTCAAGCTCGCGCCGCACCGCGGCAACCGCCCGCTCGCCCTCGTCACGCGCCGCGTCCCGTTCGAGCTTTTCAAAACTTGGTCGCAGCACTGCGCGCTTGATGACCTCGCTCGCGCCCGCAAAGAGCACAAACACACTCCCAAGGAGAATGGCGACATAGGTCCGCAGTTTCACGAAACGAGTCCATCCGCGCCGCGATCCCGGTGACGTCCCGAGAACACGCGCTGCAGGGTGCATCGGCCGAATATGCGGACGACTTCGGAGCCTGCGCCTGAATGGCAACAGCTTCCCGACCCAGTTACTCGGATTCCGTTTGGATTATCGCAGCTTCACGCTGGCAAGACCGAGAACCACGAGGATGATCGAGATAATCCACAACCTCGCCACCACGCGCTGCTCTGGCCAACCCGCAATCTGCAGATGGTGGTGATACGGAGCGCAGTGAAACACGCGCTTCCCGCCCGTCATCTTGAAGTAGTATCGCTGAATGACGACGCTGCCGATCTCCGCGAGGAACACTCCGCACATCAGCAGAATGACGATCTCCTGACGAATCGCCACCGCACAGAAGCCGATGATGCCGCCCAGCGCCAACGCGCCGGTATCACCCATGAACACCCGCGCGGGCCAGCAGTTCCACCACAGAAAGCCAAGACACGCACCCGCCGTTGCCCCAGCGAGCACCGCGAGTTCACCCGCCCCGGGCAAGTGCGGCACCAGCAAGAATTTCGCTGCGTCCGCATCACCCGCCACCATGGCGAGGATGAAGATCCCCATCATCACCGCCGCGGTGATGCCTCCCGCGAGTCCATCCATGCCATCGGTAATGTTCACCGCGTTAGACATGCCTGCGATCATGAGCGTGGCCAGCACGACGAACACGCCCATCGGCACGTACCACAGATTCGGGTTCACCACCATCTGCTTCTCGCGGACCACCACTCGCGGCACTTCCGCCGGCGCATTCGCCCGCGGCGCAGCTGTATCCGCTTCACGCACGATGCGCCCCGCATCGACATATGTCTTCTGAAACGGCACATTCAGCACGTGCTGCAGTCGCTGTTCATCCTGAGGCGTGTCGGTGTGCACCGGATTGGCCCACAAGAACCAGCCGATCAACGCCCCGATGCCAAGCTGGAAGATGAGCTTCTCCCACTCCTGCAACCCCTGCCGCCCGCTGCCGCGCTGCTTTGCCGTCAGCTTCAGGTAGTCATCCGCAAAGCCCACACCCGCCAGCCACACGGTCACCGCCAGCCCGAGCTGCACATATCGCTCAGACAGGTCCGCCAAGAGCAGCGTTGCGATGACGACCGCGCCGATGATCAGCACGCCGCCCATCGTGGGCACATTGGCCTTTGCGCTCGCGGTCGCTCGCAGAGCCTCCGCATCCGTCAGCCCTGCATCGCCGATCTTCTTCTTCGCCAGGATCGCAATCGTCTTGCGCCCCAGCGCCAGCACGACGATAAATGCCAAAAACGCCGCGGCCAACGCGCGGAATTGCAACTGATCAAGCACACTGAAGAGCCAGTACACCTGGTGCTTCACGAGCCAATCACGCAGAAGTTCAAGCAACAGATAAAGCATGCCCGCGAAGCCGACGACAAGCGGCCATGCCGCTTTTTCTTCACGCCATGCAACAGCGAGCCGGGTGCCACATGCCCGGCGCGATGGTGCAATTCGCGACTATCGACCGAACGCGGCGGATTTCAGCAAAGGTTCAAGTTTTCCTCACCCAGCCGCGTCACCCGCCAAGCCCGCCCCTCGCGTTGCTATCCTGTCCTTTAGGACGAAGGACGCCCCATGAGTGCCACGCCCAGTTCTCCCGCAACCCCCAAGCTGCCCCACGACGAAGTCATTCCGATTCTCGATTTCGGCAGCCAGACAGCCCAGTTGATCGCCCGCCGCCTTCGTGAGCTCGGCGTCTTCAGTTGGCTCGTCTCTCCCAACATCACCCCCGAGCAATTGCTCGCCATGAAGCCCAAGGGCATCGTCCTCTCGGGCGGCCCCAGCAGTGTTTACGAAAAGGGCGCCCCCACCTGCGACAAGCGCATCTTCGACATGGGCGTCCCCGTCATGGGCATCTGCTACGGCATGCAGCTCGCCGCGCACCTGCTGGGAGGCAAAGTCACCGGCGCCGACCATCGTGAGTTTGGCCGCGCCCACCTTGCCATCGCCGACGCCAAGCACCCCTTTATGAAAGGCGTCCCCGATCGCACCACCGTCTGGATGAGCCACGGCGACCAGGTCACCGACACCGGCGGCCTGTTCAATACCCTCGCGAGCACACCCACCTGCCCCAACGCCGTCGTCATCAGCGCAAAGCCCGACCGTCAGTTCGTGGGCGTGCAGTTCCACCCCGAAGTCACGCACACCCCGCACGGCGTGGATCTGCTCCGCAACTTCGTTTACGACATTTGCAAGTGCAAGGGCGGCTGGCGCATGAGCGACTTTGCCAACCACGCCGCCGCACGCGTCCGCGAGCGAGTGGGCAGCGCACAAGTGGTGTGCGGCCTTTCCGGCGGCGTTGACAGCGCCGTCGTTGCCGCGCTGCTGGACAAGGCAATCGGCCCCCAGCTCCACTGTGTCTTCGTCGACACAGGCCTCCTGCGCAACGGCGAGCGAGACCTCGTCGAAAGCACTTTCCGCGATCACTTCAAGATCGATCTCAAGGTCGTCGACGCCGAGAAGGAGTTCCTCAGCGACCTCGCCGGCATCACCGATCCGCAGGAAAAGCGCCGCCGCATCGGCCACCGCTTCATCGATGTCTTCAAGCACGCCGCCAAGAGCATTCCCAACGCCAGCTTCCTCGCCCAAGGCACGCTCTATCCCGACGTGATCGAAAGCGGTCAGGGCCATGCAGGCACCGCCGCAGGCATCAAGCTGCACCACAACGTGGGCGGCCTGCCCGAGCAACTCGGCTTCGAACTCGTCGAACCGCTGCGCGAACTCTTCAAAGACGAAGTCCGCGCCCTTGGCGGCGTGCTGGGCTTGCCCGATCAGCTCATCTGGCGTCACCCCTTCCCCGGCCCGGGCCTTGCGGTCCGTGTGCTCGGAGAAGTGACCAAGCCCAAGCTCAACGTGCTGCGCGAAGCCGACGAGATCCTGCTCGAGGAAATCGTGAGCCACAACCTCTATCGCTCCACGAGCCAGGTCTTCGCCGTGCTGCTACCTGTGCAAAGCGTGGGCGTGATGGGCGATGGCCGCACGTACGAAAACACCGTTGCCATCCGCGCAGTGGAAACGCAGGACTTCATGACCGCCGACTGGTCACGCATTCCTTACGACGTTCTTGCGACGATCAGCAACCGCATCATCAATGAAGTGCGGGGCGTCAACCGTGTCTGCTACGACATCAGCAGCAAGCCGCCTGCGACCATTGAGTGGGAATAAGTTTCGCGACCGCAATCGCACCCGCGCGATCACTCCATCTCGTCCCACACCGCGCCCTCAGGCATCACCGCGCCAGTGATCTCCGCCCACTCAGTGGGAGAGAAGCAGTGCACGCCGCGATCCATCGCCATCGCTCGCGCGTCAGCGAAGTGACGCACCTTCAGCTTGCGATTGATCGCACGCAGGTGATCGACAACCGTGTGCGTGCTGCGATGCATCGCCTTCGCGATGGCCTGACGACGCATGCCGCGCGACAGGCAATACAGCACACCCAGTTCGGTCGGTGTCATCGTCGTGAACGTGCCCAGCGCGGGCGTCGCGCAGATCAACTGCCCGGGCGTGCTTCGTGGCAGCATGGGCGTCTGCATGATGATCAGCATCGCAGGCTGGCCGAAGACCGAGGGCTCCACGTGTCGCACGATCGTGTAGCACCGGCAATCCAACCAGAACTGCCAGAAGCCTTGCGCGCTTCGCTCAGCAAGCAAACGATCAATTTGATGCTTGCGCGCTGCGGCTGCCGCCTGCGGCATGATGTCGGCGAGGGTGCTCCCCGGCTTTGCAGGACGCGCGGGATCGCACGCCCGCGCGAACTCTTCATTACACCATAACAATCCATACTGCATGTCGCGCGCGGCAAGCCGCACGCCCGGCATACTCGCAAGCATCGCGATGGCCGAAGCGGAAATGGGCGTCGTTTCGGAGATAGCGAACTGTTTATCTTGCATCAGCGTGATCACTCGGGTTCCTTGGCTGGCTGCCACAAAGCCCCTCTTTACGCATACTGGCGTAACCCCTAGTCTATTGCAATCAATACTCGTACGTCCGAGTCCCGCAAAGAAATAGCACAAAGGCAGGGGTATATAGCCTGGATGTCGGATGCGACAATCCGATTCACCAATTGTCGTGATTTCACTCGTGCTTCGCGCGCGTGCCACGCGGCGGCGGTGGCCTTCGCTTCCCCACCGGCTTCACGCTGGGCGCAGCTTCGGCCGCACTTTCCACTTCCTCAGCAACATGCACCGGTGCAAGTCCCAGTCGCTTGCGGAGCACCATCAGCAATGTGCCCGGCTCCAAATAGCTTTCTGGCGGCCTGAAATACACCATATCAAGGCCCCCCGGCTGCTCGGGCGCGAGTGGCCGAATCGTCGCCGCAGCTGCGCTCTGTGTCTCCACGCGAGCGGCGAGTGCCGCCGCAACCGGCACGCGATGCTTGCAGAAGAAAATCACATCCTTGTCGCGGATCGTCACGCCGCGCACTTGCAGCGCCGAGAGCGCGAGCCGCAATTGCGCCAACTCGACCAACCGAATCAGCGCCGCAGGCGGCATGCCATACGCATCGCGAATGTCCTTGAGCGCCTGCTCGAGATCAGCCATCGTCGTCGCCGTCGCCACGCGCCGATACACCGCAAGCCGCCGCTTGTCACTGGGGATGTACGCCTTGGGAATCAGCCCGCCAATGCCGATCTCCACTGTCGTGCTGCTGGGCGGCTCGGGCTTGGGATCGTTGTTGAGCGTGTGTACCGCATCTTCCAGCAGTCGGCAATACATCTCGTAGCCCACCGCCGCGATGTGCCCGCTCTGCTCCGCGCCCAAGATATTCCCCGCGCCGCGAATCTCCAGATCGCGCATCGCGATCTTGAACCCCGCGCCGAGCATGCTGTACTGCTCCAGCGCCTTCAGCCGCTTCTGTGCCGTCTCCTTCAACGCACGATCCACCGGCAGGAGCAAATAGCAGTACCCGCGATGCTTGCTCCGCCCCACGCGTCCTCGCAACTGGTGCAGGTCGCTCAATCCAAATCGATCCGCATCGTTGATGATCATCGTGTTCGCGCTGGCGATGTCGATGCCGCTCTCGATGATCGTCGTCGCCACCAGAATGTCCGCTTCGCGCCGAATGAACTTCAGCATGACCTCTTCAAGCTCATGCGGATTCATCTGGCCGTGCCCGATCACAATCTTCGCATCGGGCGCAAGACGCTGAATGTCATCCGCCACGGACTGAATGTCATGCACGCGGTTGTGCACGAAGTAGACCTGCCCCTCACGCGCCAGTTCGCGTTCAATCGCCTGCCGAATGCGAATCGGGTTGTACGGAATCACTTCGGTCACAATCGCGCGACGATCCGCCGGTGCAGTCGTGAGACTCGAGATGTCGCGAATCCCCAGCATCGCCATGTGCAAGGTGCGCGGGATCGGCGTCGCGCTCAGCGTCAGTACATCCACCGTCAGTCGCAGTCGCAGCAGCCCTTCTTTGTGTTCCACGCCAAACCGCTGCTCTTCGTCGACGACCACCAATCCCAGATCCGCAAACACCACATCCTGACTCAGCAGCCGATGCGTGCCGATGACGACGTCCACCTGCCCTTTGCGCAAACGCGACAGCACATCCTTCACTTCCAGATCCGTCTTGAACCGCGAGATGCTCTCCACTTTGAACGGATACCCCGCAAATCGCGAGCGGAACGTGCGTTCATGCTGCTCAGCAAGCACCGTCGTAGGCACCAGCACCGCCACCTGCCTGCCAAACTCCGCCGCTTTGAATGCCGCACGAATCGCCAGCTCCGTCTTGCCGAATCCCACGTCGCCGCACAGCAGGCGATCCATCGGCTTCTTCGCGTGCATGTCGCGCTTGATCTCCTGCAACGCGGCGAGCTGGTCCGCCGTCTCCTCATACGGAAACTCGTCTTCAAACTCCTTCTGCCACGTTGTGTCATTCGGATAGCTGATGCCCGGCAAGTGCTCACGCGCCGCACGCACGCGCAGCAACTCACCCGCCAGATCCTTCACACTCTCCGCGACGCGCTCTTTCTGATGCTTCCACTTTTGCCCGCCCAGCGTGCTCAGTTGCGGCTTACCCGAAAAGCCGCCCACATACTTCTGCACCCGATCAACCTGCGTCGCCGGCACATACAGCTTGCTGGCGCCAGCAAACTCCAGAACGAGATACTCCTCCTGCTCCTGCGCCCGCTTGTTGCTCGCAACAGGCGAAAGCACCGCACGCTGCGCCACAGGCAGTTCCCGCGGAGCCATGAGCTTCATGCCCATGTACCGCGAAATGCCGTGCTCCTGATGCACCACGTAATCGCCTTCATCAAAGTCGAGAAACGTGTCCATCGCGCGCTGGCTACGCACGATGCGTGCGCTCCGCCGCACCGTGAAGCGTGACATCAGTTCGTGATACGGAATGAGCGCAACAACGCTCGTCTCCGCGGATCGCGTCGCCGCCGCATCACATCCACCCACAATCACGCCGCGATGCAGATACCCCACCACCGCATCCATGCGCTTTGCAAAGTCCGGCGCATGCTCCGCCACCAACTCACCAAGCCGCTGCTTCTCACCATCGTTCTGGCAAATCACCACCACTCGCGTCTTGGGCGGCCCTTCTTCAATCGCCGCAAGCTCCACAATCGCCTGATACGCGTCCTTGCTGAACATGGGGACGCTCTGCACAGGCAGCTCAAGCTTCACATCACTCGCAAGCCCGCCCGCGCTGAACTGATTGATCTCCGCCAACGCATGGAAACGCGACTCCAACAGCTTCAATACCGCAGGCGGGCCGAAAATGCCCTTGCTATCGCTGATGCGCTCAAAGTACCCGCGCCCCTGCTCCACAATCTCCATCGTCTCTGCAAGTACCACCACCGCCTCGCGTGAGATCAGCTCCAGAATGCTCTGATTCCCGTCATCACGTAAGTCCCCCGCGTTCGCCGCGATGATCTCCACCGCTTCAATCGTGCGATCCGCCCCCATCGTCTCGACATCGATCTCGCACAGCCGATCAACTTCATCCCCAAAGAAATCCAGCCGCACCGGCACTGGATCCCCGCCCGTGTTCATCGCATCACCCGACGCTTCCAACGTCGCGGGCGTCGTCGGAAACACATCCAGAATCCCGCCGCGCAGCGCGAAGTCGCCAGGCTCCTCCACCGCATCCATGCGCTTATACCCACTCGCCTGCAACCAGTTCGCGAGTTCATTCAAACTCACGCGGTCACCCTTGCGAATTGTCCGCGCGACAGTCTCCAGCTTCTTCGCGTGCGGCACGCTCTGCATCAGTGCCTGAATGCTCGCCAGCACCACGCTGGGTCCCGCCAGCGTGGGCAACGTCCGCGCCAATCGCAGTCGCGCCGCGAGCAAATCCGCCGCGATCGCAGACTCCCCCGGGCTCGCTTCCAGCGCGGGAACTCGCACCGCCTGCACGCCGCTCGCGATCAACTCCTCGCAAGCCTCATCCGCATCATCAAGGTGCGCAACCACCAGCACCACAGGCCGCTCAAGCCCGCGCGCAATCGCGCCCGCCACCAGCGCCGTCGAAGACCCCACACTCCCCAGACACACACACCGCTTGCGCTCCGCAAGCTTGCGTGCCAGCTCGCGCACCGCCGCATGCCCAGCAAACCACGACACCAGATCCGCTCGCGCACCGGAAGCAGTCGTCATGCGACCCTCCCCGCTTGCCCCACGCGCGCGGACTCTGCACCCCGGTCCGCGCACGGACCGGCCTCACAGCGCGGCAGAAAGTGTCGCGCGCATCGCATCTCCAAACAATAGCAACACCCCCGCAACCTCAGCGAAACGTCACACGATCCTTGAACTTCTCCAACGTCTTGGGCCCGATGCCGGGCACCTTGTCCAGGTCGGCAAACGACCGAAACGCCCCATGCTTCGTGCGATAGTCGATAATCGCCTTCGCGAGCGCTGGCCCCACGCTGGGCAGCAGTTCCAGTTCCGCCGCACCCGCCGTGTTCACATTGATGAACCTGGGCGTGGGCTTCGGAGGCGGCGCAGCCGGGGCTGGCTTGGGGTCCGCCTTGGGTTCAGGATTCACGTCAGGTGTTGGTGCGACGGGCACTTCCGGTTCCACCTCGACAGGTTGCACCTGCGGTTCGACACTGCTGGCTTCATTCGATTCCCGCGCCGCGGGCACAGCACCCGGTCGCACGTCCGCCACCGCTGCGGGCTTCTCCGGCACCTGCGACAGCAGCACAGGCTCACGCTGTGCAACCACCACTGGAGCTGCAGGCAGCGCCGCCGTTTGTGGCGCCGGTTGCCGCGTCAACGCATACACCCCGCCCAATCCCAGCGCGGTCACCAGCGATCCCACGGCTGCCCACTTCGCCGGCCCCACCACACTCGACAATTGCTTCCCCATATCGCACCTACTTTATCAGTTGACTCCCAAGCCTCACTTCTTCGCCGCGGCGATCGCGCGATCCAGCTCCGCGGCCGCGTCCATTGTAAACGGCTCCATGGGCACACCCGCGGCGTCCGCCTGCTCCTTCGCACGCCGCACCAAGCCTTTGAGTTCTTCGAGTTTCAGTTCGGCCTTGGGACGCATCGACCCATTTGGCTGCTTCTCACTCACCTCAGCAACGACATAATCGAAGGCATCCATCGTCAGCTTCTTCTCCCACACCCCGCGCGCCAGTCGCTGCAGGTGCAAGTTCGCCTCCGCCTTCTCCTGATCATTCAGCAAGCTCACCGCTACGTATCGCTCCTGCAGCCCCCACGCCACGCCCGCGGGCAGCAGCGGCCCCTTCGCAATCTCTTCCGTGATACGTTGCATTTGCTCAATCGTCAACTTCCCCGCCTTGAAGTCCGCCGCCAGCGTCTGCACGCGCTGCATCACCGCCTGCTGCTGCTGCGGGGCCAGTCCGCTCTGCTGCACCATGCTCGCCGACGCATTCTGCAAACCGATCGCCAACCACGTACGCCAACTCAGTGCCGCCCACACGCCCAGCGCGAGTGAGATCACCACAATCACCGTGAAGACAATGAGCAGAACCTTCAGAATGCCGCCGCGTCGCATATGCATGCACCATCTTTGGCGGGCTTATGCTCGCACATGAGCGTGGAGCGATCAGATTGGCTGACACTCTCCCAAACACTGCGATCAAGCAGCGTCGACTTGCTCTACGTCGATCCTCCCTTCAACACCGGCAAGTCCCAGCGCACGCCCGTCCGCGCACAGGCCGCCAAACAGCGCCGCGGCACCCTCGCCCGCCACACCGCCTACGCCGACGCATGGCCCACCATGCTCGACTACACGACATGGCTGCGCGAACGCCTCCTCGCCACACTCCCCGCCATCAAACCCTCCGGCAACGTCCTCATCCACTGCGACTGGCGGGCGAGCCACCACATTCGCCTCCTGCTCGACGATGTCCTGGGCCCCGACCGCTTTATCAACCACCTCATCTGGTCCTATGGCCTTGGCGGCTCCTCCCCGCGCTGCTTCGCCCGCAAGCACGACGACATCCTCTTCTACTGCATCGATCCGCGCCACGCGTACTTCCTCGCGCCGCGGGTGCCCGCCACCAGCCGCCGCCTGAAGGGAAAAACCAAGAAGGCTACCGATGTGCTCGACATCGCTTCCATCAACAACATGAGCCGCGAGCGCACGGGTTACCCGACACAAAAGCCCCTCGCTCTGCTCGAACTCCTCGTTGACGCGTGCTGCCCGCCCGCCGGTCTGGTGCTCGACCCGTGCTGCGGCAGCGGCACCACACTCGTCGCCGCCCGAAAGCTGGGCCGCCAGCACATCGGCTGCGACATCAATCCCGCCGCCGTCACTGTCGCACGCAAGCGACTCGCCAACACTTCCGCATGACCAGCCCCGTCATGGTTGCAAGTTGGAACGGCGGCCCCGCGACCGCCCGCGCCGCAGCTCTCTACAACGAAGGCACGCCACTTCTCGACGCCATCGTCCGCGGCATCGCCATCGTCGAAGATGACCCGACGGAAATGTCCGTGGGCTACGGCGGCCTGCCCAACGAAGAAGGCGAAGTCGAACTCGACGCCGCCGTGATGGATGGCCCGCGCCACAAAGCCGGCGCCGTCGCGGGCCTGCGAGGTGTGCGCTACGCCAGCGCCGTCGCGCTGGAGGTCCTCCGCCGCACCGACCACGCCCTGCTCGTGGGCGATGGTGCAACCAAGTTCGCCAAGCAATGCGGCTTCACGAGCGAAGACCTCGTCACGCCGCAATCCCGCGCCGCGTGGCTCGCTTGGAAAGCCGCGCTCTCTAACAAAGACGCTTGGATCGCTGAGAACGAGAACACCCAGTTCGACACTGCTCGCTGGGCCGGCGTGAAAGACAACCCCACACCCGGCAAACCGCCCGAAATTCCCTTCACCTTCGGCACCATCCACGTCAGTGGCATCGACACCAAAGGTGACTGCTACGCCGTCACCAGCACCAGCGGCCTCAGCTACAAGATCCCCGGTCGCGTGGGCGACTCGCCCATCGTCGGCGGCGGCATCTTCGTCGACAACGACATTGGCTGCGCGGGTGCCACCGGTCGCGGCGAAGCCAGCCTGCAAAACTGCGCCGCCTTCGACGTCGTTCGACGCATGGAGCAAGGCCTCTCACCCAGCGAAGCTTGCGCTGAGACGCTCCGCTCCATCATGCGCCGCACGCGCGAACGCCGCCTGCTCGACGCCCACGGCAATCCAAGTTTCAACGTCACCCTCTACGCCATTCGCAAAGATGGCCAGACCGGCGCAGCCAGCATGCACCCCGGTTACACCTACGTCACCCAGCGCGACACCGAAGTCTCTCTCCTGCAAGCCACCAGCGTGCTCAACGCTGTCTGAAACGAAGTGCCCCGTCACACTTCATACAGCTCATGCTCATGAATGTACCGCGCCACATCCGCGTGTAACCAGTCACTGGGCAGCCCCGCCACACCCACTTCGGCGATGCGAGTGCGAATGTCAGTGCTCCGCGCATCATGCAGCGGCGCAGCAAGCGGTACCAGCTTTGCTGCCCACTCACTCACCTGCACATCGCTCCACGCACCCGTTGTCCTCAGAGCGCCGCGAAATGTCGCTTCATCCACGCATGGCTCGCGCAGCAACACGCGCACGTGCCCAAGCAGGCGCTCCGCACTGCGCCACTTGTGAAAGCTCACCGCCTGATCCGCGCCAATCAGCAGTGTCACACGCGTGCGAGGCATTTCCTGCTGCAATCGCTCCAGCGTGTCCACCGTGTAGCTGGGCCCACTCGCCTTCGCCGCGCGATCGGCCTCATCCGTCCACACATACACCTCTGGCACACCTCGCACAGCAAGCCGCGCCATCGCTACGCGATGCTCCGCCGCCGTGACGCTCGCCCCAACCTTGAATGGTGACGCCGCCGCAGGCACAAGCAGCAACGGCGCATCCTTCGCAATTACATCTCGCGCCGCGACCGCCAACTTCACATGCCCCTGGTGCGGCGGATCAAACGTGCCACCCAGCACGATCACCTGCCGGGCGAAGGGCGAACACGGAACCGGAGTGACAGGCGCAGTCAGCACACGTCATTGTTGACGCGCAAGATCGCCAGTTGCATCCGGCCGCGCCGCCAGCGGATCATCCACATCACCCGACGGCCTCACGAATCGCACAATGCGATCCGACCCGATCACCGCCAGCGTCCCATCCGGATGCATCGAAACCAGCCCAGAAAACGGCAACTGCGCCACCCGCCGCCCCGTCGCCACATCCCACACACCCAGCATCGACGTCGATGTCATGCAGATGATCCGCGACCCATCTGGCGTAAACACCGGAACCCACACGCCAACATCGCCGCCCTCGCACTCTCGCACCATCTTCCCCGTGCGCACGTCATAAACCCGCACCGCGTTCCCGGTCGGCACAAAGCTCCTGCTGTCAGGCGAGAACACCCCATAAGACCCCGCCCGCCCGTCCAGCGTCGCGATCAGTTCGCCGCTCATCGCGTCACGCATCGTGACGCGCGCCGCCGTCCCGGTCTCCGCTTTCACCTGCTCCGTGCACTGCACCACCTGCCCGTCAGGCGAAAGACACTCCGCGTGCACGCCCGAAAGCCTGGACATATCCGCGAGCGTTTCGCCCGTATCCACGTTGTGCATCGACCATCCGCCGCTCGCCCGCTTCACCAGCAGCCGGTCTGTCATTGCGCCGGTGTGTACACGATCAGAACCCGCCATGTCAAGCCTGCGCAGCGTCGCGCCATCGCTCACGCGCCGCAGCTCCACCGTTGATTGCTGCAAAAGCCAGTACAGATCATCATCCGTCGGATGCGGTGCAACCGCCGCCGTCCATGCCAGCAACCGATCACTTGCCGTCGATCCGATCGTCCGTGCCGTCGTGCCATCAATGAACTGCAGCCCACTCTCATCCCGCAACCAACCACGCTTGCGTGGCACTGCCTTCTGCACCGCCACCGTCGCCCCCGCCAGGAATGCGGATGGCTTCGCGCCGCTCGGTCCGGGCGTGAGCTCCGCCGCGTCCAATCGCGCCGGTAACGCCGTGATGCTGCCCGAATTCAGCGTGCCCACGTACAACCGCTGATGCCGCGCATCAAACGCCACGCTGTGCGTCCCTGTGAGCGTCGTCGGCGTCGCCTGCAGCCGATCCCCTGTCGTTGCGCTGAATGCATGCACCACACTGTCATCACCCACCGAATACAGCACCGCGCCATCATCCGAGAACGCCAGATCAAACGCCGAGTGAGGCGTGATCAACCGCGTCTGCACCGTCATCGTCTTCGCATCGACAATCACGATGCTGCGCATCGAACTCGCCGCGATGCGATCGCCCGCGGGGTTGATCGCGATCGCGCTGACCGAGTCCCCCGACACGGAAATGCACGCGATCTCGCGCCGCTCACTCATGTCATACGCCACCAGATTGCCGCTCACCTCGCCCCACACAAACACATCGCGATCAGGCAACGCGGCAATCGCCATGTGCCCCGCGCCCAGATATCCCTCCACCATCGTCCCCGTCTGCGCATCCACGACGCGCACGGCCTTGCCACCCTCCGGTCGATGAAACAGCCCCGCCAGCAGCGTGCCATCACGATTGAACGTCAGCGCCATGGGCATGCCGATCGGCCCGATCACGCGTCCTGCGCTCGCATTGTCCGGATCACCGATCCAGATCCCGCCAGCCAGCCCCACTGCCAGCGTCCGCGGCTCCGTGGGGTGCCACGCCATGCCAGGCGTCCAGAAGCCCGTACCGATACTGAAAACGGTTTCGCCCGTATCCGTATTCACCACGCTCATCGTGTCGCCAGTGCCCGACACCGCAAGCCGCGTCGCGTGCCGACTGATCGCCATGCGCCCGCCCGTGTTCGCCACGCGCACAAACTCGCGCTGCCGCGTCGCCCATCCCCACAGCACGCGCCACTCCCAATGCCGATGCTCCATGGGCACCGCCGCCAGCCGCTTGCGTGCTGTGCCGGCATCACCCTTTTCCAGCGCAAGCCCGGCCGCTGCAATCGAATCAATTGCAAGGTTGTACGCAAGCTCACGATCGCGCACGGCGCGTCGCTCCGTCTCACGCCGCGTCTGAATCGTGTTCCACACGCTCAGCGTCGTCACCAGCATCACCAGCGTCACGAGTGACGCGACGACAATCCGCGTCCGCTGCCGCCGCACAAAGCACGCCGCGCGATACGCGACACTCGGGTCCCGCGCCATAATGGGCCGCAACGTCAAGTACCGCTCCACATCGTCTGCGAGCGTCTGCACATCCTGATAGCGCCGCGCCTGCTCGCGCGCCGTTGCCTTCAGAATGATCGTCGAGAGGTCCCCCTTCACGCAGTCACGCAGCGCACGCCCGCCAGCCAGCGATCGCGCCGCCGCCAGCGCCGTCGCACGCTCACCCACATCACGCAGCCGCCGCGTCGGCGCCACTGTTTCACCCTGCGCAATGGTCTTGTACAGTTCCGCCGGCGCAAGCGACCGCAGCGTCTCCGGGTCATGAGGCAGCAGACCCGTCACCAGTTCAAACAGCAGCACGCCCAGCGAATACACATCACTGCGCACATCCACATCGCCGCCATCACTGCTCGCCTGCTCCGGGCTCATGTACTCAGGCGTGCCCACCGTGCTGCCCAGCGTCTGCCGCGTCGCACCGCGCTCCATCGACGCATCCAGCACCTTTGCGATGCCAAAGTCAATCACCTTCACGATCGGCTCGCCATCCGCCTCCATCACCAGCACATTGCTTGGCTTGATGTCACGATGCACAATCGCCTTCTGATGCGCATGATGAATCGCCCGGCACGCCGCCACAAACAACTGCAACCGCTCCGCGATCGTCATCGCTCGCTTGTCGCAATACTCCGTGATGCGTCCGCCCGGCACATACTCCATCGCGAAGAACGGACGCTCATCTTCCGTCTGTCCCGCGTCCAGAATCCGCGCGATGTTCGGATGCGTCAACCGCGCCAGCGCCTGCCGTTCCGCCTCAAAGCGCGACAACACCTGCGCGATGTCAAACCCCGGCCGCACCACCTTCAGCGCAACTTCGCGCCGAATCGGATGCATCTGCTCCGCCAGATACACCACCCCGAACCCGCCCTGTGCAATGCGCGACTTGATCACATAAGGCCCGATGCGCTCCGGCTGCTTCACCGCACCCGATGTCGCCTCAATCTCCGCCCGCAGCGACTGCGTCGCGTTCTCAATGTGCATCAGGCTTTCACGCGTCGCGCCACGATCCGCGCGTGCAAGCTCCAGCAGCCGCTCACGCAACCACGCATTTGCTCCGCTCAGCACGCCGATCTCGCGCGTCTGATCACCAGGCGGCAGATCCGCCACACGATGAAACAGCCGCTCAACCTCACCCCAGTCACCCGGAGAAGGTCCCTGCGCATCCGACGAATTGGGCGGCATCACTCGCGTCACAGTCAGTCTTTACTCGGATTCCCCGTCGCCGACCGGACATCAATCTGCCCCTCACCCTGCCAGTGTGCCAGCAGCCACGCCCGCGCAAACCGAAAGTCCCGCTGCACGGTCTTTTCAGACACATCCAGCACCTGCGCCACTTGCGCATCCGTCAGCCCCGCGAAGAACTTCAGGCTCAGCAGTTCCGCCTGTCTGGGGTGGTGCTTCTCCAGCCGCGCAATCAACTCATCCAGCGCGATGATGTCTTCACTCGCCGAATCAAACGAGACATCCGCCGTTTCCAGATCAACCCGCCCGCGCCCGCCCCCCCGCTTCTGCGCCAGCCGCGCGCGCGCATGATCGACAAGCACATAGCGCATCGCGATCGCCGCCGCGCCGTAGAAGTGTCCGGTGCTCTCCCACCCCGGGTCACCGTTCGCCGTCAGCCGCATGAATGCCTCATGCACCAACGCCGTCGGCTGCAACGTCTGCCCCGCCGGCTGCGTCGCGAGCCGCTGCGCCGCAAGCCGACGCAACTGCTCGTACACCTGAGGCAGCAACGAACTCCCGGGAATGGTGCGTCCCGCACGCTCAAGCGGCGTGGGCAACGGTTCAGGCGGAGTTTGGTTCGTGTCATCCTCCATACACGCCCGGTCGTTTCCCCCATCAATATACCCCACCCCGCAAGTGCCCCAAAACCTCGCCAATCCCATCGCCCGCGCCCCCACACCTCCCTCTCTCGGACCTTCGGACGCAAATTGTTGCTGCCGCATGTCCACCGCGATGCCCCGATTACGGGTTTCTCCCAGTCATTGTGCTCGCACACTGCCACAGGGAGATCCGAATGCGCCTGTCCATCGCCGCTCTGCTCGCCGCCGCTGTTTTCGCCAGTCCCGCCCTCGCTCAACGCACCATCACCTTCGACGCTGCCGCCATCGGCTCGCTCCCGTCCGCGCCGGGTGTCACTTTCCAGCTCTTCTCCCCGCCCGCAGGCACCGGCTTCGCCTGGCCCGTCAGCGGCGGACTCTACATCGGTGGCGGCGTGACCGCCATGCCCAGCACCAGCAGCGGCGGACGAGGCATCCAAACTCCCACCGCCTCCGCCGGCTTTTCGCCCGAGGGCATCCGTCTCCTCTTCGCACTCGATCAACCCCGCGTCAAGTTCACCGTGGGCGTGGGTGAGCCCAACGTCTCCAACTGCATCTATCGCGTCACCGGCTACACGGCTTCCGGCACCCTGATCTTCTCGCGCGACTACCCCATCGGCAACAGCCCCACGCT
This sequence comes from Phycisphaerae bacterium, assembly GCA_046316615.1. Classification (GTDB taxonomy): domain Bacteria; phylum Planctomycetota; class Phycisphaerae; order Phycisphaerales; family UBA1924; genus BJHL01. The sequence goes on from JBKDAN010000050.1 coordinate 88,546, forward strand.
CAACTGCAACTCCCTCGTCGATGTCGACGTCAGCAGCACCGCCAACCGCATCCGCCGCCTCGACATCGTCTGTCTCCTCACCAGCGGCGCAAACGGCGAGTACCGCGAAGTCCTCGACACCCTCGAGTACTTTGGCGATCTCACCCCGCCTGTTACATCTCTCTCCGCCCCCAACGACGACACGTGCATCAACCCGACGGTCACCACATTCACTGGCTTCTCCTACGACCCCGACGGCACCTACACGCAGGAAACATGGGAACACGCCCCCGAGCTCGAGGGCCCTTGGACGCTGATCACACAGCTCACGACGCCCCTCTTGCCCCCGGGCGGTAATCTCATCAACTGGACCACCGCGCCCGTCGCCCCCGGCTGGTATTTCGTCCGCGTCACCGCCCGCAACATCGACAACCTCGAAACCCAGACGTACCGCCGCGTCTTTGTCGATCGCGTGAACCCCGTCATCAGCGTGCGCGAACCCGCAGCCGGCGCAATCGTCGGCGGCAACGTCTGCTTCGATGGCAGCGCAAGCGACACCGGCTGCGCCTTTGGCGGCTACGACATCGCTTATCGCCCCGCTGGCAGCGCCGGCGCATTCACCACTGTCGTCACATCAGCTTCCGGCGTCACCAACGACCCGATGGGCTCTTGGAACACGCGCTCACCCCTCGTCGCCGACGGCGCGTACGAAGTCCGCTTCACCGCGACCGACGCTTTCAGTAACAGCTCCACCAACTTGCGCCCCCTCATCGTCGACAACACCCCGCCCGTCGCGACTATCTCCAACATCCTCGCCTGCGAAGGCCTTGGCACTGACGGCCCCGTCATCATCCGCGGTACCGCGACCGACGCCAACATCTCCGGTTGGTCACTCTCATATACCACCGGCTCCTCTACCGGCTGGACCACCATTGCCACAGGCACCAGCAACATCACAAGCAACGTGCTAGGCACCTGGAACACCGCCAGCCTCCCCGCCTGCGCCGCCACCCTCCGCCTCACGGTCAACGACCGCTCCCGCGTCGATTGCACCACCGTCAACTCCACCTCCCACTACATCAGCGTTCGCATCAAGCAGCCCGGCACCTGCTCCGACATCGACTTCAACAACAACGGCGTCTTCCCCGAAGACCAGGACGTTCTCGACTTCTTCAACGTCCTCGCCGGCGGCAGTTGCAGCCCATAAAGAGTGCACTCATTGGAAAAGCACCGTGCATTGCCGCAACCGCGTGATGCACGGTTTTTCGTTTGCATGCTGCATGTCCGTCTGCTGAACACGCAGGGCATCGTGCAGAGAATGATTGCAAAATCTCCCCCTATGCGTTATGCTGCGTTGCGAACCTTCACGTTCCGCCTTGACAAGGGGCTCTCACATGCGACTCATTGCCGTGGCACTTGCTCTCGTCGGCGGAACACTGTCGGCTCAGGCCCAGTGCTTGGCGTCGTGGTCCGCCATTGATAGTTCAACATCGCAGTTTCCCGCGACAGACGGCTTCCTCAGTTCGTCCGCAGTCTTCGATCCCGACGGCGGCGGTCCGCTGCCGCCGCGTCTTGCCGTCTCCGGCAACTTTACCGTTGCCGGCTCCGTCTACGCGAGAAATGCGGGCGTCTTCGACCCCACGACCCAACAGTGGGGTCGTCTCGGCGAACTGGCTCCATCCACCCCACTCATCACACGCGCAAACGGCGACCTGCTCGCAGTGAACCGAGGTTTGCTCAAGTGGAATGGCGTCGACTGGACGCCGATCCTGTCATACGCGGGCACCATCGTCAATTGCATTGCGCCCGCCGACAACAGCATTGTCTTCGTGGGCCGCTCTGACGACAACATGATCCAAGTCATGCGTTGGGACGGTACCAACACGACCATGCTGGGAGCCACGCCCTACCTCCTGGGCGCAGTCGCACTCGACCAACTCCCCACCGGCGATCTCGTCCTCTTCGGACAATTCACCTCCTTTGCTGGCACGCCTATTGAGCGTCTCGCTCGCTATGCAAACGGTGCATGGACGCAGATCGGCACCGGTGCGCCCAGCACCGTCACACGCATGTTCACCCTCACCGATGGCTCCATTGTCATCGCGGGTGACTCGCTCACCAGCGTCGATGGTGTCGCTGTCAACCGCATCGCTCGCCTTGACGGCGCAACCTGGCGCCCGATGGGCGCAGGACTCACAGGCGTCCCCGAGTTCATCACGTTGCCGAATGGCCATGTCATCGCCGCCGGTAGTGTCGCCAGTCTGCCTGAGGGACCAGCCCACTGGAACGGCACCACGTGGCAATCCATCAGCGGCGAGTACGACCGCACTTCGCCCGTGCTGCATCTGGGCAAACTCCCCGACGGCCGCGTCTTCGCCCAAAGCGACTTCACGCGAATCGGCACAGTAAACGCAGCAGGCTTGGCCGCGTGGGACGGCTCCAGTTGGTCTTCGCTTGCTGCTCCCATCACAACCGCCAACATCTCATGCATGGCCAAAGGTCCCGATGACGACTTCTATCTCGGCGCCGGAAACGCAGACGGTCGGTTCGTCACCGCCACGGGCCAAACTATCGCCGCTCTCGCTCGATATGACGGCACATCCTTCCACGCCGTGGGCACGCCCATCGCAGGCCGCGTCACCAGCATTCTCTTCATTCCCAGCGGCGAAATGTGGATCGCAGGTGACTTGGTGCTCTCGCCCGGTGCCGCACCAGTCTCCGTCGCTCGCTGGAACGGAACGACATGGATTGCCGTTGGGAGCGTTCCGCCACCGTTCAGCCCCCTCGAATCACGCAAGTTGTTGCAGTCTGCCTCCGGCACCATCTCTCTCTTTGCAGACGCGCAGGGAGTTTTCGTGTGGAACGGAACCGATTGGTCCCTCGACCCGGCATGGCTGACGACCTTCTCAAACACCATATCAATCTACGATGTCGAAGCGCTTGCCAACGGTCACATGTATGCCTCGGGTGTCTTTTTCAGCGGCCCGGGCCAGCAGGCTTCTTTGGCGTACTTCGACGGCACAGCGTGGCGCCGCGTCGATGAGCCCCGCGCTGACGTGACTGGCCTGGGACTCGCCCCGCTGCCGGATGCACGCGTGATCACCGTCGCACGCAATGTCGGCTTCTCCCCAACGTACCTCACCAGAACCCAAAATCGCTACAGCTTCGCCATCTTCAGCCTGCAACCGCCGCTTCGCGCGGTCGACTTCGCCGTGACGCCCGAGGGCACGATCTTCGTCGGCGGCATCGCGTTTGGTTCCAACGGCGATTGCGCAGCCCGCTGGACAGGCTCCGCATGGGTCGATATCGACACCTCCGTCATCGGCTCCTTCGAGCGACTCTTCACCTTCGGTGACGGCGACATTTACTTCACAGGGCAAACCATCCGCGGCCTGAGGGACTCACTGGTCGCACGACAAATCATCCGCTATCGCCCGGCAAGCAGCATCGAGTTCTCATCGCAGCCTCAGCCCGTCACCACGCGCCCCGCCACCGCCGCAGCATTCTCCGTCGCGCTCGCCCCATCGCAATCCGCGACATTCGCGTGGCGCAAGGACGGCGTCATCATCCCCGTCGCCACCAACCCAACCGCCGCGACATCAACGCTCACGCTCAGCAACGTCACACCCTCAGACCAAGGCCTCTACGACTGCCTCGTGACAATCGCCTGCGGCACCGCACCAAGTGCTTCCGCCTCCCTCATCGTCACGACTGAACTCTGCGACTCCATCGACTTCAACAACAACGCCGTCTTCCCCGAAGACCAAGACGTCATCGATTTTTTCAATGTTCTCAGCGGTGCAATATGCCCCACCTGCTCCGACATCGACTTTAACAACAACGGCGTCTTCCCCGAAGACCAGGACGTCATCGACTTCTTCAACGTCCTCGCCGGCGGCAGTTGCGGCGGTTAAGCCCACCCGCCCCCGCATCTTCGTTCCTCTTCATCCGGCCGGCGACCACGGCCGTTTTTCATTCTTGAGCCCCCACCCCTCAGCCCCACCCCGGTGCAGCCCCCGGCCACGCTCGCGCCACTACTCCTGCTGCAACCATCGCAACACCAATGAGTTGTGCAGCAGACGTCCACTCGCACGCTGCGTCCCGCCACGCGCGTCACGCTCAGCGACAGCCTGCACTTTCCTCCGCCAACTTGCCGTCCTATCATCCCCTCCAAGACCGGCCCCGTCGTCTAGCCTGGTCCAGGACACATCCCTTTCACGGATGTGACATGGGTTCGAATCCCATCGGGGTCATTGAGGAATTCCGCACGTTTCCGCTGGATTCCGCAACACTTTGCACGACAAGCCCTTCCGTCCGGAGGGGCTTGTTTGCTTTCTGGCCCATCTCAAAACAACGCGGGCGTTGCGGCATCCTCGCGACGCCGCTCGCGGGCATCACGATCGATGCCCTCACGTTGGGTTCAGACGCCAAATGGCAAAGTTCAGTGCCGTGGCGAAGGTGACCCATGCGAGATATGGCACAAGCAAGTACGCCGCGGGCTTGCTGATGCGATAGAACATCGCAATCGTCGCGGCGATCGCCAACCACATCAGCACGATGTCAACAAGCGCAAGGTCGACGCGGTGAAGACCAAAGAAAAGCGGCGTCCACAGCGCATTCAAAAGCCACTGCACCATAAACGCCGTCAAAGCTGGCGCGCGAAGCTTCCAACCCCCAGTGCGCCACACCAGCCACGCCGCCACAGCCATCGCGATGTACAGCAGCGTCCATACCGGGCCAAAGACCCAACTGGGCGGATTCCACGATGGCTTGTTGAGATCTGCAAACCACTGACCCATCGTGACCAGCGCTCCGGTCGAAGCCGCTGCAAAGCAGAGCGCAAGCCAGCCCACGAGCGTGGCAACCTGCCGCGTCCGAGTGAATGGAGATGAGGCGACTGTTGTCATCGGTGCATGGTACATACGCGAAACACCAGATCGCGATGTTCGCAATCACATGGGGTCAGTCAGCTCGCTGATGCGGATCAACTTCTTGTTGACGAACTCTTCAATGCCCAACGCCGAAAGCTCGCGGCCGTAGCCCGAACGCTTGACACCGCCAAAGGGCAACTCAGGTGCCGTCCATGTCGGGTGATTGATGAAGACCATACCTGTATCAAGCTGATCAGCGACGCGCGTCGCGCGAGCGATGTTCTGACTGAAGACGCTCCCGCCCAAGCCAAACGGAGAGTCGTTGGCGAGAGCAATCGCCGCGGCCTCGTCAGCAACCCGGTAGATGACAGCGACAGGCCCAAAGAGTTCTTCAGACGAACTGGGCGAACCGGGAGGCAGATCGGTGAGGACCGTCGCTTCGTAGAACGCGCCCTCGTGGGTGATGCGATGGCCACCAAGTCGCACCTTTGCTCCGGCCTTGACTGCTCGCTGCACTTGCTTGTCAAGGTGATCAACCGCAGCCTCAGAACTCAGCGGACCGAGCTGAGTTGCGCCATCGAGCGGATTGCCAACTTTGAGGTTCGACATTCTCGCGATGAGTTTGGCAGTGAACTCGTCGGCGACTGCTTCCAGAACGACGAAGCGTTTGGACGCAACGCAGCACTGGCCCGTGTTGTTCATGCGACCGATGAAGGCCCAGTGGACCGCCTGGTCGATATCAGCATCATCAAGCACGATGAATGCATCGCTGCCGCCAAGCTCAAGAACTGACTTCTTGAGGTTCTTTCCAGCGGCGGCTGCAAGGCTTGCACCGGCGTCTTCGCTACCCGTGAGTGCAGCTCCCTTGACGCGAGGATCATCGAGCATCGCGGAGATGTGGGCACCACTGATGAGGAGGTTGGTGTAAAGGCCGCCCGGTGCGCCGACTTCACGAAAGATGTCCTCGATAGCTATGGCACATTGCGGCACATTCGAAGCATGCTTGATGAGCACGGTGTTGCCAATCATGATGTTGGGGGCGGCGAAGCGTGCGACCTGATAGAACGGGAAGTTCCAAGGCTCGACTCCGAGGATGACGCCAAGCGGCGAATGCCGAACGAACGCTTTGCCGTGCGATGAGGCGAGCGGCTTATCCGCAAGAAATCTGGACGCGTGAACGGCGTAGTAATCGAAAATGTCAGCGGCAAGAGCAATTTCACCCTTGCTTTCTGCGATGAGCTTCCCCATTTCCGTCGTGAGCATCGCAGCCAGTTGCGGCGTGCGCTGACGAAGCATGGCTGCGACTTTGGTAAGCACGCCAGCACGTTCGACGAAGCTTGTGGTGCGCCACGTCTCAAATGTTGACTGAGCGCGAGCAAGCGCCCGCTCGATGGCGTCCGGCGTGAGTTCCTCAAAGGTCCTGATGACACGGTTGTCGAACGGGTTGATAGATGCGATAGGCATGCTTTGCTCTTCTCGAAGGATGCCCCGTGCGACAGCGTCGACGCGCGGAGACGCGGCCGACACGACATGGGCTAGTTTGAAACCGCAAGCGTGTTGACAACATCCGTCACGCCCGGCGCTCGCCACGCGGCGGACTCGGCCTGCTCGCGCTGGTTCCACGAGGTCACGTTGCCCGAAAGCGTGACTTTGCCTCCGTCCGTGAGCACGATGATGTTCGCCGCGTCGATGTGAGCGTCGCGTTGCAACGCTGTGTCAATCGCTTCCTTGATTGCGTGCGGTTGCACGCTGGGCATGATACTGATGTTGTTGGTCACGCCCTTCACGCCCGCGAGATACGCGACAGCATCTTCAGCAGCGTCACGCTGAAAGCCCCAGTTGGCTTGTCCTTTGAGCGTGATCCAGCCATTCTCGATAGTGGGCTGAACGTCACGTGGCACCCAGACGTGATACTGAAGCGCGGCGACCGCGGTGTGCGCCAGATCTTCATCCGTACGTTGATGCACGACAGAGAGACTGACCTGAATCTCTTCAGCGATGGCTTTGATGCCCTCGACGCGCTGCACCGCGCGCTCAGCGGTCCACTTGTCCGCGTAATGCGGCACCGTGCCGGTCAAGGTGACGACGCCGCGATCAACATTGACGGCAATGCTGCTCGCGTTGAGCGACGGTTCCCACTTGAGTTCGTCGAGAATGGACTGCTTGAGGATGGTGTCGGACTTCATGACGTAGCCTTTCTGCGCCTGTGCGTCTGGATGTTCACGCGATGACGAGCGGGGTGTTGACGAGGTGTTCTGCGAGAAACCAACCCTGCAACTCGTCGGTTCGGATGATGCCGGACACGATCAGGTCGTTGGTTCCCAGGTCACCAAGCTCAGCGGCTCTCACAGCCGCATCGTGCGCATCGATCAGAATGAGTTCCGTGGCTTCCAGCAAACGGGAGATCATGGCGGGAACTTCTTCACAGCCATTCGGTGCTCGCGGAATGCGCGTGATCTCCGCAACGTGACGTGGATCACTGATGGCAATGCCGCCAAGCGTTTGCACGCGTTCAGCGATGGTGTCGATGAGCGCAAGTTGCTCGCCGGCGAGCTTGTCCAGAAGCAGGTGCAGCTGATAGAACGTCGGGCCGCGGACAAGCCAGTGATGCTTCTTGTAGAGCGAGAAGAGAATCTGCGTATCTGCCAGAATCTGGTTGAGGCGTTGACACGAGTACTGACGCGCATCACGCGAGAGTGCGATCGGGAACAGGCGGACTGTGCCGTACGCCTGGATCTCCAAACCTTCTTGATGCAGCCACGGTTGGCTGTGCATGATCTCGCGATCCTGCGTCGATGGCGGTGTGTGTGTCATTGTCATCATGGTCCTTCGTGTGAGTGATGCGGTTGTTGAAAGTCGGCCTATGCCGGAACGTCCTTGCAGGAAGCGGAAATCACGTTGAGCAGTAACTGCTTGATCCACCAGCTCGCATGCGTACTGAACGCCACGCCAGTGGCGGGGTCGTATGTGCTGACGGCGCGATGAAGACCAACGGTGCCGGCGTCGAGCAAATCAGGAAACCTGACGCCACGAGACGTGTAGTTGGACGCGATCGCAACCACCAGCCGTTGATGCGCACACGCGAGTTGTTCGCGGCTCGCCTGGCAGCCTTCGTTGATGATGTTCCAGCCCAACTGACACTCTTGCTCCCGGGTCAAGCTGGGCGCAGCGTGGACCGACGCGAGATACGCAGCGATCGTGTCCGGAGCATTCATAACGCGGCCGAAGGGCAATGGCGGTTGGATGACATCAAGATAGCTTTTGGATTGCACTGCCCCTCCTTTGGCGCGCGTGCGATGGTTGAACTAGTTGCGCTTGACCGACGCTATCGCCGCCTTCACAAGCGGCGTGAACAGCCGCGCAGCAATCGCGTAGCGCAGCACTTGTGTGGCCAGACGCGTAGTGGACGATGGCGATGACTTTTCCACCTTCGTCAGCACACGTGACGCGACGATGGTGCCCAATGCGGACATCATGCCGAGTATCGGCTTCGATGCGCGGTCTCGTGCCGCCTGGGCTTCAGCTTCGTCATCGATTCGCTGAGCCCAGGCAAGCAGTTTGACCTTTGCATCCTCGACCGATCGTGTCGCGTCCTGGCGACCAGACTTCGAGACTGATGTCATACATCCCGCCTGTTCACGATGGACTTGAAGATGAGCAGCCCCCCGCCCGCGAGCCCCAATACCAGCACACCGCAGATGAATGTCGCAAGCGGCTTGCCCGTATGCGGCTCAAGCCACCACAGCAGACTTGCAGCCAGCAGCCCCAAGCCCGCCACGCTGAGCACAGCAGCAACCAGCATCACTCCCACGCCCAGCACAAGACTGACAATCACTGCGTGAGCCCGGCCCGCCTCTTCGCGAACGGCGGAACGAAGCGAGTGCCCCTCGGCCTCGACGAGATCGAAAATGTGGACGACAAGTTGAGAAATCATCTTCACGGCAATCAGCCCTTGAAACTGTTGTAGTTGACAGTACCAAAACACGCGACTCAGCTGCGATTGCGGCTGACAACCAAGCCGATCAGAATGCCAACACCGGCGGCGACTGCAATGCTGGAGATGGGGTTGCGTGAGATGACACCCTTCAGCGCGTCAGAGGCATCGACCGCCGTTTCCTTCGCCTCGTCAAGCTTCTGATGCACAACTTCGCCCGCGTGAGCAAGCTTCTGCTTCGCCTGCCCCACCGCTTCTGACGCGTGCTGGCGAAGTTCGGCCCCGCCTGAACGAGCTGAATCAGCCGTGGCGTGAGCGATGCCCGCAATATCGCTCTTGAGAGCATCGACCCCGGCAGCGACGCGATGGGCATCGCTTTGAAATGTACTGGTTTCTGAGTTAGACGGATTGGCCATGAGAAAGGTCCTTAAGTGGGCATGCGAGATGCCTGTTGCGTTCTTGCGTGGCAACGTGCCGACACAAGGCCGAGCGAGTCACGGGCACTTGCTTTCACACAGTGCCCGGAAGCAGTATGGGTGTGCAATATGAAGCGAATTTCACACACGCCGTGTTTGGTGAGCTGCGGAAGATGCCCACGCCACGCGATGAACCAGCAAACGCTGCAAGATCACGCTCGAACGGAACCGCGTTCGGCATACTGAGCTGCACGTAACTCGCGGCGAACGTGGCCCACTTCGCGCGGCCGACACGTTCCTTTGGCCTGGTCCAAGCCGATCACGCGCACGACTCTGATGACGTGTCAACCCCAGGCGACGTTGTCTTTCGTGAAGTCACCTCTTCCTGGCGTCACGAGAACCCTCGAGGAATCACGCCGGACAGAATCAAGATCAGCAGCACGATGACCAACAGACTCAAGCCACCGGTCGGGTAGTACCCCCACTTGCGACTGTGTGGCCAAGCGGGGAAGACCCCGACAAGCAGAAGGATTAACACGATAAAGAGAATCAGTCCCATGAAAAGTCCTTTCAATGTCGCGGCGACGGCAGCGAACAGCAGACAGGGCACAACCTCGCGAACCAGGCGCCTCTCAGTCGGCGAGCGCGACACCGAGTTGGCGGCGAAAAACGCTACTTCGTCATCTTCGCAACCAGATCAACGAGTTCCTGGTACATCTTGTCAGCTGCAGCCCCACCGTTGTTCATCGCAGCCCGGTGACACACCAGCAAGTGCGCATTGAGCAGTGACCGCGCAACAACTTGCAGCGAAGCGCGAGCCGCGGTGATCTGAATGATGATGTCAGCACAATACCGGTCTTGTTCGATCATCCGCTTGATGCCGTCGATCTGTCCCTTCGCCCGTTGAAGTTGCAGCAGGTTGACCGACCTTGCTGCTAGAGTGACTCCAGCAGCAAGGCGGTGACCTTTCTCTGACCCGGCGGCAAGCAACTCAGTGGACGGCGTAACGCGAACAGACTTGCGAACCATGGACAGAGTCTCCAGGAACTGAGAACAGCGTGATCACATCGTGGGAATGACGGGCTTGGCCGACGGATTCACGACAGGACGTTCAGGGTCTTGATTGTCCTTCGCCGTTGCGTTCACTGACGACGCAGTCGTCGGCTGCCTTTCAGGCATGCCTGAAGGCCCTTCACTCTGCGGCGATTGCGTGCCAGGTCTGCTTTCCGCGACGGGCTTGCTGTTTGCCTCACGCTTGTCGTCCATCTCCGTCTTGCCGGACTTCGAGTTCGCGCCGGCCGCGCCCATGTCTTCTTTCGCTTTGAATCCTGCCTTCGTCACACCCGCACAAGCTGCGTCGCAGCCGCGTTGATCGCTGCCGATCACAGCTGAACCGACTTTGACGGAATCGACGCGAACGTTCGGAACAGCCTTGAGCGCTGACGTAACGCTCTTGACGCAGGTGTCGCCCGACATTCCATCAATGGCGAGTGTGCGGGTTGTGGGTGCTTTGGTGGTTGTGGTTTGCATGCTTTGTTTCCTTAGAGAGGGTGAATGGCGATGCGGCTAGATACCCCACACCGGTATAGTACTGTACCACCGTGGGGTATTCTTGCAAGCACAATCTCTCACTCAACGCGCGAGACAGTGCCTTCGAGGGAGACGAACCGGTCAGGGCGACTCAGTAAGGGCGTATCGCCTCATTGAATTCCTGCGACAGGAATCTGTTGAGACTCAACATGCCAGACAAATGGACGCGCTGTCGATGGTCTCGCCACAGATGGCCTACTTCGATCGCGCGAACACGAAACAGATCGCGTCACGATCAGCGACATGGACGCCGCTCCCGCGCAGTTCCGTCTCGTGACGAATGCTCGTCAGCGACCCTCATCATCATCGGCGACGCGTCATGACTGGCTGAGCGATCCGGAATCGACTTGTTTTCCACTGCAAAACTGTTATGTCATCCGTGCACGACTTTCGGAGGCTGATCTCCGTCAGTTCCCGCGGCATGTCGCGCCGAACGTAGCGGTCGTTCAGATCTCACAGCTGACTGGCCTCAACCGCTACACCGTGAACCGTCTGCTCGATCTTCTGCGTGAACGCATGGCTCAGGCGTATGAAACTTGAGCGCCCCGTATGCAGCCATATCGAGATCGACGAAAGCGACTTCGGTCCAAGCCGCCAAGTACCTCCTCGACGGCACACCCGACAACTTCGTCGTCATCGCCGCTCGCGCCTGCACCACGTTCTACACACTTTCCCGATCCGCCCACTCGCCCAGTCTCCTACACGGCAACACCCAGCCAGCGATCACATCGGCCTGCGGCGCGACATGTACGCCCCGCCCTGGGGCGACGCCCTCCTCGTCGTCATCAGACCCTTCTGTCGCTCCAGCGTCACAGTCGACAACGATGCAGGCGCCACTTTCCGCCGCGTAAGAGCACTTCGTCCAAACGCAAAGTCGCCCGCCGCTGTCCACCCCCGCTCACTCCACGCCAAGCTGCCAGAACAGCCACGCCATCACATCCACCTGCTGCTCGATCTGCGCGCTCAGCGGCGTACCCGCCCCGTGCCCCGTGTTGCCGCTCGTGCGCAGCAGCGCGGTCGCGCCCACTTCCTGCAGCCTCGCAGTCATCTTGCGGCTCTGCATCGGGTCCACGCGCGGATCATTCGCGCCTGTCAGAAACAGCACAGGCGGATACTTCACACCCGCCCGCACGTTGTGATAGGGTGAGTACGCCAGCAGCGCCTTGAACTGCGCCGGATCAGCCACCGTACCAAACTCCGTCACGTTGAACGCGCCATTGGGAGACAGCTCCACGCGCAGCATGTCATAGATGCCCACGTGGCTCACAACACACTTGTACAGCTCAGGCCGCTGCGTGAGCTGCGCGCCCATCAGCAGCCCGCCGTTGCTGCCGCCCTGAATCGCCAGCCGATTGCCGCTCGTATACTTCTTCGCGATCAGATACTCAGCGCACGCCGCGAAGTCATCAAACACATTCTGCTTGTTCAGCAGGTTGCCCTGCCGGTGCCAAGCTTCGCCATACTCACCCCCGCCGCGAATGTTCGCCAGCGCGAAGATCACGCCCTTCTCCAGCAATTGAATGTTCCGCAGACTGAACCGCGGCGACTCACTCACGCCGTACCCGCCATACCCCGTCAGCATCAGCGGCGAACTGCCATCCAGCTTGGTGCCGCGCTTCATCACGATGTTCACGGGCACCTTCGTGCCGTCCTTGCTCGTCGCGAACTCGCGCCGCACTTCATACTGCGACAGATCCAGATTCGGATAGCTCTGCCCGAAGCTCGTCAGCGACGTATGCCCCGTCCGCACATCAAACAGCTTCCACGTCAAAGGCTGCGTGAAACTCACATTGCTGAACAGCACACGCCCGTCGCTCAAAACCGTCGTGCCGCCCACCGCCGACACCGCAAACTGCTGCGGCCCCTGCAGCCGCGTGCCATCTTTCGTGAACACCCGCAGCTCGCTGGGCCCGCCGATCTGCATCGTCGCAAAGATGTGCTCCTTGCCGATCACAAACACGCTGGGATCAAAGAAGTCAATCTCAAACGCCGCATCCTTCGCTTCCGCCACGATCGTTTCCGTAAACCCGATCGTCGTCAGCCCCAGCTTGCGCCGCACAATCTGCCCGCGCTCCGCCCGGTTCGCACGCGACACGGCGTACACGTACCCATCATCACCCAGTGCAGCCTGTACCCACTTTGCCGGCACGTTCGCCACCTGCACCCACGACCCGCTCGACCCTTCCTGGTCAGGCGTGCGAATGAAGTGATCAAACTCGCCACCGTCTCCATACTGCATGCTCGCCAGCACCCACTGCTGCCCACGCGCATCCGTCTTTACATCCAGCATCCACTCTGCGATGCGCGGCGCACCTTCACCCAGCTCAAATCGATCTTCACTCGTGGGCTTGCCCAGCTCGTGAAAATAGACCTGCACGAAGAAGTTCATGTCCGCCTCGGGCTTCTCCCCGCCACGCGGATAGCGCGTGTAGAAGAACCCGCTGCCATCCAGCGCCCAAGCCAGGCTGCCTCCCGCCGTGCCGCCGTTCACGCGAGGAATCACCTCGCCCGTGGGCTTGCCGCTCGCCACATCAAAGATCGTCACATCACCCAGCTCGCTGCCATCTTTGCTCATGCACACCGCAAGCAGGCTTCCATCCGGACTCGGCACGCTCCAGTCAATCGTCGTGCCGCCCGTCGTATCGAGCTTCAGCGGATCCACCAGCACGCGCTCGCTGATCGCATCCGTGGGCCAGCTGCGCCACACGAGTTTGTCCTGCTGCGCCCCCGGCTCGCGCTTCATCGCGAAGAGCCGCCCGTTGGTCTCATGAAATCCGTAGTACGACACGCTCTGCATGCCCAGCAGTTGCGTCGCTCGCTCACGAATCGACGCCACGTTGGGCAAGCTGTCCAGAAACTCGCGCGTCTTCGCGTTTTGCGCCTCGCTCCACGCCTGCACCGCCGGATCATTCCAGTCTTCCAGCCACTGATACGTATCCGTCACGCGCACGCCGTGATACTCATTCACCACCGCCGGCTTCGCACTCGCCGCCATCACCGCAGCAGGCTCGCTCGCCGGCACAGGCTTGGCGAAGGGCGTCGTCGCCGCAACTTCCGGCTTCGCCTCCGTCACAACTTTCGCAGTGCTCGCGTCAGGCTTCACCGCCGGCGTATCCGCCTTTGCGATCGGTGTCGTCGCGCGTGCCGCAGGCTTCTCGCGAGCGCACCCCGCCAGCCCCGCCATCACCACCACCCCATACGCCGCCACTTGCAGTGCTTGACGCATACCACGCTCCTTTCCAGAAGCGTAGAACATGCCGCCGCATCAATACTTGGGCGAAAGCGACCCACCCACCCGCGGATCACCCGCCACCGGATCATTCACCGCGCCCCGCAAATCACCCATCGTCGGCACACTCGCATCGCGCGTCCCGTTCCCCGTCTGCGCAACGTTCCCATTGGTCGACCCACCCGTATTCGCCAACGCATCACCCTGCCCATCGCCCTCAACCTGCTCCGGTTGCTGCTGCGCCATCACATCACCCTGTTGGACCGTCGCGCTCTTCGGATTCGTGCGGATCGCCGCCCAAATCGCAACCGCGCCAAAGCCAATCAGCAGGCACGCCGCCATCGCCATCCCCCAGTAGCCCCACTTCGTCGCCCGCTCACCCGACGTTGCGCGCGATGCCGCCACCACAGCCGCAGGAGCCGGGCCCGCATCGCACATCATCGCCCGCCCCATCGCGTCCAGGCGTCGCGTCAAAATATCATCATCAACAGTGTTCATCTCGAGCCTCCCACGATACGCGACTGCGTTGCCCCCGTCTCACCTCGTGCATGCGCTTCGTTCTTCAACGTCGTTTTCCGATCCGCCTTCACTTCCGTCTGTCCGCCCTTGCGTTCCGCCTCCATGGCTTCCAGCTTTTCCCGCAGCAGTTCCTTCGCGCGGGCATACCTGCTCGACAGTGTCGACCTCGCTTCACCCAGCGCCTCCGCAAGCTCGTCAAAAGACAAACCCGCGCAGTGCCGCAGCACGATCAACTCCCGATGCTCATCGCTCAGCGACTCCAGTGCCGTCGCCAGATCGCCGTACGCATCCCAAGGCGTTTCCTCCTGTCGCTCCTCCATGTGCCCGCGCCGCGCCGCCGCACGAATCCGCATCACCTCGCGATTCTCGCCTCGCATCGCATTGAACGTCGCATGCCGAGTCGAAACCGCCAGAAACGCCCCCACATCGCGCACGCTTTCCACGCGAGACACATCCAATCGCAACGTGTCCAGCATCACCCGCTGCACAATGTCCGGCGCCATATGCGCCCGCTGCGGCCCAAGCAGCCCGCGAGCGACCGCGAGCATCCGCGGCGCAAACACACGCCACAGTTCCTCCGCAGCACCCACCACGCCCGCCCGAAAACCACGCAGCAACACCGCGTCGTTCTCCAGCGACAACGCTCGCTCACGAGAGAACGCGTGCCCGCCGCCTCCGTCGGCATGCGGATCACGCGTCTGCGGACATGACTCAAACCACTTCAG
>JBKDAN010000051.1:0-90800 GCA_046316615.1 Phycisphaerae bacterium
GGCGGAGAGGCGTGTTGGCACAAGTGAGCGGATGGACTCGCATCAGCGGGCTTGTGTGTTTTCGGGGGCACTGGAACTGGTTTGGCCATTCATGCCGGTGGTGGCGCCGGCGGCGGCGGTGAGTTTGCGGGCGTTGGCGCGTTCTTCGCGCCACATGAAGATGGTGTGGAGGATGCGCGTAACGAGGATGCCGGCACCAAAGCCGATGGCGGTGGCCCACGCCACGGGCACGTGGGCGTGCAGCAGGGCGTGCTGGCCACCCAGCGCGATGACGTACAGGATGGGGCTCAGGATCATGCGCTCCACCTGCACTTTGGTGGCATCGCGCACGAAGGCGCGGGTGATGCCGGTGTCTTTCTTGCCGGTCGCGGCGGCTTTAATGCGTTTGGGGGACAGTGGGCTGGCGGCGAGGGATTCCTTGGTGAAGGCGGGCTTGGCGAAGTCGGGGTCGACGAGGTCGGGAACTTTCTCCACGTGGGCCAGCTTCTCGATGCGGCTGGGAGCGTGGTTGGCGTACCAGTGCAGGACGTAGTAGACCGCCAGATCGGCGATGAGATCGACGATGAAGGTCATCGCTGTGATGACGACTTTGGAGTTGAGCGTGGTCCAGCGCGAGATGACCTCGTGCCAGTTCCAGTCCACGAAAAAGTGCATGAAGACCGCCGTCACGATCAACGCCAGCACTCCTGCGGCGATGATGTTGACATTCACGTTGACAATGCGCTTGCCGTAGAGGCGAGCGAGGCGTTCCATGCGTGGCGAGTGTAAGGCAGCGGCACCGGGGACGAAGCAGCATCAGACAGCGACCCAGCGAGCGTCGCCGCCGAAGGTGAGCATGACGCGGCGGTGGCCCTCGGCGGCGAGTTCGAGCACGTCGGCCCGCAGCGCGGTGGTGACGACGATGGCAAAGTTTGGTCTGCCTGGCACGCTTTCTTCGAGCGTGGGCTGGCGGCCAGCCATGCTGGGCGGGATATTGCTCATCATCGTGTCGCTTGGCGTGCCTGGTGCGTGGGACGCGAGGTAGCAGCGGCGGCTGCTGAGTGCGCTGCGCCCCCACTGCTCGTCGGCGAGGGGCGTATCGCGCTCGATGCGGGCGGCTGCGCTGATGCGGAACTGCAGACGCGTGCGGATGTCGTAACAGAGCCAGGCGACGTTGGGATTGCGCTCGATCTCGGCGACCTTTTCGCTGCGGATGTCGGTATGGCAGATGAGCGTGCGATGGGCGGGCTCGACGCGGCGCAGGGTGACGACGCGCGGATTCGGGTAGCCATCGGCGCCGAGGGCGATAAGTCCGGGCGTGTGCATGCCGTGGTGACGATCGTTGATGGCGCGGGCAAGCGTCCGCCAGATGAGTTCTTCGGCAGTCGCGGGATCGGTCAATTGCGCGGGAAACGCCGGACGCGGCATGCGTGCGAGCTGCTTATGAGGGTCGGCCATGGCGGAGTTTAGCGATTGACGCTTGGTCTATGTGCGGTTTGCCGCGGAATGATCGTGCTGCGCGTGGTTCGGAGCGATGGCGGGCTTTAGAATGCATCGTGCCCAAACCTCATCGCCCGTCTGGTGGTTCGTCCCACAGTTCATCTCGTTCGCGTTCATCAAGCCCCTCGGGCGACGCCGCCTCGCGTGAGCGGTTTCGCACTATTGGCGGCGGTGTGAAACTGGTGTACGAAGATGAACACGTGCTGGTGGTGGACAAGCCCACGGGCATTCCGACGGTGCCGCCTCCCAAGCAGACGGTCGACAATGTGTTCAGTCTTGTGAAGACGCATGTGCGCAATCGCAAGGGTGGTCGCAACGCGCGGGCGTGGATCATTCATCGGCTGGATCGCGAGGCGTCGGGGCTGCTGGTCTTTGCGAAGACCGAGCAGGCGTTCAGCTGGCTGAAGGAGGACTTTCGCGCCAAGCGCGTGCAGCGCACGTACGCGGCGGTGATTGAGGGCGGGTTTGAGGTGAGTGAAACCGTCGGACTCGTTCAGAGCTATCTGTACGAGGGCTCTGACGGATTCATGAAGAGTGCGCCCACGCTGGCGGATGTGCCGACAGGGCTGCGATCTTCTCGCGAAGAAGATGACGATGAAGGCGCGAAGCTTGCGGTGACGCATTACCGCGTGATTGCACAGGCGGGCGGACGCTCGTTGCTGCTGCTGAAGCTGGACACGGGACGCAAGAACCAGATTCGCGTGCACATGGCGAGTATCCGCAGGCCGATTGCGGGCGATCGGCGATTTGGTTCGACGACGGACCCGATCGGGCGGGTGTGTCTGCATGCGATGGAGCTGGGCTTTCGCCATCCGGCGAGCGGCAAGCTGACGACGTTTGTGAGCGAGCTGCCCGGCAGGTTTGCCAGCTTGGCGAATACAAGCCTGGAGCACGTGCATGAGGAGATGACCAAGCTGCGTGCGAACGACAGCGGTGCGACGGAGAGTCGCGGCGTCGAGGAGAGCAAGCCGCGCGGGCAGGCGATACAGGCCAAGGACACGGCACATGCGCAGGCGGTGGCTGCATCGTGGAATCATGTGGCGGAGTGGTATGACAACCTGCTGGATGAGCGCGGGAGCGACCACCATGAGCAGCTCGTGCTGCCGGGCGTGATGCGGCTGCTGAACCCGCAGCCTCGCCAGCATGTGCTGGATGTGGCGTGCGGGCAGGGGCAACTGTGCCGACTGCTGGGCAAGGCGGGCATGATGACGACGGGCGTGGACGCCGCGCCGCGGCTGATTTCGGCAGCGAAGAAAGCCGATCCGCGCGGGGAGTATCACGCGGCGGATGCACGCGAACTGCGGGCGCTGGGGCTGGAGCCGATCTTTGATGCGGCCAGCTGCGTGCTGGCGCTCATGAACATCGAGCCGATGCTGCCTGTGCTGCTGGGCGTGCATGGGTTGCTGAAGCCCGGCGGACGATTTGTGACGGTGGTGCTGCATCCGGCATTTCGCAGTCCGGGGCAGACGAGTTGGGAATGGGCGAACACACCCAAGAGCGAGAACACGAAAAGCGAGCGCGAGGACAGAGGCGCAAGGCAGAGCGCGGTGCGGCGCAATCCGGGGAATCCGCGTGACAAACGCGTGGACAAGCCCAAGCAGGATTGGTCCGGAGCGACGCAGTTTCGACGTGTGGATGGATATCTGTCGCCCGGGCAGCGCGAGATCGTGATGAATCCGGGTGAAGTCGCGAGCGGCAGAGCGCCGGTGACGACGACGACGTATCACCGGCCCGTTCAGAGTTACGTGCGTGCGTTTGCAGAGGCGGGGTTGCTGGTTGATGCACTGGAAGAGTGGCCCAGCTTGCGATTGAGTCAGCCGGGTCCGCGCGCGGCGGAAGAGAATCGGGCGCGGCGCGAGATTCCGATGTTTCTGGCGATTCGCGGCGTGAAACGGTGATGGCGTGAGCGCGGGGCTTAGGGCACACGCACCTGCGTGCGGCCCGGCGCGATCTGCTGCTTGACGACGCGGTCTTCCACGTGCAGCACGAGTTCAAACTCGCCATCGCACTCGATGTCGATGACGGCCTCGTCGCTGAGCGTTTCGCGGGACTGCGAGACGAGCGAGACGCGCACGCCGCCAAGTTGAAGGCCCTGCACGCCTACGCGATCGGTGCGGTGCAGACGCCATGTCACGCGATTGGCGAGTGCGTCGGGCTGGATGCCGATCACGTTCTCGATGAGCATGGTGATGGGGCCCAGGCCAGACCAGCCGACGAACTCTCGCTTGGCGGGCTGGCCCGGCTGGGCTTCGATGGGTGAGCCGCCGAAGCTGAGATGGCGCGGGGCGTAGTTCTCCCAGATGGTGCCGGTCTGGCTATAGACCTGACTGATGGCATCGATGTAGCGGTAAGCGGCGGAATACGCATCGAGGCCCGCGCCGGTGCGGAGAAGACCTGCAAGGGCCATGTGTGTGGTCGGGGCCCATGATGCGCCGAGCCAGTAACCGCCCCACTCATCGAACTTTTCGTGCCTTTGCGAGAGTGTGGCGAAGGGGACTTCGCTGTTGAACTGTTTGCGATCCAGCAGCGCGGCCTGGACGCGCGGAGCGCGATCGGCGGGAACGGCGCCGGCCCAGAGTGGCCAGAAGCAGCCGATGGTGGTTTGACGAAGCAGCGTGCCTTCGGCGTCGGCGTTGAAGTACATGCCGGCTTCATCATCCCACAGCACCGCGTTGATGGCAATGACGATGCGATCGCGCTTCGCGGTGTATCGCTCGGCAAGGTGCGGACGCTTGACGTGCACAGCGATAGCGGCGAGAGATTCGTACATCTGGGCCATCTGCGCAGACATGCTGACCCACGCGGCGCCGGAGTCGGGCGTGTTGTCCATGCCACTGCCGAAGGGCGTATTCCAGTAGACCGTGTGCGCGACGCCATCTCGCGTGATCGTGACGCTGCGATTGGCTTCAAGCCAGTCGGCGTAGCGATGGAGCACGGGCAGGACCAGTGCGAGGCGGGCGGTATCGCCGCTGACACGGGCGTACTGCAACTCGGCCCAGGCGAAGAGCGGCGGGTTCACGCTGTCGCGCTCGGTGGGGTACATGACGGGCTGCGCATCAGCCTTGCGAAACTCGCGGCAGATGAAGCCATCTTCTCGCTGGAGGGCGTAGAAGTTGTCGAGGCTTTCGATAAACGGGAACGCGCTGTGGCCATACTTGGCGAAGTCCATGATGTAGCACGTGTCCCACTGGAAAATGTTGTCGCTGAAGGCGGCATCGACGTACGTGCGCGCGAGTACGTGGCCTTTGTCGGATATGCGCGGCTGCTCGATGTGCTTGAACGCTGTCTGCCATGCGATGCGATGCAGGATGACGAGATCGGGGCGGGCATCAAGGATGACTGTGGGCAACTGCTCCTTGACGGCGTCGAAGCTGGGTATCTCGCGCGGCTGGTGTGCGGGGAAACTGGCGAAGGTGCCTTGCCAGCGCGGGGACATTTCGTCTTCGGCAGCTTGGTCAGGCTGGGCTGTCGCAGCCGCGGCAAGCAGAGTGAGAAACGCGGCGGCTGGGAGGATTCGCATAAGCAACCGTAGTGATGGCACGCGTGCGGCAACGTCAGTTGTTGCGCCGGGACTTTGCGTAGTCAGAAGCGCTGCCGTCGGGCAAAGGCTTCCATGCTTCGAGCGCCCACGCGGCGGCACACTCGGGGCACTGGCGCATGTCATCGGAAGCTGGAGCGACAGAAGAGAGGTCGTAGCCGCACGCGCCGCAGCGGCGACCCACGAGGAGAACTTCGCAACGGTCGAGAGCGCGTTGCGTGCGGACTGCGTCTCCGAAATAGAACTGAGTGATGATGAATGGAGCGAGAAGCAGACTGACGAAACTGGGTCGCAGGAAGCCCAGCGAACCCGGCGATGACTGGAATACGAAGATCGAGATGAGCCACGCACCAGCCTGAAAGAGAATGAAGAGGACGCACAGCACGCTGATAATCGTCAGGATGGACATCAGCCGGTCACGAGAGCTTTGTTTCGACGATGGCACATCCGCAACGTGATGGCAGCGCACCTTGCGTCCGCGATCATCGCGGATCGTGGTTGAGATCAGGCTGAAGAAGTTCCAGTCCATGCGTCACCACTCGCACTTGCAGGTTGCACAATGCTGGTTGCCCAGCGAGTCACGCGTCAGCGCGACGTCGCAATGCGGGCAGGTTCCGTTGGCGAGGGAGCGAGATAGCTGACGGCGCAGCGTGATGCGATGGTGCGAAAGCACGAGGACGCTGACAAACATGATGCCTGCGGCGACAACTGCGAAAATGGCGGTTGCCACAGAGCTGCTGGGGTTCTGGCCCGCGACATAGAGCGTGGCGTAGATGATCATGATCAGCAGAAGTGTGGCGGTGTTGCGCATCCACCGGTATGCGGCGGGCGAAGGCAGTTGCGCCGCTTCGAGCACTTGTGTGTCAGTTTTGTCGCGGTGCAGGGGCACGAGAATATCACGCAGATCACGGCACCAGCCTTCTTGGCGGGTCCACCAGGCGGGCATGGAGAAGCTGGATTCTCGCCATGCTGCGCCGCACTCGGGGCAGACTTTGCAGTTGTCGTCCGCGCGACGGAGATTGGGGTCGAGTTCGTAGTCGCACGCGGAGCAGTGGGTGCCGATGGAGGCGGTGTCGAATGCGCGTCGGGCAAGCGCCACCTCGCGACGCTGACGGTGTGCGATGTTCAGCAGCCACAGCAACGCAGCAGCACTCGTGATATACGTCGCGACACTGATAATGCTCACAAGGCCGCCAAACTGCAGCAAGGCTTGAACATGCAACCACATTGCGAGCAGCGTCGCTGCGATGAACGCCAGCAGTAGCACGAAGATGCCGGCCGTGATGAGCAGTTCAATAGCTTTCGTGCGCAGGTAGCGAAACTGCGCAGCGGCGGGAAGCGGTTGGCCTCGAGCGTCATGGGCGGGAACATGACCGGGCCATGAGTCAGGCATCGGTCACCACTTCTTCTTCGGCTTCGGCGCCGCCTCGCAGGCCGCCCGCGAGGAACTGGTCGAGGCAGGCTTCGACATCGGCCGGCGTCTTGGTGGTGCGGACGGCTTCCTTGAACGGCTTGACGCTTTCCATGCGGCCATCAGGCAATTTGGCGGCCATTTTCTTCGCAAACCAACTGATGCGGCGCTGGATCTGCCACATGGCGTAACGCTCGTCGCGATACTCCTGCATCAAGCGGAAGTAGCGACGCACGGTGGCGATCTTCTCGGCGAGCGTGGGCGGCGTGATCTCTTCGCCTGTCTGCAGATAGTGCCACACGCTGCGGAAGAGCCAGGGCTCGGTGAGCGCGGCGCGACCGATCATGATGCCATCGCAACCGGTTTCGCGCAGCATGCGTTCTGCGTCTTCGGGCGTGCGCACGTCGCCATTGCCGATGACGGGGATGCGGCCGTTGATCTCTTGCACGACGCGCGAGATGCCGGCAAGCTGCACAACGCCGGAGAACTTCATCTCGGTTGTCCGACCGTGGATGGTGACGGCGGCAACGCCGACATCGGCAAGCATGCGGGCGAGGTTGGGTGAGCACTGCGTGCCTGCGGCGAAGTCGGCGGTGTGCCAGCAGATGCGCATTTTGCAGGTGAGGGGTACGGGGCGACCGGCGAGCGAGCGAGCGAGCGAATGCGCGGGAGCGCCGGACATCTGCGTCTGTTCCCCTTGCGAGCTCTTGCCGATGCGTCTCTCCCACTCCTCGGCGCTGAGCGGCATCTTGTCGAGCTCTTCACGCACGCGCTTGGCGATGCCGACGGCGCGTTCGAGGTTGGTGAGCAGCGCGCTGCCGCCGTCTTTCTTTGTCACTTTGTCGACGGGGCAACCCATGTTGATGTCGACGATGGTCGCGCCGTGTTCGACGGCCCAGCGTGCGCCGGCGGCCATGATTTCGGGGTCGCTGCCGTAGAGCTGCATGCCGACGGGTTTGTCGAAGTCGTTGGTCTTGGCGAGGTCGAGGCTGGTGGCGGTACCGCGCAGAAGACCTTCGGGGCTGAGCAGATCGGTGCAGGCCAGCCCTACGCCGCCCCACTCACGGCAGACGGTGCGGAAGGCGAGGTCGCAGTAGCCGGCGATGGGTGCCAGCAGCAGGTTGGTGCGCAGGGGCACGCCGCCGATGGAAAGCGGGCGGGCCAGAGTGCGGGCAGCAGGTGCCAAGTTGCCTTGGGGGCTGGACATACGTCAAGCCTACCGCGCCGCGAGCGGGGAAGCAACCCGAGGGGGCGGGTTGAGGCGGCCCGGACGACAAATCGGTCCGGTTTTGACGAAGACGGGGCTGAACACGTGGGCTTCGCGGGCAAACAACCACGGTCACACGGGTTTCATTCGGTCCGGGCCTCGCGGGCCTACTCGAAAGGGAGTTTTTCAGATGCTGCGTCAACGTTTCGTCGTCACTGCTGCCAGCCTCGCCCTCGCTGCGGGGTTCGCGTTCGCTCAAGATGTTTCGCCCGTCAAGCCGGCGGAAACCAAGCCTGTCGAGACCACCAAGCCGGCGGAAGCGAAACCCACCAAGCCGATGGAGACCAAGCAGCAACTGGTCGAGACCAAGCAGGTGCCCAGCACCGAGCCGATCGTTGACACGGGCGGTCGCATCACGATTGACTCGGGCGACGCGGTGGAGCTGGGCAACATTCCTGACACCACGCCGGTGACGAAGGAAATCAAGTTCACGAACAACGGCACAGGCCCGCTGGAAATTCGCAGCACGACCGGCTCGTGCGGCTGCACGGTGCCCAAGCTCGAGAAGACCACGTACCAGCCCGGTGAGACCGGCGTGGTGACGGTGACGTACAACCCCGCCAACCGCAGCGGCCCGCAGCACACCACCGTCACGATCATGACGAACGATCCGACGGCGCCCAGCAAGCAGGTGCAGATCAAGAGCAACGTGACACCCCAACTGCGTGTGGAGCCGATGGCTCTGAACATGGGCCAGGTGGCGCGCGATCAGGGTGCCAAGGGCATCGTGACTGTGACCAGCCGCGTGGAAGGCCTGCAAATTGTTGGCGCAACGCCCAACAACCCGGCGGTTGAAGCCAAGATTCTGGAAACCAAGACCGTGCAGGTTGACGGCCAGAATGTGCAGCAGACGACGATCGAAGTCGGTCTGACCAGCAGCGCGATTCCCGGTCCGCTCAACGCGAACGTTTCGATCCGCACCAGCGACCCCAACCGCTCGCTCAACGCGATTGTGATGGGTGAAGTGATCGGCGACATTCAGGTCATGCCCAGCCAGTTGCAGTTCCCGGGTCTGTCGCCCACGCAGGCGATCAACTCGCAACTGCGGTTGGTGCCCCGCAATGGCAAGCCCTTCAAGGTGCTGGGTGTGGAAGACGTGCCCCAGTCGGTGGGCCAGCAAGGCATGAGCCCCAAGTTCATGACTTTTGAGATCAAGGAAGACACGACGCAGACGCCCAGCGCTTGGAACATCGTGATCACGGGCACCGCTCCGGCGGCGCAGGGTCCGATTCGTGGCGAACTGATCGTGACGACCGACAACGAAGGCGCTGACAAGCAGATGCGCGTCCGCTACTTCGGCTTCACTCGCGCGGCCAGCCAGCCCACCCAGCCGACCAACCCCGCCAAGGGCAACTGGGAAGCCAAGCCCAGCACGCTGGTGCCTGAGAAGAAGGTGGAAGAGATCAAGAAGGAAGCTGAGAAGGTCGCTCCCAAGTAATCCTCGGCTCTGCACACGAGAGCTTCAGCACACACGAACACGCATGCCGCCCGATGCTTCCAGCGTCGGGCGGCGGCGTTTTTGGCGTGATTTCATTCCAGACCGCTTTGGCGAGAACGCGGCGACATCCGTCACAGGCAACGCGGCGGCAGAGCGAGAACAGCTTGCGGCGGCGGGCGAACAATGTGCGACCTCCGTTTGTCTTCCGCACTTGATTTCGTTAGTCGGGAATCACGTCAGTAGGATCTGCTCATGAACCTCCTTGGACGATTCTGTACGATCGCGCTTGCTGGTGTGCTGGCGGGCTTGACACACTCGGCCGTGCATGGCCCGCTGAAGCTGAAGCCTGATGCGCCGCCGCCGCTTGAGTTGCCGGTTCCTGGTGGCCAGGCCGCGACGAGCGATGCTGCGCAGTCTGCGCCGGCGGTCACGCTGGGGCTGGACATCACGCTGGAGCAGGGCAAGATGCTGATTGACTCGGGCGCGCATGTGGTGGATGCGCGGGCGCGTGAGGAATTTGAAGCGGGGCATATCGAGGGCGCGTTCTGGCTGCCTGCGAACTTGTTCTACGAAGGCAAGGCACAGGATGCGATGAACTTCATGGATCCCACGCGGCGCATTGTGATCTACTGCGGCGGCGGCGCGTGTGATGCGAGTCACAACACGGCGAAGATGCTGCAGGAAAACGGCTACAAACTCACGCACGTGCTGACTGACGGCTATCCGGCGTGGCGTGACGCGGGCTACGCGACGCAAACCGGCAAACCCTTCTACGAGTGAACATCATGAACGACAAAAATCCCGCCGCGATGGGTTGGCTGAGTCTGGCGTGCCGAGTTGCGCTGGGCGGCTTGTTCATTTTCGCCGGCACGATGAAGCTGATGAAGCCGCAGGGCTTCGCGGACAGCATCATGGGCTTCAAGATGCTGAACCCAGACACGCAGGGGCATCTGATCATCACGATGGCGTATGTGATTCCGTGGACGGAAGTCATCGCGGGAACACTGCTGGTGCTGGGGCTTTGGGCACGCGCCAGCGCGACGGTGATCGTCTCGATGCTCGTCGCATTCATTGGCGGCGTGCTGAGCGTAATTGCACGCGACATCGACGCCAAGTGCAGTTGCTTCGGCAGCATTGAATGGCCCTGCACGGGCGGCGTGGGCTGGTGTCAGGTCATCCGCAATACGGTGATGATTGCGATGGCGGTGCCGATTTTGCGGTGGGGTGCGGGGAGTTTGGCGGTGGATCGGCCCAGCAAGGAGTGAGCGCGAGACTCGCGGGAGCCGCTGCACGCAGCATGGGGGAAGCATCGGGTGTGCCATTACATTCACATTGCGGTGCCGATTGCACACGCCGCGTGGTTTGAGGCGGAGAAGTGGCACGGCACCTCACACGCGCGGGTCGAGATTGTCAGGGGGCATCCGCTCGCGATGCACGCGAAAGCGTGGGCGTTTCATTGCGTGCCGCGACAAAGTTGTGCATGCGGCTTGTTCACGCGTGGATTGACCGCCAATCGCGGACCGACCGCTGAGGAAAGACACGAGAAGTACCTCGCGAAGGGCTGGTCGCGCGCGAAGGCACAGCGTGCGGTCGAGCAGGCCTTTGGGGTCAGCAGGTCCAACACGATGGTGACACATCACCAACCCATCAGCCAGTTCCGCGAACCGATCGCCAAGATGATCATCGACATCGTGACGCGCATTGGCACGTGCGCGGTGCTGGTGGAGTGGCCTGACCGTGGCAAACCCGGAGGGACGACGTACCCCGGCAAAGGCGACCACGCGTGTACGCTCGCCCAATTCTCCACCCTGGATGTACTTGAGGGCCGACTTTACTTCGTTTCGCGCGACTGACGTTCAGCAGACGTTCCCGGCGAGCACGAGGAAGAAGTCGAGAATATCCGGGTCCTCGGGAATGACGTCGAAAGGTCCCCCCTCGACGAACTCGGCTCAATCACGCAGGGCCTTACGCTTGCGCATGCGTCTTGCTTTGGCTTCGATCAATCCGCTGGTGGGCAACATTGCTGGCAACGCGTCGCTTGCGCTTGCACGGGTGCTTGCTGCGCACGCGGCAGGTGCAGATTGCGTGCTGCTGCCCGAGCTTGCCGTCAGCGGCTATCCGCCTCGCGATTTGCTGACGCATGAGTTGTTTCTCGCCCGGTGCGAAGACGCGGCTCATGGATTGGCGCGCGATGCTGCTCGTGATGGTGCACGCGCGATCACGATCATCTTCGGGACGCCGCTTGCGCTGCGAGATGCGGACAACAAGCCCACGTCACTGGCGACTAACTCGCTGCTGGCATTTCGTGGTGGGCAGTTGCTGGCGCGCTATGACAAGCAATTGCTGCCCACGTATGACGTGTTTGATGAGGACCGATACTTTGAGCCGGGTTCGCAGGCGGTGACGGTGGATGTGCCGACCAGCAGCGGCGTGACGCGCGTGGGGTTGACGATTTGTGAGGACTTGTGGAAGGGCGAAGATGCGGGGTTTAGCAATCGCTATCGCGATGTGCAGGATCCGGTCGCCACGCTCGTCGCTCGCGGCGCACGCGTGATCTTGAGCGCGAGCGCCAGTCCGTTTGTCCTGGGTAAAGGGCAGAAGCATCGCGACATTCTCGCGGGGCACGCGAAGCGACATGGCGTGATTGTCGCGAGCGTGAACCAGTTGGGCGGGCACGACGATCTGCTGTTTGACGGGCATCGTTATGCCTTTGCGGGGTCCGGGCGGTTGGCGGCGAGTGGGCCTTTGTTTCAGGATGAACCGCTGGTGGTTGATCTTGCCGAAGTGAACGCCGCATCGGCATCAGTGGCGCATGAGGCCGCGGATCTGGATCTGCTGTTTCTCGCGCTGACGACGGGCATTCGCGACTATCTCCGCAAGACTGGCTTCAAGCGAGCGACGCTTGGGCTTTCGGGCGGCATTGACAGTGCGCTCACGGCGGCACTGGCAGCGCGGGCCATTGGTACGACAAACGTGCTGGGCGTGGCGATGCCCGGGCCCTATAGCAGCGAGCACAGCGTGACGGATGCGTATGCGCTTGCGAAGAACCTGGGCATGGAGTGCATCAGCTTTCCGATTGCGCAGCCGTTTGACGGATTCACGAGCGCGACCAACGCAGCGTTTGCAGCGATCAAGGCGCCTGCACTGGGCGAGAAGCTGCCAGATTTGGCGGAGGAGAATTTGCAGTCACGCATCCGCGGGGCGGCGATCATGGCGATATCGAATCGCACGGGCGCCATTGTGCTCACAACGGGCAACAAGAGCGAGCTGGCGGTTGGCTACTGCACGCTGTATGGCGACATGAACGGCGGCTTGGCGGTCCTGAGTGATGTGACCAAGCAACTGGTGTACGCGCTGTCGCGGCATATCAACGCGAACTTCGCGAAGTTGGGCTATGCGTGTCCGCCGATTCCTGCTGGCAGCATTGAAAAGCCACCCAGCGCGGAACTGCGACCGAACCAGACGGACCAGGACAGCTTGCCGCCCTATGACGTGCTTGATCGGATCATTGAGCTTGCTGTTGAGCACAAGCGCAGCGTGGCGACGATCGTGCGGGAGACGGGATATGACGAAGCGCTTGTGCGGCGCATCTTGCGACTGATTGATATCAATGAGTTCAAGCGTCGGCAAGCGGCGATTGGACTCAAGGTGACAACCGTTGCGTTCGGGCCGGGGCGGCGGCATCCGATTGCGCAGGGGTGGAAGCACGAGTGAATGTGGTGGGCTCAACGATTAGCGGCGCGTGCGGCGAGCAAGCCCAAGTGCGGCGACAGCAGCGAGGCCAGCAAGACCGGGCGCGGGAATGCTGACTGTCGCGTCAAAGTTGACGTGGTCGAACAGGTACGACCCATTGTCGCCGAAGGCGATGTGCACGCGGTCCCCAGGCTGGAAGGTCGTAAGTGGGAAGTCGAAGTCGTTGAATTGATCTGACGCGGTGCCCACGAGCACGATGGATCCATGTGCGGTGGTGATGCCGGAGATCGTGGTGTAGACGGAAATTGTCACGCCGTTGCCTGAGAGACCGTTGGCGATGAGCTCGGAGTGCACCGTGACGCGTCCCAACTGCGTTGGCGCGGAAGGTGCGAACGTCACGACAGCGTCGATGCCTGGACCGGGGTGCACCCATGAGCCAGCGAAGGTTGCGGGGCCGGCGGCGCCGTTGTCACTGCCGACGGACGTGCGCAGAGCGGTGAGCGGCGTGCCATTGGGAAAGCCGGGCGAAGTCCACGCGGAACCATCACTGGTCATCAGCGCACCGTTCACGCCGCGCGTGCCGTACCACGTGTTCGATGTGCTGTTGGGCGTCGTGGGGTTGGCATCGAGCCAGCCACGGAAGCTCGTAATGTCTGCGTGGGCAACCGCGCAGGACATGGCCATGACACCGGCACAAACGGCAAGACGCATGCTCTCTCCTTCTCTCTCGTCAGACGATGAGACAGAAACGTCATCGCCCGGGCCTGCGGCCCGCGTGCATGATACCAGAGGACACCGTTGATGCAACCGCAATTGCATATAGCGATGTGCTGGGAGGGCTTACTCGCGGGTTATCTGGCGTTCGAACGGCTGTGCGACGACCTGTAAGCGATCAGCCGACGATCACAGAGCCATCGTCGTTGGCTTTCTTTACCCGCACGCGTGAGCCGGTTGCAATCTCTGCGTCGCTCTCTTGCGTCGCCTGCACGATGCGCATGCGCCCTTGCACGATGACCTTCACTTGGCCGCGACCTTGGCCTTTGGCGGGCACGGTTGCGTAGACCTCGCACTCGGTGCCCACGCTGTTGGCCACGTTGGTTGTGCCGCTGCTTTGCAGGCTGCGCACGCCGCTGATGAGCAGCACGAAGAGCGCGGCCATGCCCACGCCGCCCAGCACGCCGATGCCCATGCTGGCGGCCATGCCCCACTTGAGTCCATTGAGTGTGCCAAGACCGGCCCAACCAAAGCCCATGGCGAATGCGCTGACACCCTGAACGCTGGCGACGGCCATGAGTGCGTTGTGGGCGTGACCGTGATGGGCATCGGCGTGTGAACCGTCGACGCCGACATCGTGCACGTGGCCCGCATCGGCGCTGCTTGCGTCGCCTCCCAAGTCAAGATCGTCGCTGCCGCCGATGAGCATCATGACGAGCTTGATGAGAAAGATGCCGGTACCCAGCAACGCCGGCACCGAGAAGATCCACGCCCCATTCGCGAACAGTGCATCAAGCATGGAATATTGTAGTGGCGGTAGCGGCACGCTCTTCGCGGCGCTCACCACACGGCGATCAGAGGTCCGGCCCGATGACATCGACGATCTCGAGCGGCATATCGCCCGTGTTCGTGAACGGAATCGACACGGCGCAGGAGCCGTCGGCGTTGATGTACGCGTCGTACACACGCGGGTGCACGGTCAGGCGGGGTCCGACAAGTCCCTCGCCCGTTGCAGCATCGATGAACACGTCTGACGCAGCCAGGACGACTGCCGGGCCGCCAAAGTATGAGCGATGTCCAGTCATCTCGGAGGTGTAGAGCTCAAGCG
Source organism: Phycisphaerae bacterium (assembly GCA_046316615.1). Classification (GTDB taxonomy): domain Bacteria; phylum Planctomycetota; class Phycisphaerae; order Phycisphaerales; family UBA1924; genus BJHL01. The sequence goes on from JBKDAN010000051.1 coordinate 14,649, forward strand.
GTTGATCGCCCGTGTTGGTGAATCGAAGGGCCACACGCACGGGCTGCATGTCGTTGATGTTGCCGAAGTCCACGGTTTCGTACTCGATATTGAAACGTGGTCCGATGGGCTCGCGTCGCGGCTGCATCATGCCGGCGGCGAATGCGCAGCCCACGAGTGCGAGGCCAACGACGGCCGCTCGGACAACCGCGAATGCAAAGCACATAACGCACCTCCACAGAGGCATTCGCCGCTCATCGCGGATTGCTCTGGGAAGAACGATGTTGCGGCTGCGCCGTCAAGCCCGTCAGACGTGCCAGATCACATCCACTTGGCTGGCACATCACCGGCTGTCGCGCGAATCACGCTGCGAATGCCGCCGCGGCCTTTCCAGTCGGTGCGGACGAGGAGCCACTTGGCATTCATGAGCTTCTGCAGGTCGTCGCGAATGGAGTTGGTGACAGCTTCGTAGTAGATGCCTTCGTTGCGGAAGCTCTGCAGGTACATCTTGAGACTCTTGAGCTCGACGCAGACGCCGCCGGCTTTGCCGCCGCGAGGTTCGAAGATGACGGTGACGGTGCCGAAGTCGGGGTGGCCGGTCTTGGGGCAGACGCTGGTGAACTCTTCGGCGATGTGTTCGATGACGAAGGGCGAATCGGTGGGCGTGGGGAAGGCTTCGAGCAGTGAGTAGTCGGGCATGGCAAAGTATAAGAAGCCAAGCAAGAAACACCCGGACGACAAGCCCGGGTGTTCTTTAGGGGACGCGGCGAAGGCCGCGCGTGTTGCGAAGGTGCGCCGCGCGGGCAAGCAGGGACCACGCGACGCTACGAGTGGCGCGAAGGCGGCATGATCTTGCAGCTGTATGGAAGTTCTTTTTGAGGGGTAACCCTAGAACGTCAGATCTTCGTCGCGCAGCAGCGGGACGCCGTATTCGCGCCAGGGTGGCTCGTTGCCGGGCGGGCTGCCGTAAGAGCTTTGGAGCCAGTCGGCGGCGCGGCGCCAATCGGCGACGGACTGTTGGACCAGCGCGTCGGCGCGATCGGCATCGCCGTTTGCGCGCGCGGCGACACTCAACGTCCAGTTTGCACGGGCGAGCATCCACCAGCTTTCATGATTGAGATAGCCGTGACGCGTGACATCACCAAAGAATGCGTCGTTGAGTGCCCCAAAGCGCTCCGCGGCGGTCTGGGCTTCGGCAGTCAGCCCGTTCGCCAGCAGCGCACGCACGAGCGAGCTGAGCATCTCCAAGCGCTGGTCGGTTGGCATGCTTGCGGCGGTATCACCCAGCTCGAAGGCGCGCCGGGCGTGCTCGAGCGCTTCGACTGGCTTGTTCCACCGCAGATAGAGATCGGCGAAGCGTGCGTGGGTCGTCGCGACAACGTGGCCTTGATCACCCAGAATGCTGCGGAACAGGTCGAGCGACTCCTGCATGAGCGCCTGACCTTCTTCGAAGCGGTCGGCGTGGCCGCAGCACCACGCAGCATCGCGCAGGACGGCTGCAAAGTAGATCGGCTCGACACGCTCGCGGGGAATGCGGCGTATGGCGGCGACGGCGTGCAGACTGAGATCGGCTTCGCTGCGCGAGTCGATGCGCATGCGGCAGCCTTCCGCGGCAGAGGAGTACAAATTGACAACCGCGATGCTGGGGGCCGGCAACGTGCGCTCCAGCATTTGCGCGGCCTTCGTGGACCACTGCGTGCAGCCTTTCCAATTGTGCAATCGTCGATAGGAGTTACCCACGAGGGCGAGCGACTCAGCTACTTCGATCGACTCAGGCCCGAACAACCACGACTTGAGGGCCAGCAGCGTGTCGGCGTGCTGTGTCAGCGCGAGCAAATCGCGCGAGCCTTCCGCTGCGCGAAGCGCATCGACGAGTGAGGTCAACGCAGCTTTGTCGGGCCGTGATGGCTGGGGCGATGTCGATTGCAGCCGCGCCAGCATCGCGAGACTCGCGATGACGTCGGCATCGGTGTCGCGGCGGCGCGACATGCGTGCGCGAAGGGCGGCGACACAAGCCTCTTCGGCACGAGCGATGTCACCGCGGGCTTCCAACACTTCTGCAAGCACGTTCCATGCACGCGAGCTGGTGTCGGGGTGCGTGAGCAGGTCGGCGCTTGCAAGCACAGCTCGGGCCGTCGCTTCGGCATCGTCGGACTTTCCCGCCTGCAACTGGGCTTGGGCCAACAACGTGCGTGTTGCATCGGCCCGAGCGGTCCACTGGGGCCCCATCGCATCCCAGCGTCGCACGAGTGACTGTGCCTGGTTCAGCGCTTCAACCGTGCGTTTGCGGGCGATCAGCGCGGCGACCTCGGCTTCTTCCATCCGCAGCACACGTGGATCATCATCGCCATAAGCCTCGCGAAGCAGCGTCTTGGCGTTGCGGGCGGAACTCTCCGCGTACCAGCCTGAGCGAGTGCCGCGAAGGGCGTAGATATCGCTGAGCACGCTCTGCACCTGTGCCGCCAGCTCGGGCTGGTCGCTCAGCCAACCGGCATCCATCGCTTCGCGCACGTCGAGCAAGTTGTCTTCGAGCCAGCGTGAGGGCGGCTCCGCGTTGGACTGATCAGCTGGGGGCAGAATTTCCGCGATGACAGTGGCGACGGCGGCGGCGCGAATCGCCTGCTCTTCGCGCAGACGTCGTTCCAGATCTTCACGCTGCCTTGCGTCGCTGGCGCGAGCGGACAGGACAAGCCCTGCAACCGTCGCCCCAAGCGCGACGATCGTGACTGCGGCCGCTGCGGCAACCTCCACGCGGTGCGCTTGCAGACGCTTGCGGATGACATACCACGCGCTATCGCGCCGCGCCTCGATTGCGCCGCCTTCGAGGAACAGCGCAAGATCCTGCGCAAGGCTCAGCGCGGTCTGATATCGACGCTCACGGTCTTTTGCGAGAGCTTTGAGCAGAATGGTCTCGAGATCCAGATCGACATCTGCGAACTTGTTCTTCGCGGCTGTTTGGCGCGGATTCGCAGGCTCTGACCGGCACACGCTCTCGATGATCTGCTTGACGGAGCCGTCCACGGCGTAGGGCATCTGGCCACAGACGAGCTTGTAGAGCATGACGCCCAGCGCGTAGACGTCGGCGCGACCGTCGACTTCTGATTGTGCGAGTTCCATCTGCTCGGGCGAGGCGTACTGCGGCGTGCCCAGGAACTCGCCCGGCATGGTGATGGAGGAGCCGCCATCGCTGACGCGCAGGGCAGGCTCGTCGTCACGACGTGCAAGGCCGAAGTCAAGCACGTGCGGCTCGTCCGTCGTGTCGATGAGAATGTTGCCCGGCTTGAGGTCCCGATGGATGACGCCGCGCGCGTGGGCGTACTGCACGGCTCGGCACACTTTGACCATCAATTCCAAGGACGCCCGTTGATGTTCGCGAGTCGCTCGCGGCGCCGCGGCACGGAGAGCCGCAGCCCAGGCGTCGAGCGAGACGCCTTCGATCAGTTCCATCGCGTAGCCCAAACGCCCATCGGTGGTTTCGAGCCCTTCAAAGATGGACACGATGTTGGCGTGCTTCAGCGATGACGCGATCTCGATCTCTCGCTCAAAGCGATATCGCTCGCGCAGCGTCGCAAGCTGGCCCGCGAGCAGCAGCTTTACGGCGACGGGCCGCTTGGTGGAATCCTGCACGGCGCGATATACCACGCCCTGTCCGCCTCGATGCAGTTCCTCCTGCACCACATACCCCGCGATGGCGGGCAAGCGATCATCAACCTTCGCGACAGGCGCAAGGCCGCGGCTCTCGTAGGTGCTCGTGACGAACGCTCTCTGCGCGACTGATCGCAGGTCCGCTTCCAAGCCGCGATCTCGCTCCATCTCCTGCAGGAGGCGCGTACAGCGCGGGCAGACGGCGAACGCGGCCTGCGCCTGCCGCAAGCCGGCGTGCGTCGCGGCAAGCAGCACGAGCGATTCCTCATTGGGACAGACGTGACCCGAGGTATCCACTACTCCTCCTGATCCCATGCCGCGGTCAGTTGATCGATGATCTCGCGCAGTCGACGCGTGCAGCGATGTCGCGCGAGGTAGACGTCGTCGACGCTGATGCCCGCCTGACGGGCCGCTTCCTCCGCGGGCACGCCGCGCAGTGCAACCAGCTCAAACGCTTGAAAGGTTGATGGAGCAAGTTTGGGTGACTCGCGCAGCTTGTTGAGGGCCTGCTGCAGAATAACGGTGCGGCGCTGCTGCTCCCACACGTTTTGCAGCGTCGCATCGTCCATTTCCTCTGCCGGTTCGGCTCCGGCAGGCGCACGACGAGTGCTCTGGCGACGCAGAGCGCGGATGCGGTTTCTCGCGATACCGATGACATACGCGCTGAGCCGGCCTTTGCCGCGCTGGTACTTGCCGGCGCGAAACTCGCGGAGGAACTCCAGCAGCGTCCACTGGGCCGCGTCAGCCGCGTCCGTTTCTGTCAATCCAAGGTGCACACCAAGCCCGACAAGCACGGGCCAGTATCGCTCGGTGAACTCGCGCCAGCCATCCTGGTCGCGTTCATCACGCAACGCGTCGAGCAGCAGCGAGGTGGTGACAGGAAGCGAACCAGCCATGCAACAGCCCCGAGAACACCGCGGCCCCCCCGCACGGCACCCATGATCCTACTCACCCCGCGACCACCACGCCTCGGACGCACGGGACCGCGTACAATGGAGTGGTCAGTATGCGGACGTAACTCAACGGTAGAGTGTCAGCCTTCCAAGCTGAATGTTGCGGGTTCAAATCCCGTCGTCCGCTTTGCGAGCGAGTGCCCAGAAACGTGCGAATCTCCGCAGTTTCGGGCCGCTTGCGTGCGATCACCTTTGCGATCACCACGAGCCGCGTCATCGCACCACTTTGCACCGGATTTATTTGTTTCGTGCTCCGACTGCTGGCAGTGTGGCTGGGGGCCGCCAGCTGCTCCCCCATGGGTTCAGTCACGGTCGTCGCAGTGAATCCGCAACAAACAAAGTTGGGAACGGCCTTGCGATCATGACCAACCCGGCCAACTTGATCATGGCGCATGCATAGCCCCGCAATGACCTTTCCCGTCCGTGCGTTGCGGCGCTGCACGACGGAAAGCGCGACACACGCCTGAACCGATTGACGACACCTAAGGCATGCGACTTCGCCGTTCAGACGCAATCGCCGCCGGCGAGTACGGTGAAGAAGTCGATCACATCCTGATCTTCTGGAAAGACACCGTTGTTGTTGAAGTCGATGTCATTGCAGCCTTCGACCGCATCGCATGTCGGTGGCGTGCCGCCAGCGAGAACTTCGAAGAAGTCGACGACGTCTTGATCCTCTGGGAAGACGTTGTTGTTGTTGAAGTCGATATCGTCACAGCCGATGCTGCCGCCGAGTTCGTACGCGCCCATGTCAACGGTCGGCCCAGCGATACGTGCGTTGCCATCAAGATCAAGCAATGACGAGGAAGGCACAGCCGCCGCATCACCTGCGTCCACACTGGGCGAGGTCGCGTTCAGTCGATAGTCGCCACCGACAGCGTCGACAAAGTCGGGATCACTATTGATATTGCCGATTCCCGCGTAGCCCGCGGAAACGTTTGAGTACTGCACGCTCAACGCAGCCACCGGCAGTGAAGGCGGGAACATGCGGCGATTCGAGGCGGTGCTTCCCCGTACGATGCTGTTACGCACCTGCAGCACAGCGGTGGCAGGAAGGAAGAAGGTCCGGTTCGAGGGTCCGGGCACGTTATCAACAAGCGTGCAGTTCACGACGCGAGCGCGAGCATTGCTTGCAAGCGCGACACAGCCAACGCCGCCGGTGTTGCCCGTAAACAGGCTGCTGGTGAAGAGGACGTCGGTACGACGTCGAAGCTCGATCGTCGAGCCCGATGTGCCATTGGTCGGATCATCGAGCAAGCCGTTGTTCACGAAGGTGCAACGATCAATCGTGGTGGAGATAGCGTCGACATTCGCGAAAATCGAACCTTCAACATACAGCGCCGCACCGCTGCCGCCGGGCGTCTCGTTCTCGATAAAGGTCGAATCGGTCATGGTCACGACCGATGTGGTGAGGAATGCGTCGATACCGACCCCCCCACCACCACCGCCGATAGCCTGGTTCCGAAGGAACGTCGAGCCGGTGATAGTGGCCTCTGCTCCACTGATGTAGACCGCACCGCCCGTGGCGCCTTCGTTGATGTTCTCTTCAAAGTTGCTGGTCGCGATTGTCGCGGAACCACCATCGACGAAGATCGCACCACCCTGGTTGCCGATGAATGTGACATTGGTGACAGAAAGTTCGCCCGCGCCGCTGTAAATCGCGCCGCCAAGGCCGCCGTCGGATGCGACGTTGTTCTCAAAGCGGCCGCCATTGATCGTCAGCGTGCTGGCGTCAGCGCTGATCGCACCGCCCACGCCACCTCCCGCGGCGTCGTTGTTGCGGAAGATGCTATTGGTGATGTTCAGCGTGCTGGTCGTAATCGAGATCGCTCCCGCATTGCCGCCGGCGTCAGGATCTTCGTTGTTCTCAAACTGACAGTCCACAAGATTGACGGTCGACACACCGGCGATGTACAGCGCACTGCCAGAGGCGTTGGTGAAATTGTTCGCGAACCGAGTACTGATGAACGTGGGACTTGCGTCGACGATGTACGCACCAGCGCCGCCCGTCAGGGCCTGCACGTTGTCCACCACGATACAAGATTCGACTTGCGGACCTGCGTTGGTGATGGAGAAGGCCCCGCCCAGATCAGCTGCGGGCCCGGCCTCGCGCAGCGTGAATCCACGAATCACGCTCGATGCCGTTTCTCCGCCTGCAAAGGTCACCAGCGGTGAGAGCGTTCCGCCGCCGGAGATGATCGTGTTCGCCGCGCCGCTTGACGATCTGACGACAACTGCTTTGCCGAGAAAGTTGATCTGCTCGTTGTAGGTTCCTGGTGCCACGACGATCTCATCGCCGTTGGCGGCGGCTGCGATGGCTGCTTGAATGGTCGGCTGATCAGCGGGCACATTGATAATGGCGGCAAACGCAGAACCGGCGCAAACGGTGAGGGCGGTGACGAGCGAACATGTGATACGAGTCATGAACATTCTCCTCTGGTCACGATCACGATGAATGGGATGCTGATGAAAGGTGACAATGCATTCTGGATGCCATCACTCACGGGCATTGGCCACCCGCGAGCACGTTGAAGAAGTCCACAACGTCCTGGTCCTCGGGGAACACTTCGTTGTTGTTAAAGTCGATGTCGTTGCACCCTTCTACGACGTCGCAGGTCGCAGGGCTGCCGCCGGCGAGAACCTCGAAGAAGTCGAGCACGTCCTGATCTTCTGGGAAGACGCCATTGTTGTTAAAGTCGATGTCATCGCAAACGATCGGCGGCTCATTCCGCTCATAGGCGCCGATATCCACGACGGGCGCGGGGCCAACACCGATATCAACGACGGATGCGACATCGATGAAGCGTCGGTTGCCGGCAAGGTCGAGCGTCAGCGCATCGCCCAGTGGCGTGTTGTCGCCCGCGTCGATACCGGGTGAGCCCGTGTTGAGCGTGAAGTCGCCGTTCGCGGGGTCCACGAGCAGCGGGTCAAGCGACAGATTCGTGCTTCCCGCATATCCACCCTGCACGATGTTGTACGAAGCCGGGACAACCGCCGCGTTGCCGCCGCCGCTGTTGACTTCCATGATCGCCGGTCCGGTGTTACCCCAGATTACGTTGTTGAGCAGTTCATCATTCTGCGCGGTCGCGATGTACATCGCGTTGCCTGCGTTATTCGCGACGGTGTTGTTGAAGAATCGATGGGAGCCATTGCCGTCCAGAGCGACTGCACCGTCGTTGTTCGTGCTGGTGTTATTCGCGAACAGGGAGTTCGAAATCGTGGTGATTGCACCATCGCACCAGAGACCGGCACCGCGTACGGCGCTGTTGGCGACGAATCTCACGCGATCAATCTCGACGAGCCCGTTGCGAGCGATGCGGGCACCCCCGCCGTTGTTGCCCGTCGCGCGGCAACCATCAAACGTGGAGTCACGCAGAATCAGCGGACCGCTTCCTTCGACGTACAGGCCGCCTCCGATGCGAGCATCACAGTCAATGAACGTCGCACGTTGGATGCTGATGTTGGACACGCCCACGCGAAGTCCACCCGCATCGCCGAAGCTGCTGCCAAACGGGATGGCATCGCAATCTTCGAAACGAACATCATCGATCACGGCTGTCGAGTCTGCTGGGCCGATGATGCGGACACCATTGAGCTTGGAACGAAGACCAGTAAACGAAGATCGACGAATGGTCGTTCCGATGCTGTTGATGTTCAGTGCAGCGTTGTCTCCGCCGTTGCTGCTGGAGATAGCGTTGGCCTGCACGTTCGTGAAGACGGAGTCCTCGATCACGATCGGCTGCGTGGGCGATGTGATCAAGAATCCACCGCTGTTCTTCGCAGTCACGTTTGTGACGGTGGTGTTGTCAATCACCATGGGCGACGTGGACGTGAATCCCGTCACGATGGATGCGGCGCCGCCATCGCCGCCTTGGCCGGGCGTGGGGAATGGCGCGGAAGTCGGGATTGCGCCACCACCGGCGAAACTGTTGTCGCTGAAGACCACTGGACCGGCGAACGTCGTTTCGACCATGATGTGACCGCCATCTTGCGATGTGTTGTCCACAAAGGTGTTGCCGGTTATCGTCAACTGCTGACGCAGCGTCGTATAGATCGCGCCGCCTCGCCCACCGACACCCAGGGTCGCGTCTCTTGTGGTGTTGCGGCGGAATGTCGAGTTCGTCACGCTGAAAACAGGCAACGTACTGGTGGAGCGACCTTCAAGGTGCACCGCGCCTCCGTGGATGGTGAAGTTGTTGGAAGGGTTCACTTCCACGCGGTTGTCTTCGAAGGTGCAGTCATTGATCGCGAGGAACCCGCGCGAAGCTCGAATCGCGCCACCGCCATCGCCAGCTTGAAACCGCACGACGTTGTTGCGGAATGTCGAACGCTCAATGCGGGTGCCGACCGGAGCGGTGTTGGATCGCACCGCGCCAGCGCCGCCGGTTAGCACGAAGCTACCGCTGGTGGCGCCCGTCGCTTCGTTCCCTTCAAACAGTGAATCGGTGATGACGACCAGCGAAGCGATCTGCACCGCGCCAGCGACACCGGCAGCGTTGTTGCGAAACGTGCAATCGTCGATCTGCACGCCGCCGTTGCTTGCCGACGCTGTGCTGAGCGTGCTGAACGCACCACCAGAGCTGCCTATGGCACGATTGCCATCAAAGGTTGACAGCACGATTGAACAGGTGCCCGTACCTCCGAACGCCACCGCGCCGCCGCCAGTGCCGCTTGATGTGTTGCCGGTGAAAGTCGCGCCCGAGATGGCGAGGTTGGGCGTCATGCCGCTGCTGGCGCCGACACGGATCGCTCCACCCCCGCCTCGCTCCGAAAGATTGCCGCTAAACGATCCGCCCGAGATCGTCAGCGTCGCGGTATCGCGTACCGAGATAGCGCCACCACCACCCAGCGTTGTCGCGCCGGACGGCACGTTCACCGCGTTGTTTTCGAAGGTCGAAGTGGTGACTGTGACGACACTCGCGCCAGTGACGCCGACCGCGCCTCCGCCCATGCTGGTGCCGACATTACCCGTGAACGTTGAACTCGTGATCGTCGCATTCGCGTTGTTGATGCTCACGGCGGCGCCAACGCCAGACGTGGCCGCATCGATGAAAGCCGCGCCGTTTGTCACGAAGTTGCTGGTGCGAAGCGTGAGCGATCCGCCGTCTGCAAAGATCGCGGCGCCGACGCCGTCAATGACGGAGTTGCTTGTGAAGCTACATGATTCGACCGTCAGTCCGCTGTTCTGACTGAGGATCGCGCCGCCCGAGCCGGTGCTGCCGAAAACGCCCGTCAACGTGAAGCCGCGGAGTGTGGCGTTTGTCGCATTACTGACGCGCACGAGAGGACCGACGGTGGACGAGATCGTGGTGTTGGAAGCGTCGCCCGATGACTGAATCGTCAGAGACTTGCCCAGCAGATCGAGCTGTTCGACGTAGAAACCGGGAGCGACGACGATGGTGTCGCCTGGGGCAGCCGCATTGATCGCATCCTGAATGGTGGAGAAGTTCGACGGCACGAACAACGTGGCGGCACTCGCCGCCTGAGTGGCGAGCAAACACAACATCGCAGCAAAGGGAACGCGACCAGTGACCATGAGAGGCTCCGTTGGGGAAGTGGCTTGCGACGATCGGACGAAGCACAGCCTAATCGAACGAAGACATTGTCGCAAGACAAATGTTCAAACATTTTGCCCGACATTTCACTTGCAGAGATTTCAAAGATAACGTACAATCTGGTCGCATGACCCGGGTTGAACCCAAACACACACCTATCGCCGGCTTCGACAGCGAGGCGGTTGATGTCCTGAGAGAGTTGCGGCGTACGTGTGCCGCGATTCTGGGCAGTTGCGGCGGCGTGGAACGTGCCATCCATCTCACCACGCGACTCGGGCTCGATCGGAGTCTGGGATGGAAGATCTGGCACATTGCGCAAGGTGTGGACACCTGCCCATCAGCCGCGCATATTCCTGGGCGGCAGGGTTTCAAGCAGTTCCTGGATGCGGCGGGCAAGTTGGGTGTTCAACCGGATCTGCTCGGCAACGCGATGCAGGCATTTGAGCGGTTCCGCAACCTGACAAGTGTCCACGCGGGCGATCGCGCATCGGTCGACATTCTGCTTGGGCCGCTGAGCGAAGAGGGCCGCAAGCGTTTTGAACTCGCGATGCGCCGGGATGGCTTTCGCAGCCAGTCACACTTTCTCGGTGTTCAAACGCAAACGGTGTATCAACTCGATATCGTGCTGCCGCCGCGAGCTGGGTTCATGCCCGACGTTGCTCGCGTGCGAGGCTTTTTCGGCTTGCGACGCAATCGCGCGGACGTTTCGTGGATCATCGCACGAACGACACTTGTGCACAGCGATGGTCCTTCGTCCGCGCTCAACCGCAAGCCTCTGGGCGACAACAAGGACAATCCGCTGCTCCTCACGCGGTTCTGCTCGCAGACGTCGCTGCCTATTCGGCGAAGGCTGCTCGCGGGTGTGACGGCGGAAGACGAGCTGATGCCAGGTTCTGTCGGACAACTGGCGGCGTTGGACATCGTGACGGCGGAACTGATCTCGAACATGCCGCGACGCGATGTCAAGACGGACGCAACGCTGATGCATGTTGTGACCCCCGCAGAACGGCTGTGCTACGACGTGTTGCTGCCGAGCGATGTGCCCACGCCCACCGTGCGTGTGCATAGCACGATGCAAGGCGAACACCCGTACTTGCGCGACGACACGTTCGGCACGATTCCGACGTATGAGTCGTTGGAGTCGCTCGGTCAAGCCGACGGCGCGCCCGTCTCGCCCGATGTGCCGCATCAGCGTGAACTGCTGACATGGCTGTTTGCTGAACTCGGCATTCGCGCCGCCGACTTCATGATGTGGCGATTCCGCATGCGCTTTCCCCCTATCCCAGCTTGCGTGGGTCTGCGCTACGACGTTCCCCAGCCGCGATGATGCATCGAGCGATCCCCCAATGAAAGACGCCCGTGCCACGAGATTGGCACGGGCGCTGATCAGACATCGCGGCCGAGGAGGGGAGATCTGCGACTCGCGCGTCTTCTCTCTCAATTACTGACGATCAAACTCTTCGATGCTGGTGACGCGGCCGAAGCCCAGGCCCTGGTCGAATCCTGCACCGCCGTCCATCGTGGGTTGGAAGCGACGAGGACCGGTGACGACGTACTTCAGGAAGTCGTCGCCCGTTTCGGCGATCTGGCGAGCCCGACCGCCGATACCGCCGCTGAGTTCGATATCGAGATAGTCGTCGCCACTGCCGCCGATCTGCGCGATTTCCGCATCACCGGAACCTTCAAGCAGCATCTTGAGCACGTCATCACCCGCGCCGCCCCGCGTATCCGCACTGACTTCAATGCGGCCGCCGCGGCTGACGACGATCATCTCGCTCTGGTCCTTGGAGCCGCCCATGTCGAGGTTGGACTGCACCTTCGTGGTCGCCGCACGCACGCCGTCGAACTTGAACAGAGCGTTGTCTTCGCCTTCACCCAGTGAACCAACGAGGCGCAGTTCCTGGCGGCGAGCCTGACTGGTGGTTTCGAACGAGAGCTTGTCAAAGCCTGCGCCCGTCACTGCATCGACGAGGACATTGGTGGTCTCGGCATTGCCAAAGTGTTCGGTCTTCGCGACGACTTCATTCGTTCCCGAGCCGCTGCGGACGTTCCACTGTGCGTTGAACGTGCGAGCGAGCACCTTGGCCTCAAACGCGACCTTGTCATCGCCCGAGCCGCCCAGCACGTTGACATTGGACTGAGCGACGTTGCTCGAGGGAATCTCGTAGATGAACTTGACGTCAGAGTCGCCGAAGCCGGTGTCCACATTGATCTGCGGCACGTTGGGCGTGCGAATCTGGAAGGTGACCACATCGAGATTCGTGCCGGTGCGAAGATTGATCGTGTTCACGCCGGTGTAGTTCTGCTCCGACCCACCGTTGATGCCGACGACTTTCACCTGACCGGCCGCGGGACCGATGACAAACTCGATCTGCTGCTGGCTGTTGTTGGTGACCAGCGTCAGATCGCGACGATTCTGGGTCGCCCCGGACTGCTGCTGCTGCTGCTGGCCCTGGCCTGTCGGCTGAGGAGCCGGCTGCTGTTGAGCAGGCGAGCGGGCCGGACGGCGGCGCGTGGGGTTTGCTTCAGCAACCGCAGCACCGGCGGTGAGGACGATCAAACCAACACACAAGGCAGTACGAGCGTTCATGACAAGGTCCTTTCTGTACGTCCTCTCGACCTTCACGCATGGTCGACTCGGACACCACAAAGGAGCCTTCCTGTTCTCGCCTGATACACAGTCACGCGAAGAATTGAGCGATCTCGCTCGTGCAGAACATTACCGGGCCTGCAATGTCGTTCGCTCGGTCCGACGCATCCAGCGGACCAGATCCCGCGTGTCGATCGCGTTCGCGACACCATCGCCGTTCGCGTCTACCGGGTTCGCCACCATGCGATACAAATCTTCCTTGGTGACCAGGCCGTCGTTGTTGAGATCGCAATCACACGCCAGCGGCGCACCGACCGCCCCCACTGCCATCGCGACGTTCAATCGCCCGCTGCCAAGCTGATTCACATAGCTTGGATTCTGCGCGTTGATCGAAACAGAGCGAGAGCGGATGATCGCGTCGACTTGGGACGCTGGAATCAGCGGACAGATGGCCCGCACCGACGCGGCCGCGCCAGCCACAAGCGGAGCAGAAAGGCTCGTGCCACTTGCAACGCCGTAGCCACCACCGGGCACGGTGCTGACGACATCCACACCCGGCGCGCTCAGTGAGACCCAAGGACCGTAGTTGCTGAACTCGGCGCGAACATCATTATCTGTGGTCGCGGCGACTGCGAGTGTGCCGAGCGATGACGTGCCGGCGGGATAGTCGGGATTGCTGTTCGCGCGATTACCCGCGGACGCAACCACGATGAGCCCCTGCAATTCAACGTCTGCAATGACATCACGGAGCAGCGGCGGATCAGCTTCCATTCCCATGCTGACATTCGCGATGTGTGCGCCGTTGTCGAGTGCGTGGTACAAACCCTGAGCCAGACGGAAAATGGTCGCGTAGCCGTCGCTATCCATCGCGACGATCGGCATGATGCGAGCGTCAGGCGCGACGCGCAACACCAGCCCGGCGACCAACGTGCCGTGGCCGAACAACTGGTCGATCTCGCCGTTACCGTTTGTGTCCACGTTCTGCGCGACGTCAAGCGTGTTCGTCGTGTTGGTCAGGAAGTTGAAGCCTCTGGGCACGACGGAGCGTGCAAGCAGGGGATGGGTCGCATCCACGCCTGTATCAATGACGGCCACCACGATACCAGCACCACGTGATTGCACCCACGCGTCGGGCGCTGCGATGATGCCGGGCACGGCATCCTGGTCATACCACCAGCGGGGCACACTCAGGTACATGCGTCGCGTGGTGCCGTTGGGGTCTTCGTCGATGACGTAGAAGTTGAAATCGGCGCTCGCGATTCGGCTGTCACTCTGCAACTGGCTCACGAATGTGCTCTCGCTGGCACCCGCGGGCAAATCCAGCAGATACATGCCGCGAGATGGAATCGACTGACCGGGATTCACGGTTGTGCCATAGGTCTGATTGATAGCAGCGATACTGGCGCCGGGCTGCAAACGCACGAACACACGATCGGGCTCAAACTCCGGACCGTCTGCGAATGCAGGAACCGTGACGCCCATCAGAGCGGTACCGGCGAGGAGGCCCAGACGCAAAGCTGTGCGATTCATAACAGTGCCCCCTTCGCAAACAAACTCTCTGATACGTGCCAGGCTTCACCGTTCTGCCTTTGGAGGCGACGGACTTGAGCCAGCGCACGAGCAAACGCGACTGCCGGTGGCGCACTGTCGCGACATGCGGTTTGGTGCAGCAACGGAAAGGCGCGGGATGCCGCTTCGTCGTGCAATCGCCATTGCGACGCGATGACAAGCGAAGCACCACCGACCAACATGGCGCGAATCAAGCCGAAACGATCTTCGCCGATTGCATCAGAGGTACGACCGGATTCGCAGCCAGCGAGCACAACGACGCTGCCCGGCCTCAGCGAGCCGTACAACTCTCTGGCGGCGACCCAGCGATCCGCCAACTTGAGACGTGACGCCATCGGAAACTCAGGATCAAAGACACAGTGGGTCGCGATGTGAACGATGTCGTGCGATGGCAACTGCGCGAGGAACGCATCCGCGGTACCGTCGCGCCCGAGCAAAGAGACCGACTCGCGGTAGCATGCGGCAACCGCTCTGGCCTCATCCTCCATCTGCGGAGCGCTCTCGTCTGCCACGCCCACGACAAGCGTGCTGCCAGAAGACTGCCGCAGCGAAGCACGCAAGGTGAGACCCGCCGTGATGCTCGGCGCCAGTGTCACAGAGGCATGCAAGGCTTGTGCGTCGCAGACTGTCTGCACAATTGCGCTGATGGGGAACGCATGCAGCTCACGATATGGCACGACGGTAATGTGCGAAGCGGCTCCCAGATGCGGCACGAACGGTGCGAGGGCGGCTGCAAGCGCTTCCATCGCCACGTTGGGAACTGCGCCGCCGGTGCGAGTTGCGACGTCAACCGCGAGCGCATGGCGGCGAGCCAGCGACACCAATTGCTGACGACTTACGGGCAGTGACAGCACGCGCGCGTTGTCGGCGTCAAGCAGCATGGCATGCAAGCGCTCATCATGCATGTAGAACATGATTGCGACGGACAAACCGAGCGACTGCCTTGCACTCGCGAGCTGCATCGGCGCGATGGTTGACAGCGAACGAGTCGCGTCTGCACGATCAGACTCACGCTCAAGCTGGGCTTCAAGCTCTGCAATACGACGCAAGTGCGCGATCTCTGGCTCAACTCGGCTGGCAGTGGCATACATGGCGTTCAACTGCGACACCATGGCATCATGTCGCGTCGAGCCTCTCGCGTCGACACGGCCGGCGACCGACTCAACCAGCGCTCGAGCGCGATTTTGCTCAATCACATGAAACAACCGCTCGGGCCGCTTGTCGTCGTTGATACGCATCACGACATCAATTGCCGCCTGGTAGAGCTCACTCGCCGCTTCCGCGAAACTCGCGCGGATGAAGTCGGCGCGAATGCTGCCACGGAAACGTTCGGCCACCTGCAGCGCATGTTCCAATTGCGACCAAGCCGTCTTGGCGTCATGCTGCGCGAGAGCGGCGCGAGCCCGCAGCTCGTAGTACCGCAGACGCGATGAGATCACGGGTGTCGCTTCGAGCAGCGCTTCCGCAGTGTCGAGCTGCCGGTTGGCGGCTGAGTCATCACCCTGAGACAGCGAGATAGCCGCAGAGCACAGCATCGCCTGCGTGTGCTTGGCAGGGCGCGAGACAAGATGCGGGACCAGTTGCGTTACAAGCTCGCTGGCTTCGTGCAGTTGCCCGGTAGTGATGAAGGCCTCAACAAGCGCCAACTGCGCGTCTTGTCGCAGTGTCGCCGTGCCGTCACCTGATGCAAGTTCAACGGCTTGCCTGAGCGCCTGAATGCTCTTGGCACCCGCATGCATGCGCAACAGACTCAGTCCATGCCCCATATGCGCGCGGGCATGCTCGATGGTCATGCCCGGAGCCTGCAGACCTGGCAACGCTGTTTCGTAGAGCCGTATCGCCCGTCGATAGGCGCCCACAACGCTGAAGGCCTCGGCTTCCTCAGCCAGCAGTCGCGCGGCGTCTGCCGGCGCGTCGCACGAGGCGAATCTCTCTCGCGCGCTGGCGAAGAGCAGTGTCGCTTCGTCGATACGACCAAGCCGACTGAACACGTCAGCCAGATTGCCCTCAGCGATGGCCATTCCCAGCGTGTGGCCGCCGTGCTCAAACAGATCGCGAGCACGCGTGAATGCCTGGGCGGCCTCTTCAAATCGATCAAGATCCAGCAACGCTTCAGCTACGTTGGTTTCCAGCGTGCCAGCGGCCAGCAAGTGCGACGACAACGCGGCACGGGCGCGCTCAAACCACGCGAGGGCGTCACGGGAATCTCCCCGCACACGGCGCACAACACCAAGGTTGACCATCGCGCGAGCGGCGCTGAACTCATCGCCCCGAGTCGTGAACGTACTGAGCGCACGTCTGGCAACGTCTTCAGCCTCCTCTGTGCGTCCCAGCCGCTCGAGCGGCTGCACCATCGTCAGCAGCAGAGTTGCCTGATCATCATCACGCCCCAAGCGAGCGGCGAGCGCCACGGCTTCCGCGAGCGTTTGCGCTGCTGCGGCGAACTGGTTGTCGTAGCACAATGCGTGAGCGAGCCCCTTCCAGCAGAAAATCCTCGCCGGATCATCTTCACCGAGTGCAGTGACAACCTGCGTCACCTGGTCCACACACGCGCTGACATGGACCAGCGCAGCTTGCTCGATCCATTCGAAAACGGCATCGCCCGCGTCGGCTTCACCTGCATGAAACCGACCGACGATATCGACCAGGCTGGACGTCGACGTGCTCATGGGTTGGAGGTATCACGATCTCCGAGTTCAATCCGTGGAATCACTGCGGATGTGCCGTCGGTTGCAATGAGCTCGAACACATACATGCCCGCAGGCGCGGCGCTCTCGAAGTAGCCGTCCGCGGCGACTGTGACGCAGCTTACTTCTGCTCCGTTTCCGTGCTGGAGCAGTCGAACCTGGCTCAGCTTTCGCGAGCCCACGAACTGACCGGTGATCGCGATCTGGCCCGACACGATGTCGAACTCCACACGAAGATCAAGGGTGCCTTCCATGCATTCGTAGCGAAGCAGTCTGGCTCCACCGGTTTCAATCGAGCGATACCCGGCAACTGCCGGACGACGAAGCGAGTCGAGCACCAGCAGCGCGACCTCGCCCGCGCGATCGGTCAGCTTTGTGAACCAGTCGGCTTGCTGCGCCGGCATGATGGCTGCGAGCATCGCGCGTTGCTGGGGTGAAACCGCGAAGCTGGCATCAACCACCTTGAGACGCCCAAGCCGCTCGTGCATCGTTCGCAACTGGCTGACACGCTCGGCAACGCGCTTGTCTGCCTGCACCGCCGAAGCAACCGCGCTCGTCGTTGCCGCGTCGGTCTCGGCGAGGACAAAAGCGACGAGCTGCTCGTCGGAGAATGGCGGCTCTCCTGATTGTGAGGTGTGCGGTTGCATCAAAGGTCCTTTCCAAAGCGTGCACGATCAAGGAGTCGCAAGTCCTGAGTCAGATACCAGAGCGCCTTGGGAATTCTCAGGAATTTGGTTCGGTCGGATTCTGCTCGTGCTGGAGCAGCGCGGCGAGCTTGGCGAGACAGCGCACTCGGGTGGGCCCAATACTGCCAACTGGCATGCCCAAGCGACGCCCGATAGCCTCATAGTCGGGTGTGCCAGAATCGACGAACAAGGCCCGCAGGAGTTCCCGGCACCGACCACCAAGCTCATCCAATGCCACGCGAATGGCGTGTGCCTGTTCGAGTCGAGTCAGCATCTGCGCGCCGGCGTCTGTATCTTCCCAAGCAGCGGCGCCAGGCAGGCCCGTGTGCTCCATCGCGCGTTGGGCCGTCTCGTCTCGACGAATGCGTTCAACCATCCGCCAGCACGCTCGTCTTGTCGTCTGCGCAAGCCATGCCGGCAGGGCGACAGGATCCTTGATCCTCGCAACATGCTTCAGTAGTGACGTGAAAACAAGCTGCGCGACATCGTCGCAGCGATCTTCGGGCAGACCGTGATGACGAGCAATGCTGTACACGAGCCCGGCGTGGAGCTGAATGACTCGGGACCACGCACGCTGGTCACCATGCTGGCAACGCGAAAGAAGATCGCGGATCTCCTCCTGCTGAACAGTTCCAGACGAGGGGCTGGGAGAATTTGCATCAAGAGCTGGGGTTTGCTCTGGCGACATAGGCACGTGGCTCGGTTCGCTGGTTCTGGCGAGTTGGATCAACCATACGAACCAATTTCCACAAGAGATCAGACCGCTGCGTGCCGAACAGGATCGCGTGACATATTTCCTTGTTGATGGATGTATCTCACCGTGTTGCTCCGGCTCCTTCACGTCGCTGCGACAAAGTGTCGCTGTCCACACACGACTTGGAGATCACACATGCTGCGTCTGCAACCCACCCTCTCGACTGCCGCCCTTACCTTGTTCGCCGGTATGGCCTTGGCCCAGCCGTTGAACGCCCCCGTGTACACCAACGAGTACACCGACTTTGTCACCGGCGACAACAACTTCAACTTCGGCGGCTTCCGCTTCTACACGGTGGATGCGACCGCCGACAGCTATCAGAACGACGTGTACGAACGCCCGATCGCGCAAGCGTTCAACCTGATCAACGGCAGCTACGCCAGCGAGGAGTATCACTCGTACGTCGACGTCACCGGCGCACGATTCGGCTTCGACAATCGCTACGCCTACTTCGCTATCGATGTGTTCGGTCGCGACAAGCGGACCAAGGACGGCGTGAATGCCTTCGAAGGGCTCAAGGCCAAGTACATCGTCCGCTTCGGTGCCGATGCGGACGGCCGCAACTCCTACTACATCGCGGCGGATGAGCCGGGCTTCGCCGGCACGCCCACCACCGTCTTCACCAACGCCAAGACGGAGGGCTATCGCGACACGGACATGGACGTGGGTGGTCGTGGCGGCCCGATCCACGGTCAGCCCGGTCCCAGCGGCGCGAGTGTCACCAAAACGCAGAACCTCCTTGAGGAGTTCGGCAACAACGGATACGACCAGCAGATCATCCTCAGCGACGGCTTGCTGAATGGCGGCCAATCCCAGCCCGTGCTGTGGCAACGCGTGAGTGCCACGGACAACACCGTCGTGGAGATCGTGCTTGACTACACCGCGCTCGGACTGACACAGGCCTATTTCCAGAACCTGCAGTTCCTCGACTTCGCTGCGGTGGCTGGCGGACCGGCGGGGCCTGCGACGGGCCTGTGGAATGACGCCTACACCGCAAACGAAGCGGGCTCGCCCAATGTCGGCATCGGCGGCGACTCCGAGTTCCAGACCCAGGGTCTGGTCGCCATCTACCTCGCTGACAATCTGCGTGCCCTGAGCGCCCCGCAGGTGCCCGTCTGCGACCCCATCGACTTCAACAACAACGGTGTCTTCCCCGAAGATCAGGATGTCATCGACTTCCTGAATGTGATTGCCGGGTTGCCTTGTGCGACATGCGGTGACATCGACTTCAACAACAACGGTGTCTTCCCCGAAGACCAGGATGTGATCACCTTCTTCGAAGTGCTTGCCGGCGGCCCGTGCCGTTAACCACTCGATGCGGCCAGCTTCCCCCCTCTCTCGTCCCTCCGCGAATAGTCGGAGGGGCGGGCTTCTCTCGAAAGTTCCGCAACAATCAGCGACACATCACACCATTGATTGTGATCGCAACTGCCATGACGGCGCATGCAGTATCACATCAGTCCAGTCCGGCCTGCGGGTCACGTGCCGCGTAGGTGTGCAGCCGAGCCATCACCGCCTTGCCCGCGGGGCCGGGCGGAGCGTGATGTGTGTGCAACTGTGTGATCTTGCGGCAAAACTCGCTGCTGATCGCAGGCAGTGCTTGCTGCATGCGGAGCGCGGTCTCGAGCAGTACCAGTCGCGGCACAATACTCGTCGGATGCGACAGACAGTGATGAATCATCCCTTGCAGTATCTCGCGTGGATTGGAAATGCTCTCGCGTGACCGGCTCGCAAGGAGTTGCATGGTGAGCAACTGCTCCAAACGCAACAAATAGTCTGCGAACCACGAGCCAGAAGGCGTGCTGTACGCTGTCGGCGGAGGCACGAGCGCGAGATCAGCGTGGGCCTGCAGCTCCGTGAGGAGCCGCTCGCGCAGTTGATCACAAGCCGGCTGCGGATCTTCCAGATTGATCGGACACGACCACGCGGCGAGCACCTGACCGCTCATCGCCCCGGCAAGTCGCGCGTGCACGATGTAGCCAGCTGGTGTCTCTTCCAAGTGCGTGGCGACGAAGTAGCTGGGACGATCAGCCAAATCGGAACCACCCGCAGCGAGCTCTTCGAGATCGAGCTCCGAAGAAAACAATCCAAATGACTGCGTCGGATATGTGACCTGTGGCGTCAGCACCCTGCATGCCGCGCCTGTGTGAAAGAACGCGTGCTCCGCAAGCAAGAGCGGCAATGCCCGTGACGTGCGGCCCGAAAGGTCAACCGGTTCGGGCCGCAACTGTGTCTGCGCAGCGGTATGCGAGATGGTCGAACCCGCGAACACAAGCTGGACATCAGCACGGGGCACTGGATTGAAATACTCGTGTGCGGGCGACGACTCAGGCAACCAAATAGGTGCTGCCGACGTAGCCCAGCCCAGTTCGAGCGTCTCCGCCTTCGCAGCCGGTTCGGCCGCGAGCCGAGCCTTACTCAGTTCGCCGCTCCAGTAACCCAGAGCCTCCGTCCAGTCGGGTCGATGTCGAGCGTGCATCGCTTCGAGCACGCGCGAAGCATCATCGAGTTCTCCAAGTTCCAAGTACGCCTTGATGAGATTGTTGCCAACCGCGAGCGAATGCCGCTGCGGATCAAACCTCGATCCGGCCAGCCGCACCAGCGCAACGAGCTGACCTGCCTTGCCCAATTCGCCCGTGATGTGCATGAGCACGATATCGGGCACAGGCGACGGAGCTCGCGCCAACGCATGCTCATACATCGCGAGAGCCTGCTTCCAGTCCTGCCGATCGATCGCTTCGCTCGCCAGAAGAAGCTGCGCATACCAACTGCCCGGCAACGCTGCAACGCGATGCAGTGCCGCCTTGTACGCAGCTTCTCCCTGGCGCTCGCGCTGCTCGGCTACGTACCACGCAACGGCATGCTCCTGATTCGGATCAACCTCGATCGCTCGCCACAGCAATGCCGCTGCCTTCTGGGTGTCACCCAGCTTGGAATGAATCTTCGCAAGATTGTTGAGGACGTATCCATGCTCTCCATCGCGCTGGAGCGACGAGGTCAGCACATCCTTCGCCTCGTTCAGCCGCCCCACTTCCATGAGCGTGACGGCATGCACAACCGCACCGTCCGAACGATCCGGCGCGATCTCC
Organism: Phycisphaerae bacterium; assembly: GCA_046316615.1. Classification (GTDB taxonomy): domain Bacteria; phylum Planctomycetota; class Phycisphaerae; order Phycisphaerales; family UBA1924; genus BJHL01. The sequence goes on from JBKDAN010000051.1 coordinate 36,153, forward strand.
GCAAGACGACGTGAAGCGTCGATCACGCTGGCCGCAAACCCGTCATGCAATGACCCGCGGATGATCGCGTCAAGTTCATCGGGATTGTTCCACGAATCCCGAATCTTGCCCGGCAGCACTTCATCCCGCCACACCGCTCGAGTGACATGGATGGCCCTTCCGTACGAGTCGTACACCTCGACAGGCTCATTGTCGCGCGGATCCTGCACGCGGGGCGGCTTCTTGAACGCATTGAGCACACGCCGGAAAAGCCCCATCATGCACCTCCGCCTTCATACTACGCGGCGTGCAAGTCGCATACTGTTGAGCACGACACTCACGCTGCTCAGCGCCATCGCTGCGCTAGCGACCATGGGCGAGAGCAGCCATTGCGTGAAGGGCCACAACACGCCCGCGGCAAGCGGAATGCAGATGACGTTGTATCCGAACGCCCAGAAGAGATTCTGACGGATCGTGCGCAACGTTGCTCGCGAAAGGCCCAAGGTATCAGCGACAGCATGCAAGTCCGTCCGCATCAGCGTGACATCGGCGGTCGCTATCGCCACATCCGTGCCCGACCCCATGGCCAGGCCGACATCGGCCGCGGCAAGTGCGGGCGCGTCATTAATGCCATCACCCACCATCGCGACGCGCTCGCCACGCTGCTGCATCGCGCGAATCGCGTCCACCTTGCCCGCAGGCAGAACTCCGGCAATGACATCCGTGATGCCGACGGTCTTCGCGATGGCGTGCGCCGTCGCCTCATTGTCGCCCGTCAGCATGACCACACGCTTGCCCTGCTCCCGCAGCCGGGCAATCGCAGCCGCGCTCGTGGGCCGAACGGCATCCGCCATCGAGATGATGCCAACCTCGCGCCCGTCAACCGCTATGTGCAGCGTGGTGTAAGCCCCCTGCTCGCTCGTTCGTGCAGCTTCGGTCAGGCCCAGCTTCACACCGACACTCTCAAGCCACGCGGCTTTACCGACCGCAACCTGCCGCGAACCGACACGTGCGGTCACGCCTGAGCCGGGCACCGCCTGAAACTCCACGGGTTCCGTCAGAGGCACGTGCAGCCGGCGAGCTTCGTGCACCACTGCCTGCGCAAGCGGGTGCTCGCTGCGCTGCTCCACCGCGCCCGCGAGCGCGAGCACATCCGCGGTCGTCCAGCCGTCAACTGTCTCGATGCGAACCACCGATGGCTGCCCCAGCGTGATCGTCCCGGTCTTGTCGAGCACCACCGTGGTCACGTCATGAGCTTTCTCAATCGCTGCACCGCTGCGAATGAGCGCACCCATGCGTGCTCCACGCCCCACCGCGACCATGATCGTCGTGGGCGTCGCAAGCCCCAGCGCGCACGGACACGCGATGATGAGCACACTCACCGCACTCACAAGGCCCATGGTCAGCCGCGTATCTGCCGGGCCAAGCAGCCACCAGCCTGCAAACGTGAGGACCGCGAGCACCAGCACAACCGGCACAAAGATGCCGCTCACGCGATCGGCGAGTCGGGCGACCGGCGCTTTGCTGCCCTGTGCATCGTGCACCAGCTTCACAATCTGCTGCAGCGTCGTCGCCGCACCCACGCGAGCCACACGCACACGCAACGCGCCGGTGCCGTTCATCGTGCCCGCAATCACCTCGTCACCTTCGCGCTTCTCACGCGGCTGGCTCTCGCCAGTCAGCATCGATTCATCGATCGCACTGGCGCCCGTCAGCACGATGCCATCCGCAGCGACCTTCTCGCCGGGTCGCACGATCAGCACATCATCAACTCGCAACTGAGCGATGGGCACTTCGCGTTCCACGCCCGCTTGCTCCACCCGCGCCAGCTTGGGCTGCAATTGCATCAGCAGTTCGACCGCTACCGTCGTTCTTCGCGTCGCGCGAGCTTCCAGAAACTTGCCCAGCAGCACGAGCACGACGATAACGGCCGCCGCCTCGAAGTAGACCGCCGGCCCGTGCTGGTGCGATGATGCACCGTGCATCGAGAACCACGCCGGCCACAGAGTCACCGCGACCGAGTAGACCATCGCCGCGCCACTGCCCAGAGCGACGAGCGTGTCCATATTCGCGCCGCCGTGGCGCAACTGCTTGAATGCCGACACAAAAAACCGCCCGCCGCACACCACGAGCACCACGGCGGTCAGCGCCAGTTGCACCCACACGTTCCAAGGCTTGTTGAACGCCTCCACCGCGCCGTGCGACATGGCCAGCACAACCACCGGCGTGGCGAGCACGGTCCCAAGCACAACACGCCACAGAAGCTCGCGCGACTCATCACGTCGTGACACGAGATCGGCATTCGCCTGTTGATCCGGCTCCGCAACAACGGGCACTACCGCCTTGAAGCCGATGGCATTAACCGCTTCGGCCAGCGCACCGATGGCCGTCACACTGGCATCAAAGCGCACCTGCGCGGACTTGCTCGCAAAGTTGACAGTCGCTTCCAGCACACCCGGCTGCTTCACCAGTCGCTTCTCAATGCGAGCGGCGCACGCTGCGCACGTCATGCCTTCAATCGCCAGTTCCGATTGCCGACCAACAGACGGATTGACAGTCGCTTCGCTCACGTCATCTCTTCGATGCTTGCCAATGCACGACGGTTCACCTTGGTTGCGCAGCAGCAGCAGCCCGTGCGGCGATCGCTTCAAGGCTCTCAATCGCTTCACTCACTGCCAGCAGCGTCATCGCGCTGCTTTCAATCGGTTGGCGCCAATCCCACGGAGCAGCTCGCACGCCCCACATCGCACGATCAGGCTGCGGACACGCAAACGCGCTGGCGTCGTCAATGGCCAACTGCCGCAGAAACCGCAGGCCCGGCAGCATGCGGCTGACTTGCGGATAAACCTCCGCTTCGTCGGTCAGCCTCGTGTCTCGCAACATCGCCGCAGCGAACGCCAGCGGCCGCGATGTGTTCCACGTCGGGCCGCTGATGCCCTGTGCGTCACGAGCGCCAAAGACGATGCCACCTTCCAAATCCGACTCACCCAGTCCCGGTGCGATAGATCGTTCCCACAGCATGCTGCGCATCTCGCGGAGCACAGGTGCGCTGGCGATCGTGTCATCCGCCAATTGCTGCTGCGCGTAGCCCAACCAAGGCATGTGCGTGACAAGCGCGCCGGGTGTGGTCGCCTGCATCAGGTTTCGCATCGCGTCGGTCGCGCGGTTGCGATCGTTCTCTGCGTCCGCTTCCCGCTGAAATGTCGTCGCCACATGCGCCAAACCCAGTGAGATCATCGCTCTTCCGCCCGGAGCCACGGTATCGCTCCATGCGCCACGCGAGATCGTTTTGCTCAGTGTCTGTCGGGCTCGCTCCAAGCCGTCTTTCCACGCCTTCTCCTGCGCCGGAGCATCAATGCCGAGCCACGCCATCGTCACGACCGTCGCAGCCGCGGTCGTCGGCTCATCAATCGCCTGCAAGTTATGCGTCAGCAGGTCGCCCAATAGTTCCTTTGCAAGCAGGCGTCCACGCGGGCCGCTCCGCGCAAGCGTCGTGCACAGCACCGCACGCTGCAAAGGCGACGCAAGATCATCCGCCCGATCCTGCGTGGGGTAGTACGTCGCGAACAGTTGCGACCCATCGGGTGAGCGAGCCACGCGTGAATCAATGTGATCGATCAGCCGATCACGGAAATCACGAAGCATCGCCAGATTCACTTCGCGCAGCGCCACCACGCGCGACCCGCGCGTCAGCGTCACACCAGAACCGCCCGGCGTCAGTTCCACCATCTGCAGCACTGGCGCTCGCCACACGCGCACCGCCTTGTTGCGGCGCAGGTCGCCCAATTCCTGCCCCAGCACGCCCGGCATCGGCATCGCCGGATCACCCGACACTCGCGCGATGCTCGACACGATCGCCGCCGCAGGCACGTCACCCGCGTGCAGCATGCGAAGTGGGAAGATCACATCACGCTTGATCTCACCCGGAGCTTGTCCATCTCCCGCCCCGCCAATCTCCACGCCAATCGCTTCGAGGCCCGGCTTGACATCGAGGTTGGTCTGCGCGAACGTGACAGCGTCCAGAGGCAATCGCTCGCCGGCAATCTCGATTCCTGCCAGCACGCGAGCCTTAATCTGCCGTTGCGCCTGTACTTGAAGCGCATCGTTGGCCGCAGGAATGCGCGCGGCGGCCTGCTCCAGTGCGGTCGTTACCGTGGTTTCAAGGCTTTCCGCCCCAAAGCCCTCCACACGCGCGATCACGCGACCGTCCATGCGCAACGTCACACAGATCGCGCTCGCGCCAGCCAGCACCGGCGCGACAGTTTCATCGCCCTCGCCTCGCCAGCGACGCAGTCGCTGCTGGATGTACGTCAGAGCGCTCCGCGTCATGGCGAGATCAGGCGACGCGACCGCCTGCTGCGCGGCCGGAGCCGAAGCCTCTTGCGCCGTGGCATGCCCGGCAAGCAGCAGCATCGTGCCGCACGCCGCATAACCAACGGTTCGAATCCAACGCTGAGCCCATACATGTGATGTTGCGTTCACGCAACAAGTGTTGCACGCCAGATGATGCGTCGCGACAACATTCGTCGCGTTCGCACCGGGCCCCATCACGCCCGCTGTCCGAGAAGCACCGAAGTGACGCAATTTCGCTTCACAAACAGGGCTGGGCGCGGTAGGATGCGCGCTCCGTCAGCGACATTCGCAGACCCGCCGCCTCTGGCATGTGGATTGATCTATGACCACTGTTGACGTTCGCCAATTCGGTGCGACCAGCGACCTGCTCGAGGCAGTCGCCGCTCCGAAGACGATCGTCGCACCCGCGAGCCCCGTGCTCACGGTCACATCCACAGATGAGGCGTTTATGACTCTCCTGCTCTCCATGTCCGACACTCGCAAGCGCATCATGATCCTGAGCCTGCTGAGCTTCCTGGCGATGTGCTGAGCGCGGGCGTCCGCAGTGAGTCACCGCCCCTGTGTAGAACACGCCTACGCCTGCATCACGTTCCCATCACGCGGCGTACGGCCTTCTCCAGCATCTCCTGCGTGATCTGGAGCGGCCCGTTATTGACGCGCTGATGAAAGATCGCCGTCGTGCGAGCGGCTTCGACGATGTCTTCCACTTCCGCGGAGTTACCCGCGCGACTCAAAATGCGCTCGATCGCTTCCGCCGCGCTCAGCCCGCTCAAAGCGCAGCCGGATTCGCTCGCTCGCTTAAGGTAATGCGTCGCCACTTCACGCAGCAGAGCCTTATGCTCGGGCGTCAGTGACCCCGGTCGCCGCACGATGGGCGCCGCACCGGGCAAGATGACCTTCATGCCGAACAAGTTATCAAGGTCGTCACCTTCCACCAGCTTGCTGGCTGTGGCGATGACGAGCACGTTGGGCCGATTCGACACAGTTTCGATCAGCGCATCAAGCTCGGCTTCCACTTCTTCGTCGCGGTCACTCTGTGGACCGTCGGACTCAAAAACCTGATCAAGGTTGGGTAACAGCAGGGTCAATTTCTCATCGGTCTTGCGCCGCAGAATCGACTTCGCCTTCGCCAGCGCATCACTGTTGCGCGGGTTATAGATAGTGATGATCCGCGACATGCCCGCCAACTGCGCCACTCGCCGCGCCAGCGACTTCTTGCCGGACAAGTGCGGCCCGATGATGAGCAGCTCGTTTCCTAGCTTGAGATCGCGATACGCAGCAGGGAACCGCGCACGATCGATCATGTCCGCAATGTCCGCCAGCAAACCATCCAACCCCGCCAGTTGGGGAGCTTCGGTACCGGCGGGCTCGTTGTCCATGCTCAGCGCAACACGCTCTCGGCGTTTGCGCCATTCAACAACGAACTCGATCAGCGCAGGCAACGCAGCCGCCGCCGCAACGACGGTGGCGATCACCAATACCTGCTCGGTCGCGAGCTTGACCAGGCTGGACTCGTCCGCTGCCACAGCATGACTTTACGCCATCACGCGCCGCGTACTTCCACCACGAGCAGATCATCTCGCGCCGGACCCACACGAAATTGCGCGGCACTCGCCGCCACACGCTCGGGCGATTCTCCACTCGCCACGGCCTGCGCAACCCGCTCAGAACCGAACAATTCGCCACCACGCCCCAGCGTCTCGCTCAATCCATCGGTGTACATCACCACGCGATCATCCGCGCTGAAGGGCTCTTGCCACGGATCGCTACTGAACGCATCAGGAGGCAGCACACCCAGCATGGTCGCTGTCGCCCCGATCTCGCGCACGCTGCCATCACCTCGCCGCAGTATCGCGGGCGGGTGTCCCGCGTTGGCCGCTTCCATCACGCCCGCCTGCACATCGATATGTACCGCGATGGCGGTCGCAAACACCGCCTGCGGCGCGAGCTCTTCGTATGCGAACGCGTTCATCGCTTCCATGAGTTCACGAGGTGAACCGTGCGGACGCGTCGCGAAGAAACGTCGCAACTCACCGTGGAAGCGATTGACCGCCAGCGCCGCGGCGACCCCGTGCCCCGACACGTCAATCAACACCGCCGTCAGTGACGCGTCATTCTCGCTTGGCGGCACGTGCAAAGGCCACACAAAGAGGAAGTCGCCACCAATCTCGCGCATGGGCTCATAGGCATACGTGACACGTACGCGCCCACGCGTCACGGGTGGCGGAAAGATCGCTTCATGGATGCGCCGTGCATACGCAAGCTCGCTCGCCACCTCATCAAACTTCGCGAGCCGCTGCCGGGCCGCGAAGCGAGCATCCATTTCGCGATAGCGCCACGCGCTCCACAGCATCGGCAGGAACATGCAGACCGCGCCGATGCCGGTCCACGCGATGTGGCCCTTGAGCGGCGTGCCGATCACAAAGATGGTCGCAATGGGCACCGCAAGCAGCGACAAAAGCGAGAATCGCCACGACTCGCGCAGAGGCATGGGAATCAGCAGACACGCCATCGCCTGAAAGAACCACGAGTTGATGACCGCCATGACCGGCGCGTGCAGCGGGTCATCATCAGGCACCGACCCACCCTGACTCTGCGGCAGATCCAGCACATGCACGAACGACTGCAACACCGTCACGAGAATCGCCGCGAACACCGCGATGACCGAAACGATAAAGACCAGCCGGCGCCGATCGGGCTTGCGCACTCGCACCAGCACATACGTCACCAGAAAGATCAACACCCCGCCGCCGGTCGACGCCACTTCAAAACCCATCGCCCGACGCGGCGAGCCGTCGTTGTACGTGGGGTTGAAAAAGACATCGATGAGCCCGCCCAGAAACGCCAGACCAAGCAGTGTCATCATCACTGCGGCGTACCACAGAATGCGTTTGCGCAGCACGCGCGCACGCTCCGCGTCAAACGCGTGCCAGAACTCGCGTTCACTCTCGCCAGCCGGCTTGTGGACAGTCGCTTCCATCAAGGGCCGCCAGCATACCACACTCGCGCGCGCTTGGCGAACCCACCACACGAAAGGTGGGCAGAGCAAAAGTGACAACGCCTGCGTTTCCGCAGGCGTTGGCAGTTCGTTCAGCCGTGTCGATTCGGAGGGGGAAACGAATCGTCCACGCCGAACAACGTCTGTTTGTCATCCAGGCACGTCGCTTACTGCACGATCGCGCCGGTCAGAGCATTCACCTTCACGCTGCGTTCGCGACCGCCCGACGAGACCTTCACTTCGTAGACGACGATTGTGCCCGCCATCTGCAGTTCCACTTCGGTCACCGTGCCCGCACGCACAGCCAACGCGCGGCCCATGGCGCTCACGTGGCCGATGGCGGTCTGACCCGCCAACGCGTTGAACACCGCAACGACTTCCGCCGCGTCTTCGCTATCCAGCGATTCCGATTCCCGGCGGAAAATCGCGCCTGAGGCAGTGCCCAGACGAATCTCTTCCGCCGCAAGCGAGCCGGACTCCACCGTCTTCACTTCAATGAAGTTCTGGAAGCGGTTGCGCTCGATCTTGGCTTCCAGGAAGATCGTGCCCTCGGGCTCGGTCGCCAGCGACGTGCTGATCGCATTCGCCAGCCGCAGCGAATCACCCGTCAGCGCGACAGGATCAGGAGTCGTGCCGCCGCCCGACGGGGGGTTGTTGCCGCCGCCAGCAGGCGGGTTGTTACCACCTGAACCAGGATTCGTGCTCTGCGAAGGACGGCCCACCGTCTGCACGCTGATGATCGCGCCCGTGGCGGCATCAATACGCACTTCGGCCGCCGCGCCAGTCGTCCACATTTCAACCTTGTATGACAAGGGACGATTGCCCGAACGCTCCAGCTTGATGTCGTGCGCACGCAGGCCGGGCACGCGGGTCTCCGCAGCAGCAGCAGCCTGCGCGAACGTCACCGTGATGGTGTTGGCCGCAGCGGCGATCTGTTGGTAGTTACGCACATCACCACCGCCAGCATTGCTGCGACGGTTACGGGTGATCGCGCCAGTCAGCGCGTTCATTTCCAGACGGGTGCTCTGACGGAACGAAGGAGCTCCGATATCCGCGCGATACACCCAGACGCCGTCTTCGCGTTCCAGACGGAGGCGAGCAACCAGCCCGCCGGACACGGCTGCTTGGCTGTTGTTGAAGGCCTGTTGCCAGCCGATCAGCGTTTCCGCTGCGGGCAACACGGTGTTGCGAGGAAAGTCATTCACGCCACTCGCTTGGGCCACTTGCACGCCGCCCGACGCCAGCACAACCATCAACGCCAAACCAGCCAGTTGCTTCTTCATGACCTGCTCCTTCACGTTCACGCTCTGGGCGAGAACAGATGTTTCGCACAGTTTCCGGGCCCTTCGACCCCATACGACAGGGGGTCGACCACGTTCATGCGTCAACTCCATCGTCGGACTGTCAACATTCCATCAGTAAATTCCACCCTTGCCGGGTGCCATAACCTCCCTGCAATGGCTCGTCGCGTCGTGATTACAGGTATTGGAACCGTCAGTGCTCTGGGAGTCGGCACCCAGGCGATGTGGCAGTCTCTCTGCGCCGGCTCCACCGGCATCGCCGTGCCCGCACGCATGGACCTCTCGGGTTTTCCCTGTCAGCTTGGCGCCGAGATCAAGCCAGCACCCGGTGAATTCTCCGCCAAGGACTTCGTGCCCAAGAGCTATCGCAAAGCCGTGAAAGTCATGGCTCGCGACACCGAGATCGCCGTCGCCTCCGCCAAGGAAGCCTTCGACGATGCGAAAATCCTGACCCGCGCTGCCGAAGGACAGCCCACGACCTTCCCCCCGCCGCGTCTGGGTTGCCAGATCGGCGCCGGCCTCATCGCCGCTGAAACTCTCGAACTGACCAGCGCCCTCGCCACCAGCGTCAACGATCGCGGCGAATTCGATTACTCGCGCTGGGGCACCATTCCCCAGCACGAAGGCCAAACCGTCGGCGGCATGAACAACTTGCAGCCCCTCTGGATGCTCAAGTACCTGCCCAACATGCTGGCCTGCCACGTCACCATCATCCATGGCAACGAAGGCCCCAGCAACACCATCACCTGCGGCGAAGCCAGCGGCCTGCTCTCCATCGGTGAAGCCGCCCGGGTCATCGAGCGAGACGCCGCCGATGTCTCCATCGCCGGCAGCGCCGAAAGCAAGCTCAGCCTCATGGGCACCTTGCGCATGAGCCTTGCCAATCGCTACGGCAATCTGCCCGCAACCAGCGACCCCACCACTGCCGTCCGCCCCTATGACCCCTCCAGCCCCGGCGGCGTGCCCGGCGAAGGCGGCGGCCTGCTCATCCTCGAAGAACACACCAGCGCCGTCAAGCGTGGCGTGCCGATCTACGCCCGCGTCGCCGGCTTCGGCGCAGCACACAACGCTCGCCGCGATGTCCCCGCGGGCGAGCGCAACCTTGGTCTCGCCTTCGCAATCCACGCTGCCCTGCGTGATGCCGACTGCCAGCCCGAGGACATCGACGTCATCGTGCCCCAGGCCGCCGGCGCGCCATCGACGGATCAGCAGGAGTTCCTCGCCCTCAAGAGCATCTTCGGCGAGCGGCTTGCAACCGTGCCTTGCATCGCTGTCGCCCCCGCGCTGGGCGACTGCGCCGCCGGCAACGGCGGACTGCAGGCCGCGGTCGGCGCCCTCATCATCAGGCACCAAACGCTTCCCGCCCGCCTTGGTGCGGCCAACCTGCCCGCCTGGCCCGGCGCAGCCCGGGCCGCGTCGAGCCGCCAGCAGGTCAAGAATGTACTCGTCTGTAGCAGCAGCCTCGCGGGTCAGAACGCGGCTCTGGTGTTGCAGGCGATCTGAGAACAGAGAACGGAGAACAGACAGCAGTTTGGTGCATACCCCCGCTCTCTGTTCTTTGCCCTCTGTTCGCCGCCCTCCGCCTTCAGCACAACAACGGAGTTCATCAATGTCCAACGAAGACTACCAAGGCTCTCGCTACTCCAACGATCGCAACGACCGCGGCGGTGATCGTGGCGGTGATCGCGGAGGCGACCGCAATCGCGGACGCGGCGGCTATCGCGGCGGCGGCGGCGGACGTGGCAGCGACGACCGTCGCGGCATTCCCCTCTCCGCTCTCGACGCAGCCACGACCGAAGCCAGCCGCAAAGCCATCGGCGCAGCGATCGAAGTGCACAAGCTGCTCGGCCCGGGCTACGACGAAACCGCGTACACCAACGCGCTCAAGATGGAACTCGACGCACTCAGCGTCTCGTACAAGCACGGGCACAACATCCCCGTCATGTACCGCGACCGCAAAGTGGGCGAAGCCGCGACTGACCTGTTCATCGATGGCAAGTTCTTCCTCGAGATCATGGCCCGCCCCGGTCCTGTCACGACCTACGAACGCCTCGAACTGCGCGCCAAGCTCAAGGCCGCCGACCTCGAACTGGGCCTCATCATCAACTTCGCCGAACGCCGCCTCAAGGACGGCCTCGTCCGCGTCGTGAATATCGACAAAATCACCAAAGAACGCGGCATCACCCTCGACGAGGGCGATGATGAAGGTGACAGTGAGTTTGATCAATAATGAGGCACTAGGGATTGGGGATGAGGCATGAGTGAAATGCACCTGCTTTTCATAGCCGTGGGGCCGCGTGCCCTTCGCCCTCCTTCTCTTGTGTTTTGACGTTAGTGCCCAGTGCCTAGTCCCTGATGCGTCCTACGCCTTCCCGTCTTCCTGTCTTCCCCCTCATGCCCAATGCCTAATCCCTAATGCCTACTCCCGTCGTCATCACCGGTATGGGCTGGGTCACTCCTCTGGGCAGTGACGTGGAATCCGTCTGGGCCAAACTGCTCAACGGCATGACCGCCATCGGGCCCGTCACGCGGTTTGATGCCTCAACCTTCGCCACCAACTTCGCGGCAGAAGTAAGGAACTTCCACCTCGCCCACTTTCTGGCGGAGCACGACCGCTTCTCGCACGTGGGACTCAGCAGCCAGTTCGCGCTGGCCGCCGCCGCTCAGGCGTGGCGTCAAGCCGGCCTTGGCCACGAAGGCGGCCCCGCAGCAGGCGGCGCATTCCGCGTGTCGCCCAGTGCCTGGTTTGATCCGTCGCGCATGGGCATCTACCTCGGCGCGGGCGAAGGCAGCCTGGACTATTCGCACTTCCTCGCGACCAACCTCGCAGGCTGGAAGGCTGACTCACGCACCATCGACGATCGTGCCTGGGCAAGTGAAGGCCTGCGACGCATGACGCGCACCGTCGAGATTGAGCAGGAACCCAGCAGCACGCTCACGCATCTCGCCGAAGCATTTGGATGCATGGGCCCCAGCTTCAACTGCATGACGGCCTGCGCCGCCAGCACGCAGGCTGTGGGCGAAGCCTTTGAAATCATCCGCCGAGGCGACGCCGATCTCATGTTCGCAGGCGGCGCGCACAGCATGATCCACCTGCTGGGCATGACCGGCTTCATTCGCCTCACCGCCATGAGCACCAATCGCGAAGAGATGGCCCACGCCGCCAAGCCTTTCGACGCCGAACGCGACGGATTCGTGATGGGTGAAGGCGCCGGCATGCTGATCCTCGAAAGTGCCGAGCACGCTCTCAATCGCGGCGCCAAGATCATCGCCGAAGTCGCCGGCTATGGCTCCTCCGCCGACGCGTATCGCATCACCGATATCGACCCCGACGGCAAGGGCGCCATCGCCGCGATGTCGCAAGCCTGCCGCCAAGCCGGCATCTCCCCGCGCGAGCGCGGGCCTGACGGCCGCCCGCTGGTCCATTACATCAGCGCACACGGCACAGGCACCAAAGAGAACGACCGCATCGAAACCCGCGCCGTCAAGGGCCTCTTCGGCGACCTCGCGAAGGACGTCCCCTTCAGCAGCGTGAAGAGCATGCTGGGCCACCTCATTCAAGCCGCTGGCGCCGTGGAACTCATGACCTGCGTCAAGGCCATCGAAACCGGCATGCTGCCGCCCACGATGAATCTCACGACGCCCGACCCCGAGTGCGACCTTGACCACGTGCCCAACGCCGCTCGCGATCTTCGCAACAAGGGCGTTGAAGTGTGCCTGAGCAACAGCTTCGGCTTCGGTGGGCAAAACGACACCCTCTGCATTCGCAGGTGGCGCAACTGACGTGCACCCCAACAGTTCGTGCCACATGTTCGCTGCTCGGAGCGAGTCGGTGAATCTTGCATAAACAGTCAGCGTTCGCGTGCGCTAAATCCGCTGCGACATGACCCAACTGGTCTGCGCCAGCTCGAATGCCGAATCACAACTGCCGAATGCCGCGCTTACGCCAACCGCGCCCGATCCAACGCCTCTTTGCACGCCTGCAACAGCCGCTCGCGGGCACGCTCGCTTTCGCCGGGCTTCACACGCAGCGACACCACCCACCGCTGCTTCAGATCATCCACTGCGGTCAGCGTCGCAGCAGGCAGCGCTCCCTCCGCGCGTCCTCGCACGTTCGACGCGCTCTGCACCAGCGTGTCGCGCACCATGTCAATGCTCGCGCCCAAACCCGCCCCAAGCGGCACACTCACCGTACTTGTCTGCTCATGTGACAAATTCTCGACGCTTCCCGCCAGCACCTGCGCATTGGGAATGGTGACGAGCCGCGAATCCCCCGCTCGCAGCCGCGTGGCAAACAGCGTGATCGCCTCCACCGTCCCCGTCTGCGAGCCCGCGTGTACCACATCGCCGACTTCGTAAGGCCGGGTGATCTGCAGAGCCAGTCCCGCCGCGATGTTCGCCAGCGTGTTCTGCAACGCAAAGCCAGCCGCCAGCCCTGCTGCGATGCCCGCAGCGAGCCCCACACTGCCCAGCACCGCCACAAAGCTGGCGGTATTGATGCCGAAGATACCCAGCGCGACAAACCCCGCCACCAGCAGAATCGCATATCGCGCCACCCGCGAGAACACATGCGAAAGGCTCTTCTCCACCCGCGCCTGCGCCATGCTGCGCTCAATCAGGGACGACACCCATCGCGCGAGAAGCCACGCCGCCGCCATGAAAAGCACAACCTTCAGCGCCGGCACACCGTACTCGGTTGCGCGCTGATTCCAGACTTCCCACGTGTTTTCCGCCGCAAGCATGCGATGCATGCCTGTTTCATCGGGCGTTGCGTCACACGTTCTTGACGAGCGTGACAGGAGCCGCCGGGCCCATGCCCTTCGCCGCGATCACCATGTTCAGAGCCAGCAGCAGCCGTTCCTTTACCGCGTCCAGTTCGCCCGTCGCGCACCACACCGACACATTGAACGAAGTGGCCGCTCCCATGCCCGTCAGCGCAATCGCCGGCGGCTTGCTCGCATCCCGCCCCGCCACCGCCGACGCCGCCTGCGTGAGCGCCAGCTTTGCAGCCTCCACGCTCACGCTTCCATCCACCTGCACCGTCACATCCGCCACGCGCTGCGGGTGATACGTCGCATTCGTGATAACGCCGCTCACAATCGCCCCGTTCGGCACGATGATCCGGCGGTTGTCAGGCGTATCCAGCATGGTGGAGAACAGCCCGATCTCATGAATAATGCCGGTCTGGCCGCCCGCCGTCACAAAGTCACCGACCTTGAAGGGGCGGAAGATCAGCAGCATCACGCCGCTCGCGATATGGCTGAGCGAACCCTGCAGCGCAAGACCGATGGCCACACCCACCGAACCCAGCACCGCCACAAGACTCGCGACTTGCACGCCAAACGACGCAAGGCATGTGATCGCGACAGCCGCAATCACAAACCACCGCACGATATTGCCCAGAAACCGCGCCAGCGTCTCATCCAGATTGGCCTTGCGACACGCCGTGCTCGCCAGCTTGCTCAACCACCCCGCGATGATCCACCCAATGACCAGAATGAAGACCGCCTTGACGACGGGAATGCCGTACGTCTCAATCAACTGCAGCAGTCGATCAGGCGCGACCCCCACCGCTTGTTGCACGGTTTCGGGCGCGGTCAGCGCAGGCGGAGCGGGAGGAGTGACAGCGGCGGCAAGCATGAAAAGCATGTGTTTCTCCGAGAAGCCGCGATCGTACCACGAAGAGGTGCCGCGCGACAGCACGCATCTCCCCAAAAAAGAACCGACCCCGCAACGAGCGCGGGGCCGGGGTGACACGCGCGAGTCGGGTGGGGGGCGGCCGACATCGCAACGCATCAATCTGTGACGTTCACGCCTGCGAAGCGTGAACGCGAAGGAACAGGACATGCGATAACCCATCGCTGCAAGGCGACGTCATCAGGGACATCCATGCGGCGACCACGCCTGAATCATGCAGACTTGTGTAGAAATACCGTAACTTATCTGAAGCAACTGGCGATCGGGCTCAGCCGTCAGGCCAAGCCGCAGCCGGGTCATCGCCTATCGCGCAGGCAACCAAGGGCCTCCACGCAGACTGCGTGCAGCGCGATACCGACTTAACAGAATCACCTGAAGAAAAGCCAGAAGAACCCTGACTGAAGAACACCCGATGCCGAAGAACTCGGCTTAGGCCGCGATGAGCTTGCGAACCGCAACACCCATGCGCAGCATGTAGACCACACCAACGACTGCCGCCAGGCTGACCAGCGCCATCAAGGCGCTCGCGGCCATCATGGTGCTCGTCGCCACAGGCGAGACCGGTTCAAGCTTTGCCTGCATCGCCGCGTGCACCTGCTCCTGCTGACTGACAGGAACCAGCGCCTTGAGCAACGCAGTCTGCCCCCAGATGACGCCAATGACGGCGGCAAAGAGGCACCAGTGCCGAGCGATCATCTTCCATCGTGCCACGCTGCTGCGCCCCTGAAAGAGCCGAATGAGCTCGTGGAAGGGCATCCACAGCGAAAGCAGAAGATAGAACATCCCACCAACACCAGTTCCCGGAAGACCGGCAAACATAAGAAACCTTTCAGAATTTCCGGGCAGTTAGTATACGTAAACTTTACCCGGTAGGATCCAAACTAGTTGTTACTTTTGGTCAGTTGTATGCGTAATCCCAAAGTCTCGGGCCGCATCATGATGTGCCGAAAGAGCTTGCGTCAGCCGTGTCCCTTCTCAAACACCAGCAGCGGCTTGTTCGCGACGAATTCCTTCCAGAACGCCTGAATGACAAACACCGCGTTCACAAAGCGAAGCACGAAGAACCCGGGCAGGCTCGCCAGCGCACGCCCAAGCTCGCCACGCTGAATCGCCTTGTACAGCACGGGCACCGCAACCGTCGGAATGTCGATCAGGTAACCCACCAGAAACAACGGGTGCACGAAAATCGCCAAAAGCGGCAGCAAAACGAAGAACCCAAGCACCGCCATGATCGCGTCCCACGTCGCCACCGCCACCATCGTCCGCAGGAAGGGCACTTCAAGCACTTCCTTCCAGTGCACCTTCACGCACTGCGCAAAGCCGTGGCTCCAGCGATTCAGCTGCTTGCTGATGAAGTGGTAATTGTGCGGCTCCACCGGATAGCACACCGCATCTTCCGCGAAGCGCACGCTCTTGTTGAGCATGTACACCGACCACGTCAGGTCCATGTCCTCGCCCACGGTGCGCGTGCTCCAGCCGCCCACCTGCCTCAGAATGTCCGTGCGATATGCACTGAAGCACCCCGAAGCGATCAGTGGCCGGTCGTAGTAATCCTGCACGGGCTTGTAGAACGTAAAAGCGTACAAATATTCGATGTACCGCCCACGCTCCCACATCGTGCGGACGTTGCGAGGAATGACCATGCCGCACACCGCGGCAATCGTGCTTTCACCGTTCTCATCCACCGCGGTCTTGTCATCAAATACGCGCATCAGCTTCTCGATCGCGTCGTGCGCTAGCGTCGTGTCCGCGTCAATCGCCAGCGTGTACTCACACGTCACATGTGGCAGCGCGAAGTTCAGCGCGGTTGCCTTGCTCCCGCAGTTCTTGGGCGGCCGCATGACCGACACACCAAACGAACGGGCCACGTCTCCCGTGTTGTCCGTCGAGCAGTCATCAATCACGATGATCTGATCGACCGGCACTGATTGTTCAAGGACGGACTTGATCGTCTCGCCCACGAACTTCCCCTCGTTGTACGCTGGAATCAGGACAGCCAGACCGCCTTTGATGGCCTTGCCTTGGCGGACCGCCGGGTCAATCACCGGTGCCTGCTGCACCAGCGTCCCATCGCGCGTCGGACGCACGACTTCGGTCACTCTGTCTGTCCATTCACCAACAACTGACGACACTTTATTGAACGTTGCACGAGGCATGCGATGTACTACCAAGACCGCACCGTCGACACAACCCCGGCGGACGCCGCAATCACGCGTCGCTCGCCGATGACACCGGCCTGCACGCTCTCAGATCAAGAGTCGCTCAGGTCGGCGAAAACCCGGCGCGTACGCGCATCGGGCGTTGAGTTGTTTCAAGGATGGCGGTTCAACCTGCCAGTGAAGCGTGCGGTTGGCAGCGAGAGGTCGAGTGTCTCCGGTCCTTCGATCACCTTGCAGGCGATCGGCTCGTTGGACCAGTGACGCGGCTGGGTCCGAAAACCCAACGGGGGACGTCCTGCTGGCAAACCCTTCAGCACGCCGTGGATCACTGCGTCACCCTGGGCATCCTGTCTTGCGACGAGCAGCCCTGTCCTGACGCTGTTGCGGCACGCTGAGTCCCGAAGATCACAAGCCCGCGGGACACTGAAAAGTATCGACACGACGACGCAAGTCAAGTGAACGCTCGTCCTTGCCGCCTCCTACCCCCTGCCCAATCCCGCGGTCTGGGGGGCGCAAGAACCGCCCAACTTCCCCATAACCTACCCTACCCCAACGCCTTCGGACCTCCACCCGTGTATTCCAGCAACATCGAACAAGGGTTCTCGCCGATCTGTATATCACGAGCAGGCGACTGCTCGCCTGATCGCTCGCCAGCCATCTTTCGCATGATGGCTGTCGCCATCTGATTTCGGGCCGCTAGTATGCTGTCCCGGCGAGGGTTACGCCGCGGACGCCAGAGGAAGGAAACTCGCTTTATGTGCGGCATCGTCGCCTACGTCGGTTCGAGAAACTGCCAGAACATCCTGCTCGAAGGCATTAAGCGCCTCGAATACCGCGGCTACGACTCTTCGGGGCTCGCGACCCTGAATAACGGCAAGCTCCAAGTTGTCCGCGCCGTCGGCCGCGTCGCCAACCTTGAAGACAAGCTCGAGTCCATGGGCGGCCTCCCCGGCACCGTCGGCCTCGTCCACACGCGTTGGGCCACCCACGGCGGCGTCACCGAGTTCAACGCCCACCCCCACCGCGACGACAAGGTCGGCATCGCCGTCGTCCACAACGGCATCATCGAAAACTACGCCGCACTGAAAACCCTGCTCGAAGAGAAGGGCCACAAGTTCAGCAGCCAGACCGACACCGAAGTCCTCGCCATGCTCATCGGCGAGCTCTACGAAGGTGACCTCGAAGCCGCCGTGCAGGCCGCGCTGCGTGAAGTCACCGGCGCGTACGCCATCGCCGTCATCTGCGAGCGCGAGCCCGACACCCTCGTCGTCGCCCGCAAGGGCAGCCCGCTCATGGTGGGCGTCGGCAACGGCGAGTACGTCGTCGCCAGTGACGGCGCGGCCATCATCAGCCACACCAGCCAAGCCATCATGCTCGACGACTACAACGTCGTCAAGATGACCTCCAAGGGCTTTCGCACCAGCACGATTCACAACGTGCCCGTCACGCACAAGATTCAACAGCTGGAACTCGAACTCGAAGAGATTGAACTCGGCGCCTTCAGCCACTTCATGCAGAAGGAGATCTTCGAGCAGCCCAAGGCCCTGCGCAACACTTTCCGCGGCCGCTTCAATAGCGACGAAGGCAAAGTGATCCTCGGCGGCCTCGCCGACCACGCCAAGGAACTCGTGAAGGCCAAGAAAGTCGTGTTGCTGGGCCAGGGCACCGCCCTGCACGCCGCGATGATCGGCCGCTACCTGTTCGAAGACCTCGCGAAGATCCCCAGCACGAGCGAATTCGCCAGCGAGTTCCGCTATCGCAACCCGATCATCGAAGAGAACACCGTCGCGATCGCCGTGTCACAAAGCGGCGAAACCGCCGACACGCTCGCCGCGCTGGTTGAAGCCAAAGACCGCGGCGCAGTGACGCTGGGTGTCATCAACGTCGTGGGCAGCACCATGGCCCGCGAAACCGATGCCGGCGTGTACCTGCGCGTGGGCCCGGAAATCGGCGTCGCCAGCACCAAGGCGTTCGTGGGCCAAGTCGCCGTGCTCACCATGATGGCAATGTGGATGGGCCGCCGCCGCTTCATGGGCGCACACGAATGCGGCGATCTGCTTCGCCAGCTCAACACCATCCCCGACAAGATGGAGCAGATCCTCTCACTCGACGCGCAGGTGAAGAAGATCACCGAGCGGTACGTCGAGCGCGAGAACTGGCTCTTCCTGGGCCGCGGGTACAACTACCCCACTGCCATGGAAGGCGCGCTCAAGCTCAAGGAAATCAGCTACATCCACGCGGAAGGCATGCCCGCTGCTGAAATGAAGCACGGCCCCATCGCCCTCATCAACGAAGGCATGCCCGCCGTCTTCATCGCGAATCGCGGCAAGCAGTATGAAAAGGTGATGAGCAACATCCAGGAAGTCCGCGCCCGAGGCGGCCACGTCATCGCCATCGCGACCGAAGGCGACAACGAAATCAAGCACTACGCCGAAGATGTCATGTACATCCCCGACATCCCCGAATGCCTCAGCCCGCTGCTGGCAGTTGTGCCCATGCAGATGATGGCCTACCACGCCGCGGTGCTGCGCGGACATGATGTGGACAAGCCGCGCAACTTGGCGAAGAGTGTGACGGTGGAGTGACGAAGGTCGGAAGACACCTTCCTACGCTGCGGCATGGGGCATTTACACCAACGCATCCTCAACGCGATCAAGGATGACTGCTATGTCGTCAGTGATCATGCGGACAATCAGGTGCGCGAACGCGGAATCATGCTCTGGCAAGTCATTGATGACACACCGAACGCCAGACTCTTGACAGAACGACCGGAAACAGCTCCAAATCCGACCATTGAACTCGAAATCATTCTTTCAGATGGCACTCGTGCGAAAGCTGTTTGGGGATTGATTGAGACCAGCGACCACGCGAAGCTCGTGACGGTACACTTCTTCAACAGGTGACAAATGCCTTTACCCGGACGCAAGATCCAATTGCTCAAGTGGATTCACGGCACTCGCTGCGTGCTGCGGCTTCACGTCGAAGGAGTGATCCCCGATGCAGATCCTTCCGAGCCGGTACTGGAACCAAAGACCATCCGGCTACTCGACGAACTGCAAGCGCTCGCAGATCGAGGTGATGTGCTAACGATCTTGACTCGGGCGCCCGCTGCCGAGTTGTTCGTTCCTATCCCGGCCCAACATCGGGAAACCGCTTAAACGTGAGCGGATCGCCACAGCTTAAAAAGTCGAGCCCCCGTCGCTACCGCTTCCTCTCCCGGGGATGGAACTGCTTATGCACCTGCTTCAGCCGCGTGCGATCCACATGTGTGTAGATCTGTGTCGTCGCGATATCCGCGTGCCCCAGCATCTCCTGCACCACACGCAGGTCCGCACCGCCGATGAGCAAATGCGTCGCAAAACTGTGCCGCAACATGTGCGGATACACCTTGAGCCCCGCGAGCTTGGCGTAGTGCTGGACCAGTTGCCACACGCGCACCCGCTCCAGCGGTCGCCCCGTGCTCGATAGCAACAGCGCACCCTTGCTACGTCCATCGAGCTTGTCGAGCTTGGGCCGGCATTGCTCCACATACATCGCCACCGCGCGTTTCGCAGGCTCACCCATCGGCACCAGTCGCTGCTTGTTGCCCTTGCCCGTCACCCGCACCACACCCAGCGTCGCATGCACATCGTTCACACTGATCGAGCACACCTCACTGGCCCGCAGTCCGCTCGCATACAGCAGTTCGAGCAGCGCCCGATCCCGCATCCAAATCGCCGCGCTCTGCCTTCCTGCTTCACCGCCGCTGTTCCTGCCTTTCCCCTCGTTCGCTTGTTCGCTCGTTCGCTCGTTCGCTGCCTCCAGCAACTTCCCCACCTGCGCGAGCGACAGCACATCAGGCAGCTTCTTCCAGCGCGTTGGCCGATCCAGAATCGTCGTCGGATCGCTCTCACACCGCCCCGTGCTGAGCGCCCAGCGAAACAGCACGCGAATCGTCGCCAGGTGCCGAATCACGCTCGCGCCGTCCAACCCGCGCTGCGTCTTCAGCTTCGTCAAGTGCTGCGACAACATCCGCGGCTCCGCACCGCGCAGCGACTTCACGCCCACCTCATGCAGCGACCACATGACCTGCGCCGCATCGCGGCCGTACGCATCCAGCGAGTTGGGCAAAAGCCCGCACTCCACCCGCAGAAACGTCACAAACCCCGCATGCTCGCCCGCAAACTCCGCAGGCGGTTCCCGCAGCTTCGAGGCCTGCACCCTCGCATCGTCTCCCGCGTCCGCCGCCGCGACTTCCACCGGTCGCCGCACGCCGCCACGCACCGCCTTCGGGGCGCTTTTCCCACCTTCCGATTTCTGCAAACGAAGACGCGGCATTACCGAGGGTATCGGCAACACCGCGTCGTTCGCAGGAATCAGGCGGCAACACACCGCCCACATGGTTTCCAAACAGGGGCGGCGCGATCTCGCGCCACCCCCTCTCTCATTTACCGTTCGGGCCTCACCGCCTCACGAGTATCGCGAACGGGCCGGATACACAAGCCCGTCCGCGATCTCAGACCATGAGCGCCTCAGTCATTCTGTTTCAGGGGCTTAGCCCAGCAACTGCAACGCGCTCTGCGGCTGCTGGTTCGCCAGCCCCAGCACGTTGGTCGCACTCGACACCAGCGTCTGCCACCGGGTCAGGCTCGCCGTCTCGGCGGCAAAGTCCGCATCGCGAATCACGCTCTGCGCCGCGGCCGTGTTCTCAATGTTCACGCCCAGGCTGCGGATCGTCGCGCCGACCACGTTCTTCTGGAACGCGCCCATGCGCCCACGCATGCTCGAAACCTGCTTGATCGCTTCCGAGACCACTCGCTGCGCATCGGTCACGTTGCCATCCACGACGTTGTTGGCCTTGCCGTTCGCAAGACTGCTCAGGTAGCCCATCGTGCTGGTGCCCAGCTTGCGGGCCGCGACATCTTGAATGCCGATCGACACTTGTCCTGCGATATCCACGCGGCTCGCAAGCTGGAAGTTCGCGCCGCCGCCCGTGATGTAGAACGTGTTCGCCGTGCCCAGTGCGGCAGCTGCCGTCGCGCTCAGCTCCACTTCCACATCAAGGAAGTCAGTGGCCAACCGCAGGTTCTTGCCGTTACCGCTGGCCTGCACGCCGTTGATGGTGCCCTGCAGATCCTGTCCCGGCACTCGCACGGGGTTCTGAGTCGCGGCGAACTCAGCGACTTCAATGTTGAAAGTCGCGCTGCCCGGCGCCCGCGTGCAGATACCGCTGCCGCTGCTCACAAGACCGCCCGTGTTGGTCGTCTTGACGGAGATGAACTCACTGGCGCCGTAGTCCTTTGACTCCAGCACGATGTTTGTTGCTGCACCGCCCGCGTACGTTGCCTTCACGCCCGTTACATCGCTGAACTGGTTGATCGCGGCGGCAATGCTCGCCAGGCTCGTACCCGACGAGAATGTGAACTCACGTGCACCTTGACCACCGCCGACTTCGATCGTGAACTGCGCCGTCGCACTGCTCAGATCCAGATTCGCCGAGCCCAGCGACAGCATGACTGCCGCCGTTCGGGCCGACTGCGTGACAGTGACGTTTACCGCCTGGCTTGCACCACTGAACTTGGCGCCATTCACACGAATGTCGCTGACCGCCGTGGTGTTCACGCCGCTCGTCGTGAAGTCAAAGTTGCCGTTCAGCAGCTTGATGCCCTGGAAGTTAGTCGCGCCCGCAATACGGTCGATCGACTGCAGGATCGAGTCGATCTGCAATTGGTTCGCGTCCTTCTCTTCCTTTGAGAGGCCGGCTTCGCTCGCACTCGCCGTCAACAGGCCCTGCAGTTCAAGCAGCAGGCTGCTCACTTCCTGCAGACCGCCTTCCGCGATGTTCAGCACCTGGTCCGCACGGTCGGCGTTCGACACCGCCTGCGACAGCGCCTTCTGCTCGCTGCGAAGATTCTCACTTGCGATCAGACCTGCTGGATCGTCCGCACCACGGTTGATGCGAAGGCCCGTGCTCAGGCGTTCAAGAGCCTGACCCAGTCCGGTGTTGTTCGTGCCCATCACACGTTGGGCGACCAGCGATTGAACATTTGTGTTGATGCGTGCCATGTGTCAATTCCCTTCTGTACTACCTGTGCCGTTGCGGATTCCTTTTCCGTCTGCAACGGCATTACCGGCATCGACGGCTTTAAACCCCCACTTCAGTACACACGGAATAAATTCCACGCGTATCGGACATGTTCTTTGGACCTAGAGCCGCCATCGCGCAACCCCTGCGCGGCACATAACAAAACACCCGGCTTTTGGCCGGGTATTCGCTCCAAAACAGCTCTGTTTCCTCACGAACACGCCCCGCCCGCAAGCACCGTGAGCAGATCCAGCACGTCCTGCTCCTCCGGAAACACGCCATTGTTGTTGAAGTCGATATCACTGCACGACGCGCACGCCTCTCCCGCAAGCACGCTGAAGAACGCAATCACATCAGCATCTTCAGGAAACACGCCGTTGCGATTGAAATCAATCGAGTCACACACGCGCGGCAGCGACAACGCCACGATGTTGTTGATCGGCGCGCCGTTGAGCGTCGTCAGATCACCACCGATGATCAACTGCTGCGGCAGCGGCCCCTCGCCATCGGCGTCATACACCGCAAGCCCTTCCACACGTGTGCCAGCTAGCCCCAAGACCGCCGTCCAGTGTTCTCCATCCCACATGGCCAGTCGTGGCCGTTCGGTCGAACTCACAAACTGCGATCCGCCCGCGAACACGCGCACACCCGCAGGTGTCTGCATGGCCGCAATCGCATGCACTTCAAAGTTCACGCCCCCGCCCAGTGCGTCCCACGTTGTTCCCGTCCACAGCGCGATGTTGCTGACATCCACGCGCGGCCCGGGTCCAAACCAGTTCGCCTTCGACATCAATCCCCCGACCAGTAACTGATTACCGCTCGGCGCGGGCAGCACCGAGAGCGCACGCACAAACATGTCCACATCGCCGCCCACCCGCCGCCACGTCTGCCCATCAAACGAGCCCACCAGCGCAACCTCTCCCGCACCGCCGCCAAAGTACAGCTTCTCGCCGTCACCCAAGTCAGTCACCAGCATCGCTTCGGGCGCGGTTGAGAACGGCTCGCCGCCAATCACATCCCACCGCGCCGGTGCACCAGTCGCCGCGGTCCACGCAGACATATAGAGGAACTCCGGCTGAGCCTCCATCGGCCCGCACACAAACAGTCGCTCCACGCCTTGCACGCGATACGCCGCTATCACGCTCGACCAGTTCGCTCCGTGCCGGGGCTGGGTCGCTCGCCACTGATCGCCCACCAGCCGCACCACCGGCTCAAGCCCAAACTGCTCACCAGTCTGAGAGATGCCCCCGCCCGCAACATGCAGTTGCAGCCCATCACCACTGTCGAACATCGCCAGCGATTCCACCCACGTCGCATCCAGCGGCGACCCCAGCGGCTGCCACGTCCCCTGCACACGTTTCGCAATCGCTCCCGTTCGCGTCGCACCACTGTGCGAGAACTGCCCCATCGCATGCAGTGTGTTGCTGCCATCAATCCAGAAGTTCCGTACCGGTGCGTTGAAGCCCGGCGTACTGAGCGCCGCATCCCACACCACGGTTGTCTGGCCGCACGCGCTCGTTGCGCAGAGCAACATCACGCCGATTGATCGCTTGAACATGCAAAGGCATGTCCGCTCGTCACACGCTCATTGCACGCTGCGTTCGGCAACGTGCGCAAACAAAAACCGGCGTGCCCTTCGACACGCCGGTGAAACAATGCACACGAACATCACCACTGCATTACGGGCACTCACCCCCAGCAAGCACATTCAGCAGATCCACAAGGTCCTGATCCTCGGGGAACACACCGTTGTTGTTGAAGTCAATATCGCCGCACGTGCCCGTCGAACACGCGCCGCCCGCGACAACCTCAAGGTAATCCGTGACGTCCTGATCTTCAGGGAAGACGCCGTTGCCGTTGAAGTCGATCGAGTCACAAACCACCGGAACGATGCTGTAGTACACGCGAAGCTGCGGAGGCTGCGTGCTCTCTGACGAACGAATGTCCCAGCCATTGCTGCCACGCGGAAGCAGCGCCCAGCCAAAGTTGCTTGCCGGGTCCTGTACCCACGCCTGCAGGCTCGCAGTCACATCGATCTCGACACGGCCCGTGGCGCCCGCGACGGTCGCATCTTCCGCCGTCACGGCTTCGATGCCGGTGTTCTGCACACCGTTGCCGCCAAAGCTGTTGGCCCACGTGACGCTCTCGTCCCACGCTTGCAACACGCGATGCAAGCTCGCCCCATCGCCCGGGTCGAATCCCTCAACCACAAGGAACGCACGATTGATCAGCACGCGTTGACCCGCCGGCACGTCCTCGTTGCCCGGCACAAGACCACCAGCGGAACCGAAGATGTTCTGGAACCGCACGAGAATGTGGTTGTCGCTGCCGGTGCCGTTGGGGTCATCGGAGTCGATGGAGAACGAAGCAGCTTCGCCCGCGTTGTTTGTGGGCGTGGATTGCTGCAGTTCGGTGTCGAGCGTGCCCGTGTAACCGTTCACGCCATTCTGGAAGATCGCGCGCTGCACGCCCGGAGCGAGCACTCGCACCGCAAGTTGCGGGCGCTGACTCGCCGTCACGCCTTCCGAAGAAGTAAAGTCCCAGCCGTCGCCGCCCGTGGGCAGGATGGCCCACCCCAGGTTGGCTTCGCCACTCAGCCACGCACCAACGCTGTTGGTCACATCGATGCTGAACGCGCCGGTGCCGGTCGAAGTAACCGTGGCATCGCTTGCGCTGCGTGCCTCAACACCGTCAACGCTGATACCCGCACCCATGCTGGTCCACGTGCTGGCTTCGCTCCACGGGGCAAGCATGCGGTGGAAGTTGCTGGCGTTCACGGTGCTGTTGGTGGTGTTGAGCGCCAGTGTCGCAAGATCGATCGTCGCGCCCCCGGGAATCTGCGTGATGCCCGCGCCGATGATGTTGTCGAATCGCAGCAGACCATGCACCTGACCGCTGGGCGTCCCATCCACACTGTCTGACTTCACGATCGCTGACGCGCCAACATTCGTACCCGGCGTCGCGAATGCGAGATACGTGTCCTGCGTGCCGGCGTACCCGCTCACACCTTCGCGGAACGTGTACGTCACGAACGCAGGCGGCGGCGGCGGGGGCGGCGGCGGCGGAGCAACAAAGCGCGTGCTGAAGTCAACCGCCATGTCGAACCGGCTGTTCGCATCAATCTGCACAGTGCCGCTGGTGAGGGCAGGCAGACCTGCGGGCATGATGAACGGATTGCTGGGGCTTGCCTCCCAGAAGCGCGACAGTCCCGCTCCCACCGCATTGGTCGCACCGCTCTTGGGCGAGTAGCTCACCGTGTGAATCGTGTTTGCAGTCTCGTTGAAGATGTACATCCGCAGGTACGCGTCGCCGCCGTTCGGATACGCCTGATAGTCACTCAGCAACTGGTGCACGGGGCGACCGAAGTTGTTGGTCGCGACTTCGTAGCGTTCGCCGTCGTCACCGTCGGGCCCACGGTGGAAGTGGCCGTTGAGGGTCATGAAAATCTGGTTGTTGTTGCGAACCAACTGCTGCCAGATGGCCTCGCCGCCTGCGCTGCGACCGTTGGTCACCGCGAAGTCGTCGATGATGTACTCATGCGTGGTCAGAATCGTCGGCATGTTGGGGTTCGCGTCGATGATCGACTGCGCCCACGCGATGGCGTCATCCTGACCAGCGACCAGCGAAGCGGGCAGCCACTCCAGCGCGAGGTGCAGATACTGCCGGCCACCGATCGTGATGATCTGCGCGTGATTCCAGCCGTTGCTGGTGGAGCCGATGTACCAAGGCTTGCCTGCAAAGCGAGCGGGGCCGAAGTTGTTCACATAGTTGACGGCGAGTGTGGCCTTGTTGCCCGTCGTGGCGTAATCGTGATTGCCCGGCACGAGGCTGTATGGCAGCTCGGGGACGATGGTGTCGAGCACGTCGATGGCTTGGTCAGCACGCTGCCATTCGGTCAGGACGCTGCCGTTCTGGACGATGTCGCCCAGATGGCTGACGAATTGGATGTTGTACGCGCCGCGAAAATCCTTGATGAAGTTCGTCTGCTGCAAAAACTGAGGGAATCGCGTCGCGCTGTCGCTGTAGAACTGCGTGTCGGGCAGGGCCACCAGCGTGCCGGGCTGCGCACACGCGAGCCCTGCCGTCATCGCGAGCATGAGCGAAGCCTGCATCACCTTGAAACTGGTCATCACAACGTCCTCTCCCGTGCGCAGACGACAACCTCGATCCGACCGGATCGCTCGCTATCGTCACACTCGCACGCCTGAATCGCGCGTCTGCGACCCGTCACCACGACGTGTCACGACCCGCTTCATCACTCGCGAAACAATACCAAATTGCCTGCGCACATGCGTTCAGGTGCTGACAAGACTCTGACAAGTCTCGTATGAGATCGCGCAAAGCAGCTTCACTGTCCGGACACAGTCACGAGAAAGAAAAGACCCCCGCATGACACGCGGGGGTCTTCATCTCTCACATTCTCAAGCCATCGCGCCTTACGGACACTGTCCACCCGCAAGCACGTTGAAGAAGTCGACAACATCCTGATCTTCCGGGAAGACACCGTTGTTGTTGAAGTCGATGTCGTTGCATCCCACCACAGCATCGCACGTCGCAGGCGAACCGCCGGCGAGCACGTCGAAGTAGTCAACAACATCCTGATCTTCCGGGAAGACGCCGTTGTTGTTGAAGTCGATGTCATCGCACGTCACAACCGAGCACGCACGACGCGCAACGATGCGATTGCTGTTCACGCCGCCGATGCTGCTGAACGAGCCGCCCACCCACAGCGTGTCACCATCCTTGAAGAACTTGAACACGCTCGCGCTCGCGCCGCTGTCCAGCGTCGTCCACGTGTTGGGCGTATCCATGCGATAGATGAAGCCGCTGGCGGGCAACGTGCCGCCGCCGTACAGCTTCTCGCCGTTGCCATCGTCAAACGCTTCCAGCGTCCACGTACGCCCGCCGACATACTGCCCGACCGCACTCCACGTGCTGCCGTTCCACTTCACCACCGAGCGATTGACGCCGTCGGCGTTCACTCGCAGATTGCTGCCGCCCGCAAAGAGCGCCGGGCCGCTGCCATCGTTCCATACAAGGAAGCAATCAACATCCGCCGTCGCATTGCGAGGCGTGAGATTCGTGCCCACCGGGCTCCATGTCGTGCCGTTCCAGCGCGCCACCATCGGCGCCGTCACGCCGCTCACCGTTGTGAAGCGACCGCCGATGTACAGTTGCGCTCCGCCGCCCGCGCCATCGTCGTGCACGATCATCGCAGGCACATAAGGATTGATTCCCGTGATCGTCATGCTCGTCGCAATGGGCGTGAGCGTCGTGCCATCCCACATCGCGACGCCACCCGCAGGCTGACCCGCAAGCGTCTGAAAGTCACCCGCGAAGTACAGTCGATTCTGCCCGCCAATCGCATTGCTGGTCAGCATCGACCACACGGCGTTCACCGTGTCGGGCCCCCAGCCAGTGCCCAGCGATGTGTACTGCGTGCCATCCCAACGCGCGATGCTCTTGGTGTTGGGAACGTTGTTCGCTGTTGTAAAGAAGCCGCCGACGTACAGATCGCCGTTGAACTCGGCGAAGCTCGTACCGAAAGCGTTGCCAATGCCCGGCGTCAGACCACCACCAAGACTCGCCCAGCTGTTCGTCACTTCGTCATACTGAGCGATGTAGCTGGTGCCTGCGACGCCAGCCATCTCCGTGAACGAGCCGCTCGCGATCAGCTTCCCGCCATACTTCGTGAAGGCCCCCACATATCCCGTCGTCGTGCCCGGCGTGCCGGGCGTTCCATCCCACGTGGGCGTACACGTCTGCGCCATCGCGCTGACCGCCAACCCCGCAAACACTGGCAGAACGAACAATGCATGACGCATGCGAAATCTCCCTTCAGACTGATCAAGGAAAGCCACCGTGCATCCAGGCACGGCGTGTATCGCATGTACGTCGCTGCGGTCCAATGTATCCGCAACTCAGTTGAATTTGTGCAATTTCACACCCGCCCTCGCCGCGACGCAACCGCCAGACTTGGTGGGGATACCAAATGCAAAACAACGCGCTCTCGCGCGTTGCTTCACGTTCGACGATTCACTCCGTTCAGCACTGACCGCCGGCCAAAACCGTGAAGTAATCAATCACGTCCTGGTCTTCCGGGAAGACGCCGTTGTTGTTGAAATCAATGTCATTGCACGGCACGCACGTACCGCCCGCCAGCACATCGAAGAGGTCAACAACGTCCTGGTCTTCCGGGAAGACGCCGTTGTTGTTGAAGTCGATGTCATCGCACACGCTGTCAAACTCAACGACAAACCCGCGCGCAACCGTGCTGCCCGCTGCATCGTTCCAGGTGTTGCTCGCAGGAATGCCCTGACCGAAGAACTGGATGCGATCTTCGTTCCCGTTGAGATTGTTCGGTTCGCCAAACGCCCAGTTGGTGTACACAAAGGGCTCGTTGGTCACCCACGTCCAGCCGCCCGCAGGCTCCACGCTGCCGGCGTTCTGCACGCCACCAAGCCACGGACCCACGCCCGCGCCCGTCGCATTCGTGAACCAGAACGCCTGATTGCCACCCAGCGAGGCGTACACAAACGCATTCTCGCTCACGTTCGTGATCGTCGCGAGATAGCCGCCCATCTGCTCAGCCATGGCGTTGGCCTGCGCCCACGTCACGCCGTTGATCGCCTGCACCGCGCGATACCGATGCCCGTTGCCGCCGATCAAGGGCGACCACACGCGATCCGTCGGCTGATCAAGCACCAGCGTCAGCCCCGCCACAAAGATGCGCTGCTGATTCGTCGCGCCGCTGTCAATAAAGCGGATGCGACGCAGCTCTTCACCTGCAAACGCCGCAGGCAACGTGATGCGCTGCTTATCCACACGCGCCGTGCCCGCCGTCACCACCTGCGTGGTCGTCGTGCCGTTGATGGTGTTCGTGAACGTGTTCTGATTCCAGTCGCGCACATCCACGCCGCCGACCAGTTGCACCGTGTACGTCAGGCCCGAGGTGGTTTCGAACTGCACGCTCGCCACGCTCTCCGGACCGGCTTGGCCCCAGTCCGTGTTGATCAGCGTGTGCACTTCGCGCACGCCTTCCACATTGATCGGCACCGTCAGCACGCGCGGATTCGCACCACTCGCCGCGTTCGCCGACCACATGTTGTTGCCCGTGGGCTCGATGCGGAAAGGCACGCCGCCCAGCACCGGGTTCAGTGTGGGAAACGCCGTATTGCGCGCCTGCAGGCGATCATTCGCGAACGGCAGCAGATTGACGGGCAGAAAGAAATCCTGTGCGATCGCGGTCGACGCGATAACCGTCGCAACTGCGACACTCACAAAACGAAACATGTAAAACCCTCCAGAACCTCAGGCCCGCGCCGCGTGCGCTTCATCGCGCACCGCCGAGCAGCTCATGTCTGCATACTAGAACGCACCCGCGCAGAGTCGAGCGCACCGCCCGTCTCAGACCTCGGGATTTACAACCATGTGACCGCACGTTCGGACACCGTGCGGAAACCCCTCGGTATCGTGTGCAAATCGCACCAATGTTTCGCCTAGGTCCGCAGATGCCCGCCAGACCGACCAAAGCGGGCACGGTACAACGGTGAAGATTCCACCGCCCATGAAAAAAGCCCCGAGCATGACGCTCGGGGCTTCATCACTTCACACTTGCACGATTCACTGACCCGCGAAGGTCTTGCCCTGCGGCAGAATCTCCACGTGCGGCGTGCCCACCGCGTCGCTGGCCGAAGCGCCCAGCGCTTCCGCGGCCATCGTCGCGTCTTCCAGCATCATCGCCTCGTTCTCTTCATCTTCAGGCAGCGCGACCAGCGGCTTGACCTTGATGTCCTGATACGGACGGAAGCCCGTACCGGCAGGGATCAAGTGACCAAGCAGCACGTTCTCCTTCAGGCCGATGAGCGTGTCCATCGCGCCCTTCAGGCTGGCTTCCGTCAGCACCTTCGTGCTTTCCTGGAAGCTGGCGCCCGACAGGAACGACTCGCTGCTCAACGCGGCCTTCGTGATACCCAGCAGCAGCGTGCGGCCCTTCGCAGGACGCGCACGACGCGCCTTCGCGCCTTCCTTGCCCGCAGCCTCCGCCTTCGCGTTGGCTTCCTTGATGGTGTCGCGGTGCACCAGTTCGCCCATCTTCAGGTCGGTGCCGCCGACTTCCGACACGCGGAAGAACGACTCCATCTCGCGGTTCTTCTGCTTGAACGCGTACTTGTCCAGAACTTCCTGAGGCAGCAGATCGGTGTCACCCGGATCTTCAACCTTCACCTTGCGAAGCATCTGGCTGAGGATCAGTTCGATGTGCTTGTCGTTGATACCCACGCCCTGAGCTCGGTACACGTTCTGCACTTCCTCAAGCATGTACTCCCACAGGCTCTCTTCACCCTTGATGCGCAGGATGTCCTGCAGCACCAGCGGGCCTTCCGTGAGCTTGTCGCCTGCCTGCACAAAGTCGCCCGTGTGCACGAGCAGCTGCTTGTCGGCGGGCACGTGGTGATCCTTCTCGAGGCCGGCATCGCTGATGACGCGGATCGTCATCTTGCCCTTGCGCTTGTCGCTGAAGATCTCGACCTTGCCCGAGATTTCGGCCATCACCGAAGGCTCCTTGGGCTTGCGCGCCTCGAAGATTTCGGTCACGCGAGGCAGACCACCCACGATGTCCTGCGTACCGCCTGCCTGACGCGACTGACGCGCAAGCATCTGACCGGCCCGGATCTTCTGGCCGTCTTCAACTTCGACGCGTGCGCGAGCGGGAAGGTAGTGGAAGTCAAGGATGTTGCCCTGCTCATCAACAACGTTGATGGCCGGGTGCAGGTCGCCCTTGTGTTCAATGACGACCTTGGCCTTCTTGCCGCCGCCGGCGTCATCCAGACGGAACGTTTCCTTCTCGATGAGGTCGACGTACTTGATGATCCCGTCCTTCTCAGCCAGAATCGGCTGACGGTGCGGGTCCCACTTGACCAGTTCCTGGCCCTTCTTGATGTCATCGCCGTTGTTGGCGTACATGAACGCGCCGTAAGGCACCTTGAACTTCTCGAGTTCGCGGCCGCTGCCGTCCACGATCGCCAGTTCACCGTTGCGCTTCAGCACGACCAAGCAGTCATGCTGATCATCGTCCTTGCCCGGCACTGCGTTGCAGTCACGCAGTTCCAGCTTGCCGGCGTGAGCAGCCACGAACTTGTTCTGGTCCGTGCCGCGCTGACCGACGCCGCCGGTGTGGAACGTACGCATCGTCAGCTGCGTGCCGGGTTCACCGATCGACTGAGCCGCGATGATGCCCACCGCAAGGCCAGGCTCCACCAGCTTGCCGGTGCTCATGTCCATGCCGTAGTCAAGAACCGAGCAGCCGAACTTGCTTTCGCTGGTCAGCGCACTGCGCACGAGCACTTCGTCGATGCCGATGTTCTCGACATGCGCCGCCTGCTCGGGGCTGATCATCTCGTTCTCAGAGACGAGCACCTCACCCGTCTTCGGGTTCACGATGTTGTTGACGCTCACACGACCGATGATCATCTCGCGCAGCGGCACGTCAACCGTTTCGCCCTTGAAGATCGCCCGCTTGCGCACGCCACGCTTGCTGCCGCAGTCCAGTTCGCCGATGATGACGCTCTGGGCGATATCGCACAGCTTACGAGTGAGGTAGCCGCTGTCGGCCGTCTTGAGCGCGGTGTCGGCCAGACCCTTACGCGCGCCGTGCGTTGAGCTGAAGTACTCAAGGATGTTGAGGCCTTCGCGGAAGTTCGAGCGGATGGGGGTCTCGATGATTTCGCCGCTGGGCTTGGCCATCAGACCACGCATACCTGCGAGCTGCTGCATCTGCGTGATGTTGCCGCGTGCGCCCGAGTCCACCATCAGGTACACGGGGTTGAGGTACGCCTTGCCTTCCTTCTTGCCTTCCTTCGTGATCGGCGCTTCGCTGCCGTCGGGGTGACGACGGTCAAGCTTCAGCGTGTCCACGAGGCGCTTCTGCACCTGCTCACGGCAGTGGCTCCAGATGTCCAGCAACTGGTTGTAGCGCTCGCGAGCGGTGATGATGCCGCGCTCGTAGTTCTTCTCAACGCGATCAACCTTCTTCTGGCTCTCCGCCAGCAGTTCCTGCTTCTCAGCGGGAATACGCAGATCAGTCAGACCGAACGACAGACCCGCCAGCGTGCTCTGCTTGAAGCCCATTTCCTTCAGGCGGTCAAGCAGATCAATGTTGGCAGCCTTGCCCGCGATGACGTAGCAGTCGTCAATCACGCGAGCGCAGCCCTTCTTGCCCAGAGCGCAGTTGTAGAACGGCATGCCCGGAGCCAGCACGTCAGCAAACAGGCACCGGCCCGCCGTCGTCACGATGCGGCGGTTCGCCGGCATCGGCTTGGGAGCCGCGGTCTGATTGTCGACGATCTCATCGAAGCCGTCGATGCGAACGACGATGCGCTCGTGCGGATGCACCACGCGCTGTTCCATCGCGAGAATCGCTTCCCGGCGATCCTTGAACACGCGCATCTTCTCGATCGCCTTGTCTTCCGGATCGATGAACGTGATGAAGTACACGCCCATGACGATGTCCTGCGACGCCGAGATGATCGGCTTGCCGTTCGCAGGGCTGAACACGTTGTGCGTGCTCAGCATCAGCACGTGCGCTTCCGCCTGAGCTTCCACGCTCAGAGGCAGGTGCACGGCCATCTGGTCGCCGTCGAAGTCGGCGTTAAAGCCGCCGCAGACGAGCGGGTGAATACGAATGGCGTTGCCTTCGACGAGCACCGGCTCGAAAGCCTGAATACCCATTCGGTGCAACGTCGGAGCGCGGTTGAGCAGCACGGGGTGCTGGAAGATGACTTCTTCCAGAATGTCCCACACCGCCGGATCGCGACGCTCAAGCATGCGCTTCGCGCTCTTGATCGTGTCCGCGAGGCCCTGCTCCTTCAGCTTGCGGATGATGAACGGCTGATACAGCTCCAGCGCGATCTTCTTGGGAAGGCCGCACTGCCACAGCTTGAGTTCGGGACCGACGACGATGACCGAACGCGCCGAGTAGTCCACGCGCTTACCCAGCAGGTTTTCGCGGAAGCGACCCTGCTTGCCCTTGATCATGTCGGTGAGCGACTTGAGCGGGCGATTGCTGCTGCCCAGCACGGGGCGGCGGCAGCGGCCATTGTCAAACAGCGCGTCCACCGCCTGCTGCAACATGCGCTTCTCGTTGCGGATGATGACCTCAGGGGCGTTGAGGTCCATCAGCTTCTTGAGGCGGTTGTTGCGGTTGATGATGCGGCGGTACAGATCGTTCAAATCGCTGGTCGCGAAGTTGCCGCTCTCGAGCAGCACGAGCGGACGCAGGTCCGGCGGAATGCACGGAATCACGTCCATCACGAGCCACGCGGGATCGTTTTCGCTGCCGCGAATCTGCTCGACAAGCTTGAGGCGCTTGGAGAGATCCTTGATCTTCTGCTTGCTCTTTGTTTCGCGCAGTTCTTCGCGCAGTTCGGTGGCGACCTGCGAGAGATCGATGCGCTCGATCAGTTCACGGATCGCGTCAGCACCCATGCTCGCCTTGAACGCGTTGCCGTACTTCTCCTGCGACTCACGGAACTGGTCTTCGGTCAGCACCTGCTTGAACTTCAGCTCGGTGTCGCCCGCATCAACCACCACGTAATCTTGGTAGTAGATGATCTTCTCAAGATCACTCGTCTTCATGCCCAGCAAAGTGCCCAGGCGCGAAGGCATGCTCTTGAAGAACCAAATGTGCACAACGGGGCTGGCCAGGTTGATGTGGCCCATGCGCTTGCGGCGGACGCGGCTGTGCGTCACCTTCACACCGCAGCGATCGCAGATGATGCCCTTGTACTTCGTGCCGCGGTACTTGCCGCACGAGCACTCATAGTCGCGCTCCGGCCCGAAGATGCGCTCGCAGAACAAACCGTCCTTCTCAGGCCGGTACGTGCGGTAGTTGATGGTTTCGGGCTTCTTGACCTCGCCGTAGGACCAAGCGCGGATGTCGTTGGGCGACGCCAGCGTGACCTTGACGGCGGAAAAGTCATTAACGCGATCGTAAATGGTCTCAGCCATGAAACTGTTCTCCAGAACAGGGAAACTCTTACAAAGCTCTGAGCGTGGACATTGCCGCTGATGCGATGCGGAGACCAGGGCTCAGTGCCTGATCCCCACTGCTTGCTTTACAGCAAGCTGCCGCCTTCCAACTTCTTCTTCTCCAGCGTCACATTCAGGCCCAAGCCCTTCAGTTCGTTGCACAACACGTCAAACGCGACGGGCATGCCCGCTTCGAGCTTGTGGACGCCCTTGACCATGCTTTCGTAGATCTTGGTGCGGCCTTCGACGTCGTCGCTCTTGACGGTGAGCAGTTCCTGCAGGATGTACGCCGCGCCGTAGGCTTCGAGGGCCCACACTTCCATTTCGCCGAAACGCTGGCCACCGGTGCGGGCCTTGCCGCCCAGGGGTTGCTGCGTGATGAGCGAGTAAGGACCAGTGGCGCGGGCGTGAATCTTGTCGTCCACCAAGTGGTGAAGCTTCAGGATGTACATCACGCCCACCGTCGTGCGCTGGTGGAACGCTTCGCCCGTGCGGCCGTCGTACAGCTGCACCTTGCCACCCGCCGGCATGTGCGCGAGAATTTCGCGCCAGTGTGGGAAGGTGCCGGTCTTGTCAAAGTGCTCCATGCGGGCCTTGACGTGGCCATTGGCTTCTTCGACAGCCTTGTGCACTTCAGCTTCGGTGCAACCATCGAAGATGGGCGTCAGAGCCTGGAAGCCCAGGACCTTGGCGGCCCAGCCCAGGTGCGTTTCGAGAATCTGGCCGACGTTCATGCGGCTGGGCACGCCCAGCGGATTGAGCATGACGTCAACCGGCGTGCCGTCTTCCATGAACGGCATTTCTTCTTCGGGCACGATGCGGGCGATGACACCCTTGTTGCCGTGGCGACCGGCCATCTTGTCACCGACACTCAGCTGACGCTTCGTGGCGATGTACACCTTGACCATTTCAAGCACGCCCTGAGGCAGTTCGTCGCCACGCTTCATGTGGCTGACCTTGCGCGCCTTCTCAGCCTCAACAGCCTTGATACGCGGCCAGAACTGACCGAAGAGCTTCTCGGCGCTTTCCTTCGCTTCCTTGCTGCCCTTCGCCCACTTGATGTCAAACGTGCGGACCTGTTCCAGAATGACTTCCGCGATGTCCGACGCGCCGACCTTCTGACGGGTCATCGGGTCAACCATCGGCGTGCCCAACGCTTCATTGATCGCGTTGGTCATCTGACGGAACAGAGCGATGGCCTTTTCATCCATCATCTTTTCGTAATCAGTGATGTCCTTCTTGAGCTGCTTCTTCTGCTCTTCGTTCATGTGCAGTCGGCGGCTGAACTTCTTAGCGCCGATCACAACGCCTTCCACGCCCGCAGGCACTTCAAGGCTGTCGTTCTTCACATCTTCGCCCGCGCGACCGAAGATCGCGTGCAGCAGCTTCTCTTCAGGCGTCAGTTCGGTCTTGCTCTTGGGGCTGACCTTGCCGACGAGAATGTCGCCAGGACCCACGCGAGCGCCGATGCGGATGATGCCCAGTTCATCGAGGTTGCGGAGCATCTTCTCGCTGACGTTGGGAATATCACGCGTGAACTCTTCGCGACCCAGCTTGGTCTCGCGAATTTCCACATCGAACGCGTCGATGTGAATGCTCGTGAACACGTCATCCTTCACCACGCGCTCGTTGATGACGATCGCGTCTTCGAAGTTGTAACCGTCGAACGTGTTGAACGCGACCAGCATGTTCTTGCCGATCGCCAGTTCGCCCAGCTTCGTGCTCGCGCCGTCCGCCAGAACCTGGTTCTTCTCAACCTTCTGACCGGGCTTCACGACCGGACGCTGGTTCTGGCACGTGCGCTCGTTCAGACCCACGAACTTGCGCAGCACATACTCATCAGCGTTGTCGATGATGATGCGTTCGCTGTCGACATACGTCACGACGCCGGCGTTCTTCGCCTTGATCACCATGCCCGTGTTGTGACCCACGGACTTCTCAACACCCGTCGCGATCATCGGCGGATCGACCTTGATGAGAGGCACCGCCTGACGCTGCATGTTGCTACCCATCAGTGCGCGGTTGGCGTCGTCGTGCTCAAGGAACGGAATGAGCGCCGCCGAGATACCCACGATCTGCTTGGGGCTGATGTCCAGATAGTTCACTTCCGACGACTCGACTTCCGTCAGTTCGCCGTTCACGCGGGCCATGATCTTGCCCTTCGTGAGCTTCCCGCCCTCTTCCAGCGCATCGGTCGGAGCCAGAATCGCCTTCATCTCTTCGTCTGCACGAAGAGTCAGGATCTTGCCCGTCACCTTGCCTTCGCGCACTTCGCGATAAGGCGTCCGCAGGAAGCCGTACTCGTCGATCGTCGCGAACATGCCAAGGCTCGCGATAAGACCGATGTTCGTGCCTTCAGGCGTTTCAATCGGGCAGATGCGGCCATAGTGAGAGATGTGCACGTCGCGCACTTCGAAGCCTGCACGCTTGCGATTCAGACCGCCCGGCCCGAGGGCAGACAGACGACGCTCGTGCACAAGGCTGCTCAGCGGGTTGGTCTGGTCAACGACCTGGCTCAATTCGCTGCGACCAAAGAAGAAATCGATCGCACTGCTGATGCTCTTGGTGTTGACCAAGTCGGCGATCTTGATGACCTCTTCCGGATCCTTCACGCTCATGCGTTCCTGCACCGTGCGGCGCAGCTTCAGGAAGCCCTTGCGCAGTTCTTCAACCGCCAGTTCATCCAGCATGCGCAGACGACGATTGCCCAGGTGGTCAATGTCATCAACGACGGCGATCTGCGCGCCGGTCTTGGGGTCCTGACGACCGCTGCGAAGATCCAGCACATACGTGACGACCTTCAGGAAGTCCATCGAGGTGACGAACATCAGGTCTTCAGGCGTGTTCAGATCAAACTTGCGGTTGATGCGGAAGCGGCCCACGCGGCCAAGGCGATAGCGGTTCTCGTCGTAGAACTTCTCATAGAAGAGCTGACGAGCCTTCTCCACCTGCGGCGGGTTGCCGGGGCGCAGCTTGTTGTACACCTTGAGCAGCGCGCGTTCATACGTGCTTTCCGCGAACTCCGCGAACTGATCGAGCTTCTCTTCCGCGACCGTGTTCAGAATCAGCACGTCGCTGGGGTTCTCAATGACCTTGACCTTCTTCAGGCTGCTGTTGTTGATCGCCGCCGCCGTGTCACCAAGCTGGCGACCAACGTGCACGAGCTCTTCGCCCGTTTCGGTATCAACGATCGTCTCCGCCGCCCAGTGCTCGGGCTTGGCGTTCTCAGCCTTAATCTCCGTGATCTCATAGAAGAGACTCAGGAGCTTGTCGGTCTCGGCAACGCTCTCATCCAGACACCGCAGGAACGTGGTCGCCGCGAGCTTGGTGCTCTGGTCGATGCGCATCGCCAGAACGTCCTTCTTCGTGACTTCCAGTTCAATCCAGCTGCCGCGCTCAGGAATGATGCGGGCGCTGTGCAGAGGCCGGTCGCCTTCGCTGGTCAGAATGCTGAAGTCAACACCGGGTGAACGGTGCAACTGGCTCACGATCACACGCTCAGCGCCGTTCACGATGAACTCGCCGCCGCCCTGCATGATCGGGAACTCGCCCAGATAAATATGCTCTTCGGGCTGCTCCGGACGGTTCTCGCGCTTCAGGCGCAGCGTCACCCGGAACGGGAACCCGTACGTCAGGCGCAGCTCGCGACACTCATCGCTGGTGTACCGCGCCTCTTCCAGCGCGTACGTCACGTACTCCAGCTTCATCGTGCCGTCGTAGCTCTCAATCGGGAACACTTCCCGCATCAGCGACTCAAGCCCGAGCGACGGGTCGCGCTCTTCCGGCTTCTTGTCAAGTTGCAGGAACCGCGTGTACGCGTCCGTCTGCACAAGGCACAGGTCAGGAATCGTCGCCCCGTCGCCGCGCTTCGCGAACGAACGCGAAGGACGAGCAGGATTGACGTGCGCTGCGTGTGCGCTGAGGTTGAAATGAGCGGTCGTATTGTGCGTCGATGAAGTACCTGCCATCGCGCTTCCTTTCGATGGAAAGACGAAGCGACACCGATCTCGGCCAGACTTGCCGAGGTCCGTGTCGCGTCAACTTTGCTTCTGAGTCTCGTTCAACGGTCGATCCAAACCGCCAAACCACCGGTGCGGGCCCATGGGAACAGTCGCGACTATAGCCAAAGCCCCGTCGCGTAGCAACTTGGATGCCGAGTGAAAAATTCAAGTGCTTTTCACAATCTCACTCCATCCCCCAAATCCAATCAAAACACAAACGCATTCTTCACCCTACGTCCGCAAACTTCTCTCACGCTTTTCGGGTACACTCAGCCTGAGGGAACCAGTGGGAAATCACACAACCGAGAAAACCCCCAACTCTCCGCGCGAGGCCGTCGGTCACGAAGCCTCAGGAGACCGTCTCGCCAAGTACACCCTGCTCCGGGTGCTAGGCCAGGGTACCTTCGGGGTCGTCTGGGAAGCCCTCGAAGACCCGCCGCTTGCTCGACGGGTGGCAATCAAGATCCTCTTGTCTGGTTTTGGCCCCCACGCCCAGGCGCGCTTCGAACGCGAGGGCCCCATCCTCGCTGCCCTGCAACACCCCGGCATCGCCGAGGTGCTCGACACTGGAACCACCACCCATGGCCACCCATATCAGGTGCTTGAGCTGATTGAAGGCCAGCCCCTCGACCGCTTCGCGTCCCAACTCGACGAATCCGCCCGCCTCGAACTCCTCGCCAAGGTCTGCGACGCGGTCGCCTTCGCCAACTCCCGCGGCGTCATTCACCGCGATCTCAAGCCCTCCAACATCCTCGTGACCATTGTTGATGGCGTGCCCATCCCCAAACTCATCGACTTCGGCATCGCCAAGCAACTTGGCGCCGCCCCCACCGACGCCCGCGGCGTGACCCTCCGCGGCCAGGCTCTGGGCACCCTTGAGTACATGAGTCCCGAGCAGGCCCAGGGCGTCATCAATGTCGATGCCCGGAGCGACGTCTTCGCCCTAGGCGTCATCCTCTGCGAACTCATCACCGGCAAGACGCCTTTCGTGCCCGTCCCGGGCGAGTCTGACCAGCAGGCTCTGCTGCGCCTTGCCGCCCAGCACGACATCCGCTCCCCGCGCGAGATCCGCCGCGACGTTCCGCGCGATCTCGAAACCATCATCCTCCGCGCCACCGACATCTCCCCCGCGCGCCGCTACGCCAGCGCCGCCGACATCGCCACCGATATCCGCCGCTTTCTGCAAGGTGAGCCCATCACCGGCTCGCGCGACTCCGCCCTTTACACCGGCTGGCGCCGCACGCATCGCTGGATGCGCCGCAACACCGCCATGACCGGCGCCATCGTCGTGCTGCTCGCCACGCTGCTGGGCGTGTTCGTCTACTCACCCGTGCTCGCACGCTACACGCGCGCTCACGAGTTCACCAGCGGGCTGGTCTTTCAAGCCCCCGCAACGATCGAAATCCCCCGCAGCGTGCGCGTCATCGCCCTCGACGATAGCACCACGCCCGAAGACCTCGCCCAACTCGCCGCACTCCATTGCAGCGATCCCGAACGCAGCGCCGCGCTGGGCGAAGTGACATTCGATGACAACGGCTCGTTGCGCATTCTGCACGCGGAGATGCTCTCACGCCTCGCCCGCGCCCAACCGCGCTGCGTCGCTCTCGACATCTTTTTCCGCACGCCGCGCGAACGCGAAGATCCCTTCCTCGTCAGTTCCTTGACCCAACTCGCGCAAGCACAGATTCCCGCCGTTCTGGCCGTGCGCGAGTGGCCGGTCAACACCGACCCACCCGCCATCTCTCCCGCCATCCTCGCCGTGCCGGGCGTGCGCTGGGGCGTCGTTCAGACGTGGCCGCAGTCAGAGAGCATTGCCATTGAGATCGCTCGCAAGAATCCGCAGCGGCGTGCCGACACCTCGCTTTTTCTTCAGGCTTTCGCCGCCACGCAGAACCCCCACGCCTTCGCCGACGCCACCATCGAATCCGAGTCCGAAGGCGTGCGCCTCACCTTCTGGAAGTACGACGACACTGCCGCCCGCCGCGACATAGGCGAAGAACTCCTTATCCCCGTCGACAGCATCACGCAGGACGACCCCGGCGCGCCAGGCTCGCTCATCGCCGACTGGAAACTCACGCCCCCAAACGACCTCGCCGTGCTCGATGACGTCACCTGGTCCTACTCCCGCGCACTCAAAGCCTCGCCCGCCGAACTCGCGGACTGGAGCCGTGACCACGTCGTCATCATCGGCGATGTTCGCCGCACCACGCCCTCAGGCGAGATTGACTACCCCATGCTCAATCGCCCGGACCTTCCCGGCGTCTACGTCGTCGCCCAGTGCATCGAGCAGTTGCTGCATGGACGCCCCACGCGCGTCCCCACCAGTCTCGAAGGTCCTGTCATCCTCGCCGCCATGGCCAGCGTCGGCGTCTTTGCCGGCTCGATCTTCTGCCGCCGCCCGCTCGCCCTCGCGCTCACACTCGTCGCGCTCACCGTGAGCGTCGTCGTGCTCGCCATCATCGTCGCTCGCGTCTTTGCGTACGAGTGCGGCCCGCTCATCCCCGCCGTCACGCTTGTTACCGCCGGCATCTTCGCCGCCTTGCTCCTCAGCCGCCTGCAGCCCCTTCGCCTGCCACCTTCCGACTCCCTCTCGCGGATCTAAGAAAGGACTCGTCAGTGTCCACGTCCTCACACATCACGGCCTCACTCGCACTGGCGCTCACCTGTTCCGCCGTCTTCACCGGCTGCGCCAGCAACCACGCCGCCATGAGCACGATGGCCGGTGGCGACACACCCACGCTGGACTCCATCGACCTCACACAATCCACCTCAAACACCGCCCCCGTCACCAAGGTCAAACTCTCGTACGAGCACGGCGCTTCGCTCGACATGAAGTTCTCCAGCCAGAAGTTCAACATCGAGAACATGGCCCGCAAGGAGGACCGCGGCTCAGGCGTCTCCATCGACGGCGGCGCCGTCGTCGTGAAAGCCACCAACCTCGACAACGCCCGCGCCGCCGCCCCGCGCTTCTGGCCCATCGTGCGCCGCCGCCGCGTCGCAATCGGCGCCGAAGGCACCGAGTTCCTCGTCCAGGCCCTCGATCAGATCGTCGGCGAACGCACCCTGATCGCCAAAGTTCAGATGATCAGCGGCACCAAGGTCTTCATTGAAGCGCCCGACGACTACGAAGAGCTCAAAGAGCCCGGCAGTCAGGCCCACGTCTACCTCCGCCGCGATGGCAAGCACGACATCGAAGTGCCCCCGCAGATTGACGCCGAACTGCAGGCGCTCGTCACCCAGCTCAATCCCTAAGCCCGCATAAGGAACGCATCCATGTCTCAGCCCAACTTCACTCGCGCACTCCATCTCGCCGGCGCCGCCCTTGCGCTGCTTGCCGCCGGGCCCCTCGCTGGCTGCAAGCGCCCCACCGTCGGCATCGCGCGGACCGACACCCCGCAGGTCGCCTCCCTCCGCATCGCCCACGACCTCCCCGGCAAAACCAAAGGCACTCTCGCTCGTCTCGAATACCTCCGCGGCGCGAAGTTCGACGTCGGCTTCCTGGGCACCGAAGTCATCTTCGAAAACCAGAGCGTCATTCAGCTCAATCAGTCTTCCGGCATCGTGCTGCTCTCAGGGCTCGCCTACGTCGAAGCGACGCAGCTGCCTCAGTCGTATGTCGCGCCCGCCACTGCCTACTACCGCTTCTGGCCCATCATCCGCCGCCGCAAGGTCGCCATCGGTGCCGAAGGCACCCAGTTCCTCGTCCAAGGCTTCGATACACCCATCTCTACCCCGCAAGGCGACCTCGACTCACGCGTCTTCAAGATCTCGGGCAGCATCGTCTACGTTCAGACCGCCAGCCAGTCCGACCCCGTCTACCTCAAAGACGACCGCAGCTACGCCGAGATCTACCTCCGCCCCTCAGGCAACTACGAGATCGTCGTCAAGCCCGACTACCGCCGCGACGCCGCCCTCAAATCCCTCGTCGAACAGGCCCAGCGCGACATGCAGTCGCTTCAGGCCGAAACACCCAACTGACACAAGCGACCGACCCGACATCAGGCCAAAAACAAACACGCCGCGAGTCAACCTCGCGGCGTTGGCGGAATAGCACGGCTTTGCGAATCGCCATTTACGTTAACGAGATCAGAAGTCGCGTCCCCAGACTCCCTCGCGTGTGTTGCGCAGACGTTGGTCGTCAATCGAGGGCCAGTCCTGATTATCGACTGGCGCAGAAGCATCTGCGGGAACTCTCATCACGACGGACTGGTCGGACAACGCAATCGCTACAGCATCCGTGGCATCGAATCGAATACGAGCAGGCCGCTTGCTTCGATATGCTACCTCGTCATCCCACAGTATCGCCTTTGACGAAGGCCATCGCACATCCGCATCAACGGGACTCGTACGAGTGTCAAGGCGAGTGAACGCGCTACCGGACCACATCGCAGGCTTGCCAGCAAAACTCCATGAGTATCGATAAGAGCCGAGCCCGAAAAGGCCACTGCGT
Organism: Phycisphaerae bacterium; assembly: GCA_046316615.1. Lineage (GTDB taxonomy): Bacteria > Planctomycetota > Phycisphaerae > Phycisphaerales > UBA1924 > BJHL01. The sequence goes on from JBKDAN010000051.1 coordinate 79,182, forward strand.
GAAGAACGAGGCGAGTAGAACGTTTCGGGAAATACCTCGTTCGGCCAGTATGGCTTCACGACAGCGACCCAAGTTTGGTCGACTTGCCAGTACGGGTAGATGAACGAACTCGACCCTACGTCGTAGGTCTGATTCTCGATGACGATGGGGAAGTGACCACGCATATCAACGCAGTACGCAGAAATCATCGTCGCGTTGTGACGAATGTTGGCTTGACTGCGAACGTCGAATGCTCGTGTGCGGGCACCTGCCAGCGCCGGAAGCGCAAGCCCAACCAATATCGCGATAATCCCGATGACAACCAATACCTCGATCAGCGTGAATGCTCGCCGCGCTAAGGCTCGATGATGAATACTCATGCACGATACCTCAAGGGACGTTTGGGGCCGGCTTGCCTACCGGAATGTCGTAGAACCTGGTACCGATTGGAATCCACGCAGTTCGAACGGGGTCCCATTCCATTAAGAGCCCGAACCGTACGCGTTGATTCACACCGTCGGTGAATGTGTACTCGGTCGGAACCTGAACTTCGTAGACCAATCTACGCGACTCACCTGATTTTTGAAAGGGCAGTCCGGTCAGGTTTGCTTGCTCAGAATAATTGACTTTCTCGGCGAGTGTTGCCGGAGCGTGCGTTACTCCATTTGCAAGAACGGGAAACACACCAACTTCCCCTTCAACCACCCTGAATGAGGAAAAAAACCACTCATGGCGCGCGTACCAAGTTTTGATAATCTCGGGATCATCCCACTGCGAAGGGGCGGACTGGCGCTGCGCCCTCAAGTGAGAGAGCATCTCAGGCAAGTTGTTTGACAGATACACGGACAGTGTCGCCTCCGTGTCGCGCACAAGCGCGTCACGCTGGCCAGCCGAAATTCCAGCTATTGCGCGTTCGGGAAAATCCGCCAAAACAAGACCACTCGCCGATTTTGGGGCAACTCGCTGTGAGCCAGTACTCGATGTCGCCGGGGAACTCTTCAGGTAAACGACGACGAAGACAACGAAGCCGACGACGAGTGATATGCCGATGAAAATCGAAGAAGTCTTCACTCGCATATCAAATGCCTCACGGCAAGATAACCGTGCCACCGCAGCAACCCGGCAAAATCATGAAGTGGCACGCGCCAGGCTCGTCGCCACCGTCACCGCCTCCGCAGCATGTAGGGGTGGGCGCATCTTCCGGTGGTGTGCACCACCAAGTCAACGTGGCAAAGCCACCATTACACATTGAAAATGTCTGCGTGCACTTGATCGACTGAGCCGGTTCGTAGGTGCCGCCCCCGCTGCCCAGCGAAGTTGCGGCAACTGTGGCGATTGCAATTAGTGCGACTGTGAACCTCATGGCGCCCCCTTCGGATTCTTGTGTCTCCAGCGCTCGTCTCGGAAGATATCAAAAAAAAGAAAGCGGTGTCAAGCACCGCTTCTCGAATCATGCAGAATGTGCAAAACTCGTGTAGAACTTAGGCCAGTTCGATCGTCGCGCCGGCGTCTTCCAGGCTCTTCTTGAGCTTGTCGGCTTCCGCCTTGTCCACGCCCTGCTTGACGGGCTTGCCCGGAGCATCGACGAGGGCCTTGGCTTCGGCCAGGCCGAGACCGGTGATTTCGCGCACAACCTTGATGACGCCGATCTTCTTGGCGGCATCGACGGCCTTCAGAACAACGTCGAAGCTGTCCTTCGCAGCGGCAGCCGGAGCGGCAGCAGCAGCGGCAGCCATGACAACGCCGCCACCAGCAGCGGCTTCAATGCCGTAGGCTTCCTTCATGTACTTGCCCAGGTCGACCGCGTCCTTCAGCGAAAGACCAGCCAGCTTGTCACCCAGATCCTTGATGTTCGCAGCAACTTCCATAGTCCAAACCTTTCAACGCCGGAGAAGTCCGGCTCACTTGTCACCTCAGAGGGATCGGCACGCCCGATCTTTCGTCCGCCGGTGCCCGCAACACGCGGGATACGGACCAGTGAGGTGTACGAGTACGGGAAACAGAGAACAGTGAACAGAGAACGGACTGTGGAGAACTGATCTCTGTTCTCCGCCCTCTGCTCTCCGTCAACTTACTTCTTCGCGATGGCTTCGCCCTTCTCGAGCTTGCCTTCGATCGCCTTGATGATGCCGGCGATGTTGCTGCCCGGGCCCTTGAGTTGGCCGAGGAGCTTTTTGCCGGGGCTGATGGCGAGGGTGATGACCCGGCCGACGGCTTCTTCGCGCGTCGGGAACTTGCTCAGTTCGGTCACGCCTTCCTTGCCCTTGAACACCGTGCCGTCCAGCACAGCGCCCTTGAGTTCGAGCTTGGGGTACTTTTCCATGCTCGACACCAGCGCACGCGCCACTTCCACAACGCTCGCGCCGCCGTAGGCCAGCGCGCTCGCCCCGCTCAGCAGGTCGTTGAGGGTGCTCAGATTGCTGCCCTCAAAGGCCTTCTTCGCCAGGCTGTTGCGGATGACGGTGATCTTGATGTTCTGCTTCGCAAGGTTGTTGCGAATCTTCGTGGTGTCAACGGCCTTCACGCCGCGGATGCTGATCAGCACCGCGTCTTCGAGCTTCTCACCACCCATCGACACGCGCGACTTGTAGTCCCGCATGATGATGTTCTTCATTGCTTTCGACATGGTTCTTCCTTCGCTTGGAGATCGCAGGCACCGTGCTCACGCTGCCCGCGTGGGTGAAAAGTCTGACTTACTCAGCCGCCACTTCCGCCTGGGCGTAGTACACAGGCACGCCCGGGGTCATGGTCCCGCTGATGGTGATGCTCTTGATGAAGTTGCCCTTCACGGTCGACGGACGAGTCTTCTCGATCGCCTTGATGAAGAAGTCCAGATTCGTCGCGAGGTTTTCCGTCGGGAAGCTCATCTTCCCGATGATCGCGTGCACGTTGCCGCCCGCGTCCGCACGGTACTCAACCTTACCGGCCGAGTATTCCTTCACCGCTTCCGGAATGTTCGTCGTCACCGTGCCGGCCTTGGGGCTGGGCATCAGGCCCTTGGGGCCAAGCACCTTACCAAGCTTCGACACAACGCGCATCATGTCCGGGCTCGCGACACAGACGTCAAAGTCCATGAAGCCCTTCTCGATTTCAGCCACCAGCTCATCGCCGCCGGCCTTCACCGCGCCAGCCGCCAGAGCCTTGGGGGCAATGTCGCTGCCGCAGAACGCCACGACGCGCTTGGTCTTGCCAATGCCCTTCGGCAGGCTGATGGCGCCGCGCAGAGCCTGATCGGCCTGCTTCGTGTCAACGTTCAGGTGCATCACCACGTTGACCGACTGGTCAAACTTGGGTGCCTTGTACTTCTTCAGCTGCGCAACCGCCTGATCTGCGGGCAACGCTGCTTTGATCTCGCTGCGAACGGTGGCATTGGCCTTCGCTCGCTTGGTGATCCGCTTGGGCATGTCTTCCTTCTTTCGTGCTTCACGAGGCGAGCGAACTCAAGCCGCGTGATGGTGTAAGTGTGCGTGAGTGCTTTGAACAGGTGGGTGAGGCGCCCGATGACTCAGGCAACCGTGACGCCCATCGAGCGGGCTGTGCCTTCGACGATTCGCATGGCGGCTTCAACGCTGTTCGCGTTGAGGTCAACCATCTTCGTCTTGGCGATGTCCGTCACCTGCGCCTTGGTCAGCTTGCCGACCTTGTTCTTGTTGGGCACGCCCGAGCCCTTCTCGAGCTTCAGCGTGTCCTTGATCATCGCGCTCACAGGGCTGCCGCGAACTTCCAGCTCAAAGCTGCGGTCGCTGTACACCGTGACGATGCAACCGACGACTTTGCCCTTCACGTGCTGCGTCGCCGCGTTGAACTTCTGCACGAATTGGCCGGGGTTCACACCCTTGGAGCCCAGCACGGGACCAAGCGGCGGCGCCGGGGTGGCTGCACCACCCGTGGCCATGATCTTGAAAATGTTTGTGACTTCTTTTTTTGCCATTTGCTCCAACCTCCCACCGCTCTTGAACACTGAAGTTCAGACATGCCTTGGCTAGCGGCACGCAGAGTCGGTAGTACCAACGGTCCAACATGGCCCGCCAGAGCACTTCGCCCGGGCGGTAGATGGGGAAGGGATATTAGGCAAATCCCGCCGCTGCGTCTAGTTGCCTCCGGGTACCCCGGTTCTCCGAACCGGGAGGCGAGTACCCAAGGTAGGAATCTGTTCGTAAGAAAAACGCCCCGATCTCTCGGGGCGCTCAACTGAGCAATATATACGACAGGCATCCATCTGCTCAAGCGGCCCGCCGATACCCACCATCAACCCAACTTCTTCAACATCATCCGGAACTCATCCACGTTCGGGCTGCTCTCTTCCGCCACACGCAGCGCGATGTATTCCTGCTCGACCAGTTCCACCAGGCACTCGTTGAAGTCCTTCATCCCCGTTTGCTTGGCTTCGACGGTCTTCAGGTACTCGCGCAGTTCGCCTTCGCGGCCTTCGAGAATGTGCTTCTTGACGACGCCGGTATTGATGAGAATCTCCAGCGCCGGAATACGCGGAATGTTGGGGTGCAGCGTGGGCAACAGCTTCTGATACACGAACGCACGCATCTGGTACGCCAGAATCTTCCGCACCTGCTCCACTTCTTCCTGCTCGAACAACCCGTAAATACGGCTGAACGTCTGCAGCGTCGAGCTGGCGTGAATCGTTCCGTACACCAAGTGACCCGTTTCAGCGGCGTGCAACGCCGCTTCGAACGTTTCCTGGTCGCGCATTTCGCCCACCAGCACCACGTCCGGGTTTTCGCGCACCAGTGCACGCAGCGCAATCTTGAAGTCCAGGCAGTCGATGCCGATCTCGCGCTGGTTGATCGTCGCCTTCTTGTCCGTGAAGATGTACTCGATCGGGTCTTCGATCGTCACGATGTGTACCGGCTTGCGCTCGTTCACATAGTCAAGCATCGCCGCGATCGTCGTGCTCTTACCCGAGCCCGTCACGCCGCACAGCAGCACAATGCCCTGCGGCTGCATGGCGATTTCGCTCATGATGGGCGGCAGATACAACTGGTCAAACCGGCGGATGTTGCTCGTGATCAATCGCGCCGCGACCGACAGTTTGCCACGTGCCTGGAACAGGTTCACGCGGAAACGCGCGTTGTCGTCGTAGTCATACGCAAAGTCCACGCTGCCCAGCCGGTGCAGATCCGCAAACTGCTCCTTGTCCAGAATCGCTTCTGCGATGCCCCAAAATTCCTCCGTGGTCACGGGCTCACAGTCCAAAGGCTTGAGCGCACCGCGCACACGCAGCTTGGGCACCTGCTCGCTCTTCATGATCAAGTCGCTCGCGCCGATCTGAATCGCCGCCTTGAGGAACTTGCCCCAGCGCGTCGCGTGAGGATCAGACTTCTTCTTGCGGCCCATCGCAATGTGGCCTGCGTCTGCTGCTGCGGATGGTGTCGTGTCAGTGTCAAGGCTCATGGCAGTTTCCAAGAGGGGAATCCGATCGAAAGGGAACTCACAAGAAACACCCGAAGACGACGGAAGAGCGGGTAGGGACGGAACGATACGTCGCCCGCGCAGAGCAGGTTCCGGACAGCCCGTTCGGCGGCTGCTCGCATGCCCCGCTCTTGCAAATTTCACAAATTCGTGTCGGACGCCGCCGCGTCTTCTCGCTTCCTTCGCGCCTGCCGACCGCGCTGCACGCTTTTCCTCGGGCTTTGAACACATCGCCCAAGCACGCAGCACGCCCGCGCATGCAGCCGCCGCGACCACGTCAATCGCCCGGCAGCTCGACTTCGGGAAGGAGAACCCATGCAACGTTCCGTTACCTCGCACATCCGTCTGGCTGCCTACGCCGCCCCCCTCGCCCTCGCCCTCCTCGCTGGCTCCGCCAACGCGCAGGCCCTGGGCACTCAGTTCACCTACCAGGGCCAGCTCAACGTCGGCGGCGTGCCCGCAGTCGGCGGCACCGCTGACCTCCGCTTCCGCGTCTACGACTCCGCCGCCGGCGGCTTGCAGCAGGGCTCAACGCTTGTCGCCAACAACATCATCATTCAGTCTGACGGCCGCTTCGTGACCGAACTCGACTTCGGCGCCTCCGCCTTCGGCGCAAACGCTCGCTGGATCGAAATCGACGTCCGCCGCCCCGCAGGCAGCGCAAACGCCTTCGTCACCCTCACCCCGCGCCAACGCCTCAACCCCACCCCCAACGCTGCCTTCGCCAGCAGCGCAGGCTCCGCCACGACCGCGGCCAACGCAAGTGCTCTCGGCGGCCAGAACGGCGCCTTCTACCAAAACGCCAGCAACCTCAACGCCGGCACCGTCGCCGAGGCACGCCTCCCCGCGACCGTCATGCGCACCAACTCCAACCAGACCATCACCAGCGAGAACGTCTTCAACAACATCAACAATGTCTTCACGGGCAACGGCGCGGGCCTCACCGGCATCAACGCCGCCAACATCTCCACCGGCGCACTCCCCGACGCTCGCCTCTCCAGCAACGTCGCCCTCCGCAACGGCGGCAACACCTTCAACGGCGCACAAACCTTCAGCGGCGGCTTCGTGGGCGTTGGTCGCAACTTCACAATCGGCGCCGAACAGTTCGGCCTCGGTGCGAACACCATCGGCTACAACGGCATGTACATTCGCAACGAAAACGCCGCCGGTACGCCCTTCTACGGCTACTCCACGCCCACATGGAGCATGTGGACCTACCTCGATGGCTCCACGTGGAAGGTGTACAACAATGGTGATCGCCTCGCGCTGACGAGCAATGGCAACCTCGGTTTGGGCATTAACAACCCGCTCTACAAGATGCACGTCGCCAGCGACGTTGACACTCAGCTCGCCATCCAGAGCACCGGTCCCAGCGGCCGTACCTGGTCGCTGCAGTCCACCCAAGGCGTGTCGGGCACGCCCCACCTCGACGCCGCCTTCCAACTCATCGATCGCACTGCCGGCATCGCCCAAATGACCATTGGCAGTAACGGCAAAGTCAGCTTCGCCAATGGCACCGCTCCGGAGACTGCGAAGCTGAGCGTCCTGAGCGACGCTGCCTCCCTCGACGGCATCCGCGGTTGGACGGTCACCGGCAACGGCTGGGGTGTCGAAGGTCGCGCCTCCGCCAACGGCGCCGCAGGCATTCGCGGCAATCTCGACTCCATCAGCATCACCGGCGCTGGCGTCGAAGGCAGCGCATCAACCACCATCGCCGGCTCTTGGGCTGGCCGATTCTTCGGCAACGTCACCGTGCAAGGTGCCCTCAGCGCCACCAGCAAGTCCTTCCGCATCGATCACCCCCAAGATCCCGCCAACAAGGAACTCTGGCACGCCAGCATCGAGAGCGACCAGTACATCAACGTCTACTCAGGCAACGCCACCACCGACGCAACCGGCTACGCCACCATCACGCTGCCCGCATGGATGGAAGCGACCAACCACAACTTCCGCTATCAACTCACCGTCATCGACGAAGGCGAACAACAGACCGACTTCGTCATGGCGCGTGTCGTGCAGAAAGTCGCCAACAACCAGTTCGCCATCAAGACCAGCGCACCCAACGTCGAAGTCAGTTGGCAACTGACCGGCGAACGCAAGGACGCCTGGGCCCTCAAGAACCCGCTCCAAGTCGAGCAGATCAAGCTCGAACAAAACCGCGGCAAGTACATCAACCCCGAAGCCTTCGGGTTCGGCGACGACAAGCGCTTGGAATACACCTCGCGCCCCGACGCGACGCCGGCCAACTGATTCCCACCTCACCACACACACAGCGGCGAGTGTCAGCATCCGAGGCTGCCGCTCGCCGTTGTCATTTGCTCGCGACGATGTGACGAAACACCGCTAAATCTGCGAGAATCCGCCATGTTCTCGGTGTTCTCGTCGCGTGCGTCGTGAGCATCATCATCGCGCCGCTTCGCATCGGATTGATCGGTTTCGCTTGCCAACTGCTGGCAGTAACGCTGGTGCCCTTCCGCGTCCGCTGCGCTCGCGTGCATCGTGCCCGTTGCCGCGTGCCTTCCGGGGGTTTGAATGCTCGGGAGCTTCGCGACCGCGCCAGCCGTATCGCTCAATCCGAGAATCGTGTAATGCCGCAGCGTGGTGCGATAGTCTGAGTGTCGCATCACTTTCTGAGCCACTTGCGGCACAACACCAGCCCGCGCCAATGCCGTACCCAAAGTTGTGCGAAGCGCGTGCAGATCGACCACGCGGTCTTCGGCATCCTTCGCAGGAATGCCCGCCCGTCGAAAGTCATTCCGCCGCGTCAGGTCGCGGATCGTTTGCGGCCACACGCGCGCCATCGGGAGCGCGGGGTTCTCGTCCAGCCGTTGCCGCAACACTTGGGCAACTTGGGGGTGCATGGGGATCACGTCGATTCGTCGTGCCTTGCCTTGTCGAATCGTCAGCGTGCTTTCTGCAAAATCTACGTCAGCCCACGTCAGCTTGCACATATCGCCTTTGCGCAGCCCGGCGAGTGCAGCCGTGATGTACCACGCATGCCGCCCGCGCTGGCGTGCAACGTCAATCAGCCGCGCCAGTTCATCATCCGTCAGCGGGCGACGGATGCGCCGCCGGTCGCGAGATTCGTCCAGCTTGGGCACAATCGCCAGCGGATTCGCTTGGGCGCGTCCCGTGCGGACGCACCACGAGTAGAACGCCACCGCAGTTTGCCTTACGTGGTTCACGCTGCGCGCCGACAAACCGCGATCCTGCAAAGCCTTCAGGTGAAGCTCCAGCGCGTCGGCTGTCAGTTCGGCCAGCCGGGCCACCGTGCCCCCCGCCATCATCTTCGCGAGATGTGACTTTTTTTGCTTGACGTGTCGCGGATCATGCCCAGCGCGTTCGCAGTGCGCGATGTACGCCGCCGTGTGCTCGGTCAGAGCCTTGCGGCCTTCCACGGCAAACCGATCCTGCGCCGGATCAATCACGAGGTCGCGACGGAGTGCAACCTCTGCCACGAGCTTGTTGAGAATGCGCTCGGCGGATGCCTTGTCAGTCGTCCGCGTCGAATGCTCGCGCCGCTTGCCCTTGTGATCCCAGAAGCTGGCGATCCACGGGCCTTTGGGTGTTTTCTTGAAGATGCTGCCAGTGCCCTTGCTACGTGCCATCATGCACCCCCTTTGCCCCTGCGGGCTTTGCTTGTCGTCTTCATCTTCACCAGCGTCAGGCCCAGGTACGCACACAACGCATCGACGCTGGGCGTGCGAAGTGCCCGCCCGCTTTCCACGAACCTGCTGATTGCGGACGCACTTACGCCCGTCGCGCGTGCGATTTCGTTCCGGGATTGCCCGGCGTGCTCAATCGCCTCTCGGAGCACTTGCGAAACAGTCGTCTTCATCGGTGTCATCCTATCACAAGTGTTGCTGATATGCAACACCATCTCAGTCAATTCCCATAGCACGTTTCGGCTGGGGCGCGTCGCCCGCCTGCATCAGCTTTGCAATCGCACCGATGATCGGGGCCGAGTCATCCGGGTAGCTGTACCGATCCGCGAGATTCCGATACTTGGCGCGAGCGTGCGCCACCCACTTTGCCCGCTCGGGCGCGCTCAGCCCGTTGAAGGTTTCGATTGCACTCGCTCGCTTTGCTTCCGGCGTGTTCCCTGCGTCGGCTGCGACCGTCGGCACCGCGTAAGGCTCCCGAATCGCCGCCACCGCAAAGCCCGCTGGCGATGCCTTGCGCTTCGCCTCTCGCGCAAGCCACGCTATCCGCTCGGGTGTCGCGTTCGCGTGTCTCAGCCATTCTTCCCCAACCCCAAGCGCGAGCAGAGCCGCAGCGTCCGCCGTGTGTTGTGTGGTCAGTTCTCTGTTATGTTCTTTGGTATGTTCGGCAACACTCTGTGGCGGGCTGGGGGCCACGCTCTGGCGGGTTGGACGCTTCGCCGTGTCGGGCTGGGGGCCAGCGGGTGTTGCGTTCAACGCGCCACCGTCTGGCGGGTTGGGTACTTGGAACCGATACCGATTCGACATGCGGCCACCCTTACGTGAGCCGACGAGCACGAGCCAAGCCGTCTTCTCCAGTCGGCGCAAGCTCGCACGAGTAGCGGATCGGCCATAGCCCGCCGCCCGTGAAAGCGTTGCAACGCTCGGCCATGCAACGCCATCAGCATCGGCGAACGTCAGGAACGCCACGAGTGTCGCCTTCTCACGCTTCCCAAGTGTCGAATCACGCACCGCCCGCGTCCGTGCGAAGTTGTCGATGCGCTTAGGCGGGTCGCCCATCGGCCACCCCCTTCGCCGCATCGCCGTTGGCGTGCTCGGCCAGCGCAGCCCGCCCCAGATCGGTCGCGACCCACACCCGCGCCGCGCACCCGCTGGGGCTTGGGCGTGTGTCGCCACGCAGCGTGATGTAACCCTGTCTCGCGAGTTCGCCGCGCCGTGGGTTCACGCTTTGGATCACGACACGAGCACCCGCCGCAATCTCGGGATCGGTCGCGCCGTGCTCACCGTGCCCCGCGATGAACGCGAGCACCTTGGCGCGTTGCGGGTTGAAGAAACCTTGCGCCCGTCGGGCCGCTTGGCGTGATGTGTTGGGTGCGTTGCGCCGCACCGCTGGCATGAGAGGGACGTAGTTGCTAAAGTTCATTGCATCACTTTCTTTGGAGCCGCTCGGGATTGCAGCCCGGGCGTCTTCGTTTCTGGGGGTGCGTTCCGGGTCGGGGAGTGCATCGAGAATCTTCGCGTTATCCACGGCGTACCGCCTTACTCGCGTGCGATGCGAGCCATGCGTCGAGATCACTCGGGCGATACAACACCACTCTCCCGATGCGAACGGATGGAATATCACCGCGCGGGCTTGTGTTTGCCCAGAGCAGCCGCGAGCCGATGCCGAGAATGCGAGCCGCTTCACGCGGACGCACCGCGAGCACGGGAGCAGCTTGGTTGGTGAAGTGTTGCGAGTGGTTCATGCGCCCCCCTTTGCCGCATTCAAGCGTCGCCCAACTTGCCGCCGCGTTGTGCCGGACGATGCGAAAGCGCGCAGGTCTTCGTCACGAATGCGGATGCTGCGACCGAATCGCACACTTGCAAGTTCACCATCTCGAACAAAGTTCTCGATAGCACGGCGCGACATGCCCAACATCTGGGCAACCTGCGAAAGCGTGAAGGCACGGACAGTCTTTTCCTGAGTCATGTGATTCCCTTCAGCCGCCCGGCGCATGCGACAACGCGTGCACACTGGGCGCAGAGTGATGAGTGGAAGGAACAGACAACAGCCGCAACGCGTCAGCGTCGGGCGTTATCACTTACGTTGTAATTGCGATCGGAAAGAAAGAGGGGGAGTACGAGAGGGCATCCATCAGGGTGCCGCGTTGCCGAGAATCGCATCTCCATCGGTGTGGCGTGACCTGCCACCACCGGACTTGTGGTCAATTTCCCACCCGGCCCAGACCACACGGGCACGAAACACTACCACAAGAAACACACCACGTCCAGTGGTTGGTTCCGATTCAATGTCAACATGACAGCTAGGGGACAGGTAGTGAAGGGTTATTCACAATTTCACCCTCAGCATCGCACCGCTAGAGCCGCCTAAAGCCCCGTGGCGGAAAATGGGGGGTCGAAATCTGCGGCCACTCGCGAAACAGACCAATCGCCGTCCCGCGCCTGTACTTGACAGGGATTTCACCCCCTACCCCTTCACTTGGCGAGCAGAGTGCCCCAGTGAAACAGAGGCAGACTTATTGCGGGTCGGCTTCCCGGGCGATCACGGAAA